>JBBSGZ010000018.1:0-39755 GCA_038253555.1 Thermoanaerobaculia bacterium
CCGTCGTGCGCGGCGAGCAGATCGCCGCCCTGCGCGAGTGGGCGTCCGACAGATGCGTTCCGGCCGAGGCGGGGAGCTAGATCGGGACTTCGACCGGGTCCCTCTTCTTTCCCACTCGCTTTTATCTCGCGACCGAGTACGCCGTCTCGAGAGCCTTCGCGTCCGCCTCCGCGCCGCCCAGGTAGCGGTGCAGCCAGTCCATGACGGTCGCGTGCCACAGGCGCGAGTTGCCGGGTTTCAAGACCCAGTGTCCCTCGTCCGGAAACATCAGCAGCTTCGAGGGAACGTTTTTGAGCTGGAGCGCTGTGAAGAGTTGAAGCCCCTGGCCAAACGGAACGCGAAAGTCCTTCTCGCTCGTCACGACGAGAGTGGGGGTCGCGAACTTGTCGACAAACCGCGCCGGATTCCACTTCATACGTCGTCGCTCCACGGCCATCCCTCAAACTCGGCATGAGGGAACCAGAGCTCCTCGGTCTCGAGGGCCATGGCACCGCTGTCGAAAACGCCGTCGTGCGACACGTAAACGGCGAACCGGTCCGTGTGCCCCATCAGCCAGTTCACCATCCACCCGCCGTAGGAGGCGCCCGCCGCGCCCATCTTCGCCTTGTCGACGTAGGGCAACGATGCCAGGTCGTCGGCCTGACGCATCAGGTCGTTGTACGCCTTCCCTCCCCAGTCACCCGTGATCTCGTCGACGAACTTCTGCCCGAAGGAGGTCGAGCCGCGCGGGTTGGCCGCGTAGACCACATACCCATAGCCGGCGAAGACCTGCGGGTTCCAGCGGGTGGACCAGCCATCGGAGACTCCCTGCGGGCCCCCGTGAATGAGGAGCACCGCGGGATACCGGTGTGACGGATCGAACCCCGGCGGAAGCACCAGCCAGCCGTGCAGCTTCACGCCGTCCGCGGCCGTCACCCACCGTTCCGCGGCGTTCAACCCGAAGGCGCCCTCGTTCCAGAATGCATCGTTCGTGTGCGTGACGGCGGCCGCGGTCCCGGAGCCTCCGGCATCCAGCGCATAAATTTCGGGAGCGCGCGTGGCGCGGCTCGCCTGAAAGAAGATCCGCCGGCCATCCGGTGAGACCCGGAGGTGTGCGAGAGATCCGCCCGTCCAGAGAAGCCGAGGCGTACCCGGGTCGAGTCCGATCGAGAAGATCGTTCCGTGGGCCTTGACCGTCGAAGCGAAATAGATCGCCCGGGAATCGGGCGCCCACGTGAATCCCTCGACCCAGTTGTCGAACCGGGGCGTCAGCTTTCGAGCGCGGCCGGTGGCGCGCTCGAAAAGCATGAGCGTGAAACGGTCCGACTCGACGCCCGGCCGTTTCTGCGCGCGATAGGCGATCCACTTCCCGTCCGGGGAGAAACGGGGCGAGCCGTCGAAGGCGAGGTTGGGCGCCGTGATGTTCGCGGGCTTGCCGCCTCCACCGAAGGCCGTGATCCAGAGGTCCGCGTTCGTGGTGGTGGCCTGGACGCGGTCCGCGTTCGACCCGAATACGAAGTCCTTCCCGTCGGGGGACACGTCGTAGTCCTCTCCCCCGCCGACCGCGAACGTCGGCGCGTCGGAGTTGCCGGGCGTCAGATCGACCGCCGCGGGACCGCCAGGAACCGCCGGGATTTTCCAGACGTGGCTGCGCAGCCCATCCTGCCAGGCGTCCCAGTGCCGGAAGAGGAGACGTTCGGCGACGCGCGCCTTGATCGTCGCGCCCTCCCGCGCCTTGATCTTCGCTTCGAGGCACGCCACGTCCCGGCAGTCCGGGAAGACGTCGGACGCGACTAAGAACGCGCGGCCGTCCGGCGACCACCGGAAACCGTTCACGTCCGCCGGAAAGGACGTCCCCTTCCGAGGGATTCCGCCGGCGAGATCCACGAGCCAGATCTGGGACCCGCCGCCGCGATTGGAAAGAAACGCGACCGTTTTTCCGTCCGGTGAGAAAACGGGATCGGAGTCTCGGCTCTCTCCCGAGGTCAGCCGGCGGGGGGCGCCTCCTTCGGCCGAGACGAGCCAGATCGCGGAGGGCGACCGGTTCGCCAGGACGTCGGGAGTCGCGACTGCATAGGCGATCCAACGGCCGTCGGGCGAAAGGCTGAATCCCCCCACCCGCTGCACTCTCGCGAAATCGTCGAACCGGAAGGGACGCGCCTGCGCGGCGCCCCCCATGAAAAGCAGGAGGAGAAATCCGGAGACCGCTCTCGGGAGGGATCGACTGGTCATGCGGGAACCTCCGCCGCGATTCTATGGGCCGGCGCGCCAGCGTGCGTCTGACACCGCATAGCGCCTTGCGGGTGCGGTTTGTTATCATCCCGACTCCCCGAAATCGCGCGGGAATGACGCCAAAGGAGTCCTCCGTGAGCGCTGTCCTCGAAGAAAAGGTCCCCTCGGAGGCCCCTCCCGGGCCCTCGATCGTGAACGACTTCTCGATCCACGTGGCCACGGCCAACGGGTCCGGCAGCCAGTCCTCGAACAGCATCCTCATGCGGGCGATCTTCCAGATGGGAATCCCCGTCTCCGGTAAGAACCTGTTCCCCTCCAACATCCAGGGCCTTCCGACCTGGTTCACCATTCGCGCCTCCAAGGAGGGATTTATCGCCCGGCGGCGGGACGTCGGGGTCCTGATCTGCATGAACCCGGAGACGGCGCACGAGGATGTCCGCACCGTCCATCCCGGCGCCGCCGTCATCTACGAGGAAAACCTGAAACTCGACACGCTCCGCAACGACGTGCACTTCTACGCCGTCCCCTTCTCGAAGCTGGTTTTAGAGCTCGTTCACGACGGCAAGCTTCGGCGGCTCGTCGTCAACATGATTTACGTCGGCGTTGCCGCGTGGCTGTTGAACGTCGACCGGGACGAGATCCAGAAGGCCCTGTCGAAGCAGTTCCACGGCAAGGAAAAGGCGATCGAGGTCAACTGGACCGCCATCCAGGGCGGCTTCGAATGGGCCGAAAAGAACCTCAGGAAGAGCGATCCGTTCCGGCTCGAGCGGATGGACAAGACCGCCGGGAAGATCATCATCGACGGCAACGCCGCCGCCGCGATCGGCTGCATGCTCGCCGGGGTCAACGTCGTCGCGTGGTACCCGATCACACCGTCGTCTTCCCTCGCGGAGTCTTTGATCGACTACTGCCGCGAGTATCGAAAGGACCCGATCAGCGGAAAGCCCACGTTTGCCATCGTGCAGGCGGAGGACGAGCTCGCCGCGGCGGGGATGATTCTCGGAGCGGGATGGGCGGGGGCCCGTTCGATGACCACGACTTCGGGTCCCGGCATCTCGCTCATGGCGGAGTTCGTGGGTCTCGGCTACTACGCCGAGATCCCGGCCGTCATTTTCGACGTGCAGCGCGTGGGTCCGTCGACCGGGCTTCCCACCCGCACCATGCAGGGGGACATTCTTTCGACCTACTGCCTGTCGCAGGGCGACGCGTTCCACATCCTGGTGATTCCGGCCTCGGTCGAGGAGTGCTACGCCCTGTCGATGGACGCGTTTGACCTCGCGGAGCGGTTCCAGACTCCCGTCTTCGTGATGATGGATCTCGACCTCGGGATGAACAACTGGATGGCAGACCCGTTTCCCTATCCCGAAAAGGGGTTCGACCGCGGCAAGGTGATCCGGAACGCGGAAGAATTCTCGGCCCACACGCAGAAGTACAAGGAATTCGCCCGGTACCGCGACGTGGACGGGGATGGCATTCCCTGGCGGACGCTCCCGGGCACGATCGACAACCCGGCCGCCGCCTACTTCACCCGCGGGTCGGGGCACACGGAGCGCGCGACGTACTCGGAGCGCCCGGAGGACTACAAAAACAACATGGACCGGCTCTCGCGCAAGTTCGAGACGGCGCGGCTGCACGTGCCGAAGCCGGTCATCGAGGGCGAGGGCTCCCGCATCGGGATCGTGCAGTACGGCTCGTCCGACTTCGCCGTGCAGGAAGCCCGGACCATCCTGGCCCGCAAGGGGATCGCGACGGACTGCCTGAGAATCCGCGCTCTCCCGTTCACACCGGAAACGAGACAGTTCATTTCACAGCACGAGCGGGTCTACGTCGTCGACCAGAACCGCGACGGCCAGATGTTCTCGCTGCTGACTCTCGAAGTCGGGCCCGACGCGGCGCGGCTGCGATCCATTCGGCATTACGACGGCTTTCCCCTCGACGCCGAGACGGTGATCGAGGCTCTCGAAGCCGGGGAGAAGAGCTGATGTCCTCGACCGTAGAGCCCAAGGCGCCGCCCGCCAACCGTCTCGGCCTGTCCGTCAAGGAGTACGGCGGCGGGAAGTCCACCCTCTGCGTCGGTTGCGGTCACGACGTGATTACGCGCCAGATCACCCAGGCTTTTTTCGAGATGGGAGTGACGCCTCACAACGTCGCGAAAATGTCGGGGATCGGCTGCTCCTCCAAGACCACGGCGTATTTCGTGGACCGGGGCCACGGCTTCAACGCGGTCCATGGACGCATGCCGGCTGTGGCGACGGGCGCAATGCTCGCGAACCACAACCTCCTGACGATCGGCGTGTCCGGAGACGGCGACACCGCCTCGATCGGCGCGGGGCAGTTCGTCCACCTTCTTCGCCGCAACCTGCCGATGATCTACATCGTCGAGAACAACGGCGTGTACGGCCTGACGAAGGGTCAGTTCTCGGCCACTGCGGACTTCGGCTCGAAGCTGAAGAGCGGCGTCGTCAACGACCTCCCGGCGATCGACCTCTGCGCCATGGCGATCGAGCTCGGCTGCGGGTACGTGGCGCGCTCGTTTTCGGGAGACATGAAGCAGCTCCTCGGCCTGTTGAAGGGGGCGATCGCCCACCGCGGAACCGCGCTTCTCGACGTGATCTCGCCGTGCGTCACTTTCAACAACCACGAGAGCTCGACCAAATCGTACAAGTGGGCCAAGGACCACGAGATCCCGATCCAGGAGATCGGGTTCGTCCCCTATTTCGACGACATCCACGTGGATTACGACCCCGGAACGACCCAGGACGTCGCGCTGCACGACGGCTCCCACATCCGCTTGAAGAAGCTGCGGGCGGACTACGACGCCATGAACAAGACGTCGGCGTACGCGCTGCTCCACGAGGCCAAGGAGAAGGGCGAGTTCCTGACCGGCCTGATCTATGTGGAGCCCGAAAAGAAGGATTTTCTCTCGCTGCTCGGCCTTCCCGATCAGCCCCTCGCCTCGATGTCGCTCGAGCAGACCCGCCCCGGCCCGGAAGCCCTGGCGGAAATCATGGAGGGTCTGCGCTGAGCGGCCGGCGGCGCGGGGCGGGAACAACCGGACCCAACGTCGCGTTCTGAACCTGGGGAGGATTCATGAGCCGAATTCCTGCGGAAAAGACATCCCGGGGCCTGCTTCTCGCGGCGTCGATCGTGTCCCTGATGGCCGCTTCGACGTTTGCCGCGGCGCAACACCAGCATTCGGCGCCCGCGAAGACCGCCGGCGCGAAGCCCGCGGCGGGCGGCCAGCAGAATTCGTGCACGAGCTGTCTCGAGCGGGGCGCGGTCTTAGACCCGGCGAAGTTCTCGAGCTGGGACAATCCGGATGTTAAAAAATCCTACGAGGCCGCGAAAAAATATCCGGACACCATGGATCGACTCCACTGCTTCTGCGAATGTAAAGAGAGCCCCAGGGAGCACCACAAGACGCTCCTCACCTGCTTCACCACTGAGCACGCGGCGGGCTGCGGAATCTGCCAGCACGAGGCGCTGATGGCCGCCAAGCTGAAGGAACAGGGCGCCTCCGACGAGGAGGTCGAGATCACGGTCGAGGCCGTTCACAAGACCGACGGTCACGCCCCGACGACGGGGCGGGGAAACTAAACCGTCGCCTTCGCTCCCTGCGGGACGTGCCTTCGCCGGGCGCGGCGATGGCACCGGCGAACGGCTCGGCCGGATGCGGCCTCGACCGTTCGCCTCGTCCCTTCGTTCGCTTCGGCTCCCGCAGCGGGAGGCTCCTCCTTCCCTTCGGTCAGGAGACTCCTCCCGCTGCGAGCTTAGCCATCCTCGTGGTGGTAGCGCAGCTCCGCCCCCTCGCCCCGCGCTCGGGGAGAGGGTTGGGGTGAGGGGCCCGCACGCAGGCGTGGCGCATCGCCACTGTGTGTGTCAATCCCGCGCGCCGGGGAGAGGGCTGGGGGGAGGGGCAGTGATTACCGGGAAGGCGATACCGAAAATCAGACCCGATTACGGCGTCCCCGCGCTCGGGAAGAGGGAACCTCCGTGGCGTAGCCCACTGCCCCCGCCGGGGCCGGCGCCTCCCTGAACTCGGCGCCTTTCGCCTACGGGGCTGCCGGGTCCCGGGCCACCTGGGGGGCCGAGGGACGATAGGCCGGCAGCGTCCCGTGGATCCGCATGCCCGCTCGCTCGCCGTCTCCCGGGTTGATCCTCTCGGAAGACGCATCCGGCGGCGGGACCGTCCCGTCGCCCGGATAGTAGGGCCGGTACCCGTAGCCGTCCTTGACCTCAGAGCCCGGCGCTTCCCGCAGCTTGTCGATGCCGAAGATCGCTTCCTGCCGGTTGAAGAAGGCCATCTCGTAGTTGCGCGTCATCCAGATGGCGTCTTTCGGGCACGCGTCGACGCAAAAACCGCAGTAGACGCACCGGAGCATGTCGATGTCGAACACGACGGGATACTTCTCGTAGGAGATCTTCGGGTGCTCGCCGGCGACGATGGTGATGCAGTCGGCGGGGCACGCCTGCGCGCACATGTAGCAGGCCACGCACTTCAGGGTGCCGTCGTCCCTCGTTTTCAGGATGTGCTTGCCGCGGAACCGCTCCGAATAGTCCCGCTTCTTCTCCGGGTACAGGATGGTCGGAAGATTGCGGATCCGGATCAGGTTTTTTACGAGATGCCGCATCGTCACCGCCATCCCGCCGAAAATTTCGGGGAAATAAAGGCGCTGCGAAAGAGTCAGCTTCTTCGGAACGCGGGCCGAAACGTCGATCACGCCGCTCATCGTTCGAGCTCCCCGGCGATGATGTTCAGGCTTCCGAGCGTCGCCACCGCGTCGGAAATCGAGCTGCCCTCGATGATCCTCTCGAAGCACGCCATCGCCGGGAAGCACGGGGCGCGGTGCTTCAGCCGGTAGGGTCCGCCGCTCCCGTCCGCGATCGCGTAGAAGCCGAGCTCGCCGTTGCCGCCCTCGATCCACTCGTAGCGCTCGCCCTTCGGGACCCGGATGCCTTCCATGATGATCTTGAAGTGGTAGATCAGGGATTCCATGTCGTGGTACACCGCGTCCTTCGGCGGCAGCACGACGTGCCAGTCGTCCGAATTGACCGGCCCCGATGACGGGAAGATGTCGAGCGCCTGGCGGATGATCTTGAGCGACTGACGCATCTCCTCGATGCGAACGAGGTACCGGGAGAAGTTGTCGCCGTCCGGCGCGATCGCCACGTCCCAGTCGAACTGATCGTAGAAGTCGTAGGGGCGCGTCCGGCGAACGTCGTAGGGAACGCCCGACGAGCGCAGCATCGGTCCGGTCAGGCCCCAGCCGATCGCCTGCTCTTTCGTGACGACTCCCGTCCCCTGGAACCGGTTCCGGATGATGCGGTTGTTCGTGACGAGCTTTTCCACGTCCGCGACGAACGTCGGGATCGACTCCAGGAGCGAGCGGCAGCGGGCGACGAAGTCGTCGGGCACGTCGATGGCGAGGCCGCCCACGCGCACGTAGGACACCGTCAGCCGGGCGCCCGAACAGGCCTCGAGGAGGCTGTAGATGTTCTCGCGGTTCTGGAACAGGTACCAGAAGTTGGTCAGCGCCCCCATGTCGACGAGGTTTGCGCCGATGTTCACGCAGTGGTCCATGATGCGAGAGAACTCGGAAAGGATCGTCCGGATCAGGACGCCGCGCTTCGGGACTTCGATGCCGAGCATCTTCTCGACGGTGCGCACGTACCCGACGCCGTTGATCATCGCGGACACGTAGTTCAGGCGGTCCGTGTAGGGGATCACCTGGTTCCAAGTGTGGGTTTCGGCCATCTTCTCGAAGCAGCGGTGCATGTACCCGATCTGCGTCTCCGCGCGCACGATGCGTTCGCCGTCCATCCGGGCAATCAGGTGCACGATGCCATGCGTCGCCGGGTGCGAGGGTCCGATCGACAGCGTCTGGGTTTCGAAATGGCCGGCCCGCTCCTCCGTGTTCTTCGCCCAGTCGGGCCAGCGGAGATCTCCCTCCGTGAAGAACCACCGCTGCCCGGGCGCGTAGTCCTTGCGCAGGGCGTGGCCGACGAACGCGTCGTGACACAGGAGGCGGCGCAGGTTGGGATGCCCGGTGAACTCAAACCCGAACAGATCGAAGGCCTCCCGCTCGAACCAGTTCGCGGCGGGCCACACCTCGATCACGCTCGGCAGGACCGGTTTCTCGGGATCCGGGAGCAGGACCTTGATCCGGATGTGCTCGTTGTTCGTCAGCGAGTGCAAATGAACGACGGCTTCGAACCGCGTCCTGCGGCCCGGCCGCCGGAGGTTGTCCACGCCCGCGAGATCCAGATACAGGTCATAGAGGAAGCCGCGGTCGTCCCGGAGGAACAGCGCGAGCGCGAACCAGTTCTCCGGCGCGACCTCGAGGACGGTCATGTCGAGGTCCGAAACTTCGACGAGTCCGGCGAGCGGAGATTGAGCGAGCCTCCCCCGCAGCGTCTCCGACTTCGCCGAGAGGGTCGAAGGCTCGACGACCGTGCTCACGCGTTCTCGCTTTCCGCCCTCACGCCGCGGGCTTCCCGGGCACGGCCGCCTCTTCCGGAGCGCGCTCCCCCGGGGTCCAGGCGTGCTTGTCGCCCTCGGCAAAACGCGCCGAGCGGGTGTCGCGGGATTTCTCCCCGGCCTGGATCTTCCGCTGCAGCTCGAAGATCCCGTACATCAGCTCTTCCGGTGTCGGGGGACAGCCCGGCACGTAAACGTCCACCGGGATGATCTCGTCGATCCCCTGCGTCACGTGGTACGCGCGGTAGAACCCGCCGGACGACGCGCAGACCCCCATGGAGATGACCCACTTGGGCTCTGGCATCTGGTCGTAGATCTTGCGGAGCGTCGGCGCGAGCTTGTCGACCACGGTACCGGCGACGATCAGCAGGTCGGCCTGGCGTGGCGAAAAGCGGACGACCTCCGCGCCGAAGCGCGACAGGTCGTAGTGGGAGGAGACGACGGACATGAATTCGATCCCGCAACAGGCGGTCGCAAAAGGCAACGGCCAGAGAGAGTTGGACCTGGCCCAGCCGACCATCGTCTCGAGCTTCGTGGTCAAGAAATCCGCAGGTCCCGAGTCGGCCGGCGCCGCGCCATGGACCGGTAATTGTTTGCCGCGACCGAACATCGTCACCCCCGCCGGATCATAACAACCGGGAAGCGAATGTGAAAATTTTCACAAGCAGTTGCCGAGCGGGGGGTCGCGCCCCTGCAGGTTGGAATCACCCGAAATTTACGGTGTAGGCGAGCGACCGCAGGTCCGGCATGCGATCGAGATAGACGATGCCGTCCAGGTGATCGATCTCGTGCTGGAGCACTCGCGCGTGATAGCCCGACGCCTCGAAATCGACGTGCTTTCCGGACCGGTCCAGGCCCCGGACCCGCACGGTCTCGAACCTCGGGACGACCCCGCCCCAGAGGAAGGGAACGGAGAGACATCCTTCCGAGTCGGTCTCCATGGCGGCGCCGACACCCTCGTACGAGGCGTTGAAGAGGGCCGTCAGCGGGATCTCCTTCTCCTTGCGCTTGCGCTTCTCCGGGTGGACCTCGTAGAGAAAAGCCCGCAGGGGCGTGAACACCTGAGGCGCGGCGATCCCCGTCCCCTCGTACTCGCGCATCGTGTCCTCGAGGTCGGCTAAGAACGCCTCGTAGTCCCCGCGCGCAATCGCCTTCGGGTCGACGTCCTGGGAGTTGCCGCGGAGAACTTTGACGCCGAGCTTGGCCACTTTGAGGATCATCGGGAGCGTTCTCGGTTCTCAGATCTTCAGTTCGTGTCCGGTTCTTCGAAACGAAAGGCCGGAACCGAGGAAGGCTTGCGACCGGCCGCTCGTTCTGGTGCCCAGGGACGGAATTGAACCGCCGACACAGGGATTTTCAGTCCCTTGCTCTACCAACTGAGCTACCTGGGCGTTCTCTCCGGGGCCGCGAGTGTAGCCGGATTCCCGGCACCTGACAACGGCTTTCGGCCTGGTTCCCGGCGATGATCTTTCACGGCAAAAACTTCCTCACCCTGTCGACCATCGGCGCTCGAGGATACGGCACCGCCGAGTCGAGCGAGCCCGCGCCGGGCTTGCCCCGCGGCCACGCGCGGGACATCATCCGTACGTGAGCCCGAAGAGTGTCTCCTCCAAACAGCGGCCGCGGGCCGGTGCGGGAATGCCCGAAGCGCCCGGCCCGTTCCTTGGCCGCAGACTGGAGGTCCGTTTGACGACCCTGATCGCGCTCTGCCTCGCGGGCCTCGCCCTGCCCTCCCTGGCGCAGGAAGCGGTCCCGACACCCTCCGCGGGCGCCCCTGCCGCCCCCTCCGCCGGTTCCGCCGTCACAAGCCCGGGCAACGCCCGCTGGGCCGCGAGTCCGGACGAGGCGAAGGCGCGCGCCGCTTCGGAAGGAAAATCCGTGTACATCGAGTTCGACGATGCCGAGTGCGGCCAGTGCCGGCGCATGGACGCGCTCCTCTACCCCGCTTTTCAGTTCGAGGCCGTGCTCCTGCCGATGGTCCCGGTCAAGGTCTCACTGGCCTCCGCGGAGGGCCGGGAGCTCGCCCGCCGCTACGGAGTCCGCGAGACGCCTGCCGTGCTCGTGACGACTGCCGAAGGCCGCATCGTCTTTCTCATGCAGGGGTTCACGAGCGCTCCCGAGTTCTACCAGCACATTTCCCAGGACACCGCGGCCTATCGCGCCTTTGCGAAGCGGGTCGACTCTCAGGACATCGCGAAGATCCCCGCGAAGGAGGCGCTCGAGACCGGTCGGGAGCTGTACCAGCGTTCCGACTCCGCCGCCGCTCTTCCCCGTCTGCAGCGGGCGGCGTCGGCATCCAACGCGCCCGCCGGGGTTCGCGACGAGGCCCGCGAGATCTTAGCGGCCGTGGAGCTCGACCTCGGGCAGATCGCGAGCTCGCGACGGACGATCGACCGCGTGCTTGCCGGCTCGCGCGACCCGCTCCGGCGGGAACGCGCCGAGCTTTTCAAAGCGCAGCTGCCGCTGGCCGAGAACAAGCCGGCGGAAGCGCTGGCCCTGTTCAAAAAATTTCAGAAGGACCATCCGAAGTCTCCGTACATCGAGCAGGTCAACGCGATGCTCGCGCGGCTGACTGCGCCCCCGTCGAACCCATGACGCGGCGGCGCGCGGTGTCGGCAGGGATCCTCTTCGCGGCAACCTTCGCCGCGCTCGCCGCCCCCGCGCGAAAACCCTCGGAGATCGTCTCGATCTCCGCCGCGCTCGAGTCCTCCGGGAAAGCCGCGGGGACGGTGCGAATCACCGCCACCCTTCTGGCGGGGTATCACGTCAACAGTCACACGCCATCGGAGGACTACCTGATCCCGACCTCGGTCAAGCTGAACCCTTCGCCGGGGTCCTCCGCGGGGGCCCCCGTCTATCCGCCCGGGCAGATGAAGAAGTTCTCCTTCGCCGAGAAGCCTCTCTCGGTCTACGAGGGCGAGTTCGCCGTGACGGTGCCCGTCTCGTGGACCGGCGATGCCCCCGCGGCTCTCGCGGGAACGGTCGACTTCCAGGCGTGCAACGACACCCAGTGTTTTGCTCCCGCGTCTCTTCCTTTCCGCGCGCCGACGCGGAAAAAGGGCCCGCACGCGGCGCTCTCTGGCGGCGCGGTCCCCCTTTCGGCGGCTCCGGCGCAAGGTGTGCGGCACGCGCGCGCGGCGGGAGCTTCTGCGGATTTCGAGGAGCAGTTGAATCGCCGCGGCCTTCCCTTCGTTCTCCTTCTCCTTTTTGCGGGCGGCCTCGCCCTGAACCTGACGCCCTGCGTTTACCCGGTGATCCCGCTGACGCTGTCTTTTTTTGCGGGACAGGCGCCCGGAGATGGCCGCCGCACGTTTCGTCTGGCGGCGATTTACGTGCTCGGGATGTGCACGATGTACTCCGGGCTCGGGGTGGCCGCGGCTCTGTCGGGAAGGCTCTTCGGCTCCGCGCTCCAATCCCCCTGGGTCCTCGGGGGAGTCGCCGGGGTCCTGATCGCGCTGGCGCTCTCCATGTTCGGCCTCTACGACCTCCGCATGCCGAGCGCCTGGATGCAGAAAGCGGGCGCGCGCTCGGGGGCGGCGGGGGCGTACGGCATGGGACTCCTCGTGGGGATCGTCGCCGCTCCGTGCGTGGGCCCTTTCGTTCTCGGCCTCCTCGCTTTCGTTGCGGCGCGTCAGCAGCCGGGGCTCGGATTTCTTCTCTTCTTCGTCCTCTCGCTCGGCCTGGGCCTTCCCTACCTCTTTCTGGGCGCCTTCTCGGGGAGCCTGTCGCGTCTGCCGCGCGCCGGCATGTGGATGGAGTCGGTCAAGAACGTCTTCGGCTGGGTGCTGCTCGCGATGGCCGCCTATTTCCTTCGTCCCGTCCTGCCGACACCGCTCGGGGACTGGCTGCTGCCCGCCGTCCTTCTGATCGCGGCCGCCTTTCTGGCGATCCGTGGCACGGGGTGGAAGCCGGCGCTGCGCGCCTTCGCCGCTCTCCTCTTCGTGGCGGCCGCCCTGTTCTTCCGGCCGCGCGGTCCCGCGCAGGATGCGGGCGGCCTCGAGTGGCGCCCCTACGCCGCGGAAACGATTGCCGCCGGCGGAAGACCCGCCGTGATCGACTTTGCCGCCGACTGGTGCCTCCCATGCCGCGAGCTGGAGGAAAAGACGTTCACCGATCCCCGGGTGCGTGCGGAGCTGGCCCGCCGCGGTCTCTACAAGGCGGATCTGACGCGGTCCGGTTCCGCCGAAGTGGCAGCGCTTTCGGACAAGTACGCGATCCTCGGAGTTCCCACGCTCGTTTTTCTGGACGCGGCCGGCCGGGAGCGCAAAGATCTCAGGCTCGTCGGGTTCGAAAAACCGGACGACTTCCTCGAGCGCCTCGCCAGAGCGCCCTGAAGCGGTTGCTAGGCGGGCA
Organism: Thermoanaerobaculia bacterium; assembly: GCA_038253555.1. Classification (GTDB taxonomy): domain Bacteria; phylum Acidobacteriota; class Thermoanaerobaculia; order UBA5066; family Gp7-AA6; genus JALYUA01. The sequence goes on from JBBSGZ010000018.1 coordinate 13,043, forward strand.
CCCGTCCGAGTTTCTTCAAAGCCTCCTTGGCCGCTTTTCTCTGGGCTTCCCTCTTCGAATTTCCGGTGCCGAGGGCGAAGGTCTCGCCATCCCAGAACACTTCCACCACGAACACCTTTTCGTGATCGGGGCCGTACTCGTCGACAATCCGGTAATCGGGAAGGGGTAGCCCCAGCGCCTGCGCGGATTCCTGCAGGGCCGTCTTGTAGTCATGGAATGACAGGTCGGCGAGATCGATTCCCGCGATGTCGGGAGCAAAGACCCTCTGAATGAACTGCCCCGCGGCCGGCAGTCCGCCGTCGAGGTAAATCGCCGCCACGATGGCCTCGAAACCGTCCGCCAGCAGGGAGAGCTTCTCGCCGCCCCCCGATCTCGCTTCGCCCGTTCCCATGCGGAGGAACCGGCCGATTTTGAGCTCCCGGGATTTCAAGGACAGCGTGGCCGCGGACACGAGGTGCGCCTTGATCTTGGAGAGGGCACCCTCCTGCAGATTGGGGAAGTTTCGATAGATGAGGTCCCCCACCACGAACCCGAGTACCGTATCTCCCAGGAATTCGAGACGCTCGTTGTCCGGGGATGGAAGGTCGCGGCGTTCATTGCTGTATGACTTGTGCGTCACGGCGCGGACCAGGAGACTTCTGTCGCGAAACGTGTAGCCGACGCTCTCCTCGAGCTCCTGGAGACCGTTCGCCACGGCGTGCGTCGAAGGAACCTCGCTCACGGGAGCTTCGCGCGCCCTGGTACCGGAGGCCGGGGTCGAACCGGCACGGGCCTTTCGGCCCTCGGGATTTTAAGTCCCGTGCGTCTACCCATTTCGCCACTCCGGCATTCTTGGCGAATGGTAGCAGAGGGTCTCGGGATGCGGTGGGGCGAGCGGGCGCGCTGGTTCCGCTTCCGAGGAGAAATCCGATATGCGGGCAAAGGAGGTTGCTCCTCACCCGCATAAGTTTTGTGGTCGCCTTTCAGACTCGGAGCGATTCAGCGCGAGGCGTCCTCCCAGATCGCGAGCGCGCGGAGAGCCTCTTCTTCGGCGGTCTGGTCGTCGCCCGAGCGCGAGATCGCCGGGAGGCACCTCTCGAGGGCGCGCGCGAGCCGCGTGGCCGCGTCGAGTTTTCGAATGATCCTGATCACCCCTTCAGATCGAAAGGCGAAAACCGTCTCGCCGTTTTCCAGCATTCGTCACCTCCCCGGCCGGGCCGGGACGCACATCGCGGCGTCCCTTCAAGAGGCCGGATTTTCGCGGCGCGGTGCCGACCGAGCAGTACCGAGGGAGCAAGGACTATGCCCCGGATAGAAAACGGAGCAGAAAAACCGGTCCGCACCCGGCGCCGAACCGAGCCGTCGTCGTTCGATTGAGGAAAGAAATCTGGCGATGGTCAGACGGTTGAGCGATTCGAAATCGCGGCCACCGCGATTGAGGAGGCCTGCGCGAAGGCCCCGAGAATCGTCCCTGGGTCGGCGGGGCGTGGAGGCGACGGGCGGATTCGAACCGCCGAATAAAGGTTTTGCAGACCTCTCCCTTAACCACTTGGGTACGTCGCCCCGGGGGCGCCGATTCTAACCGATGGGACGAAGGAGGAACGCCACGAGTCGAAGGACTCCGGGCGGAGTCCCTCGTCATCGCGTCCTCGCGTCCTCGCGGAGACGCCTCAGGCGCTGGCGTAGTCGCGGATGAGTCCCGTGACGACCCCCTGGACAGTGACGTCGCGCGCGTCCGCCAGAATCGGCTTCATGGAGGCGTTGGCGGGCTGGAGCCGGACACGGGCGCCTTCGGAGTAGTACCGCTTCAACGTGGCCTCGCCACGCACGAGCGCGACGACGGTCTGGCCGTTCTGCGCGCTCGCGCGCCGGGCCACGACGACATAGTCCCCGTCGCGGATTCCGTCTTCCACCATCGAGTCGCCCCGGACACGCAGCACGAAGTGCTCGCCCTTTCCGAGCAGCGAGGCCGGGACTTCGATCGTCTCGTCGTCGGGGAAAGGCTCGATGGGCCGCCCCGCGGCCACCGTCCCGAGAAGCGCGATCTCCCGGGCGCCCCCCACCTCGGCCGGGGAAATCCCCCGACTGCGATTCCACTGGCGGGTCAGGGCCCCTTTTTCCTCGAGCCGCTTCAAGTGCTTCTGAACCGTCCCGAAGGAGGAGAGGTTGAATTTTTCGCGGATTTCGCGCTGGGTTGGGGATATGCCCTGCTCGTCGCGATACGAACGAATGAAGTCCAGAATTTCGTTTTGCCGTTTTGTGAGGTTCAATTGGACACTCCACCTTATAAATTCTGGCAAACAGAGGCCCCGTCCGAATCTAAAATAAGATTATGAGGAGCCGAGGGAACCACCGCGGCCGCCCCCCTGGCCACCGGGAACGGCCCATCGGCCCACGTCCGCAGTATGGGCGTAAAAGAGGCGCAAGTCAAGGAAGATCGCGAGCGATCTCGATTTGCCGATGGCAGAGAGGGCATTCGATGGACCACGCCGACCAGGCAGACGTCTCCGGGGCAAACGTCACCAGGCGAGCGGGGACCACCTCGGTTTCGGGCTCCGCCACCAGGTCTTCCGAGCCCAGCGGAACTCGAAGACGGTGAATGAACTCCAGGCTGTCCGTGTCCAGCTCTCCGGTCACACGCACGCCGCATTCTTCCGAGCATGCGGCGGAGATCCGCAGTCGCGCCATATGAGTGAGTCTAACTTCTCGACTCTCAACCGGAGAAGGAGCGACTCCGGGTGCTCCCGGGCCATTTGTCAGGAAATTTCCCGTGAGGCAACGCCAGAGCGAGCGCGGGAAGGATTTCACTTTTCTCCGCGGCGGCGCCCGCGGCGCGCGGCCTGCCAGGAGGTCATCTGTTCCGCTTCAGGACGCTTGGTCAAATTCGTTTCCCTTCCCGCATATCGAAAAACGGGTCGTTCACCAGCCACCCGGTTTACTCTCCTTACTGAAGTAGTTCCTCGGGCGGGGCCCGCACAGGCTCCGCCCGTCTCCTCCCCTTCCGGCCGGCGGCGTCTTCCGCCTGGAGTTCTCATGCCCGGGCGGGCTCGCGGCTTGCGTCCCCGAAGCTCCCCCATCGAAATTGCCCTCCCATCGTTTCCCGGATCGCCGATCGCCGATCGCCGGATCGCCGGATCCGTACGCGGACCATTCGTACTCGACTCACCTGGGGTCGCGTCCCTGGAGGTCCGCTCGTCAGGAGCACCGGTCAAACGCCGGGCGAGGTCTGATGCGCTTATAGTCTCCGGGATGATCTCCCGCGAGTTCCGCCGCGTCGTCGGAGTCTGGCTCACCCTCTTCTTTCTCGCCGTCGCGGGCGCTCCCCACCAGCACGTGAACGGCCTCGAGGATCTCCTTCTCGACGAACCGAGCGACTCCGGCACCCTCTTCGAAATTGACAATTCGTCGGACGTCGACGAGCGGACGAGCCTGACCGCGGTCGATGTGATTCAGGACCATCCCTGCCTGGCGTGTTTCAACCGCGATTTCGTGTCCGCTCCCGTTTCCACGATCGCCTTCCGCTTCCTTCTGGCGCCCGCAGTCGCTTCTCGGTCGCTCCCCGCCCGGTCCGCCGGCAGGACCCGACCCCGGAGCGTCTCCTCTCGGGGGCCCCCCGCTCTCCTGTAGATCCGGTTCGTATGGGCCGTGAGGCCCGTCGCCGGGTGTATCCACCCGGCGCCTTCGACGGGACGGGAAAGCATGAAGCAGGAGGTTTGCCTCCCACTTCCTTCCGTCTCCCGTCGAGTCGCCATTGATTTTTCGGGGGTCGCTCTGCGCGCACTGGCAATTCCTGCAGGCTCGGCGAAATGGCTGATCGGAAGCGCGCTCCTCTTTGGAGCGGCGCTGTATCTCTGCGGGCTGACAGCGACGCCGATGCAGCCCGGCAGCGAGGCGATGTATGCCTACCCCGCGCTCGAGATGCTCCGGAGCGGAGATTTTCTCATTCCTCAATACGAGCACGGGCCATTTCTCGAGAAGCCGCCACTCGCATGGTGGGTGCTGGCAGGGAGTTATCGACTGTTCGGCGTGTCCCTCTTTGCCACCAGGCTTCCGGGAGCCCTCGCCGCGCTCCTGACAGCCCTCGTGGTCGGGCTCTGGGTCCGGCGGCGGTCAGGAGATGTCGCCGGGTCGGTCGCCGCCCTCGTGCTCCTCTTCAGTTTCAAATTCGCCGCGTTCGCCCGGACCGCGCCCGCGGACACACTTCTCACGCTCTTCGTGGCGCTGAGCGTTATCCTCATGGACCGATGCGCCCGCAACGTCGGCGCCCGGGACCTCGGGTGTGGGCTCGCCTCCGGGCTGGCTCTCGCCCTGTCGTTCGCGGTGAAGGGGCCGATCGGCGTCGTGATTCCCGTCGGGGCTGTATTGACCGGCCTGGCGATCGATCGGGTACGCCCCGTGCGACCTCTGGCGCGGGGAGCGCCGGCCCTGCTCGTTTTCTTCGCTCTGGTCGCCCCCTGGCACTGGGCCATGACCGAGCGCCTCGGCGCCGCTTTCTGGCAGTCGTTTTACTGGGAGCACCAGGTTTTGCGGGCTTCGACCCGGGCCTTCGCCGCGCGAATCCGCCCTCCGACCTACTACATAGGAATCGTCGTGGGCGCCACCTTCCCATGGTTCTCTTTTCTGCCCGCCTCTTTGAAGAGACCGAAGAACTCGGCACCGTATGGATGGCTCCTGTTCGGCATTGTGTTTCTCTCCTGCCTTGCGTTGAAGCGGGAGGTTTACCTGATGCCGATTCTCCCCGCTCTGGCCGCGATCGTCGGCGAGCATCTCGGGAGGAAGTCCGCTCCGCGCGCCAGCACCCGGTGGATCTTCAGAGGAGCGGCCATCGCATCGGGCGGCCTTTTCCTGCTGGCGCTCCGGGCTGGCCCCGCGCTGGTGCGGCTGGCGGGCGCAACTCCGGCATTCCTCTTCGAAGCCTCTTTCGCGCTTCTCAGCGTCGCTTTCGTCATCGCGGCGTCGAGGTCCGCGGAAGGCGGAGTCTCTGCGGCGGTCGCATCGCTCGGCCTCGCCCTGGTGTTCGGGGCCTTTCTGATCATGGAGTCTCGCCTCGGGCGCTGGGACCCCATGCCTCGATGGGGTGAGCGCGTGAAGGGACACTGTGGCGCCGGCTGCACGGGAGTGCGCCTGGACATCACCTACACGAGCCTCGACTTTTATTCTCGCCTCGAGTGGCACGATCTCGACAGGGTCGAGTGCGTGTCGGACGTGATCCGGGGATCCGGATGGGTGGTCGCCGACTCGGCGCGGGAAAGCGAGTTGAAGCGTTATGGCCGCGTCCGCATCGTCGAGCGGCGGCCGTTTTTCGAGGAGAACTGGGGGAAGATCCTTCTGCGGCCGGATCAGGTGTCCCCGAGCTCCCTTTCTCTGATGATGTTCGAAGCACCCCTTTCCTCCCCTGAGAGCATCGGCTCCGAAGCGGAAGGAAACGGCGCGGCGATCGGTCCCGGCGACGGGCCTCGCGGCCCGTGAACCCTCGGAAAGAAATGGGCGGAAAGCTGACCCGGGGTCAGATCAGAGGCCAGGATCAGAGACGACCGAGTGAAACGATGAGGCAACTCGTTGAACGTCTGGTCGGGGCGAGAGGATTTGAACCTCCGACCACCCGGTCCCGAACCGGGTGCGCTACCAGGCTGCGCTACGCCCCGAGAGAAGAGAGGGTGTTATATCGCGTTACGAGCCGGGGGTTCAAGGCGGCGAGCCCGGCCGAGAGTGCGGGAGGCTACTGAACGCGGGCGGAGAGCCGGCCGTTCGCGAAGTCCAGCCGGAGCGTCCGCGTCTCGCCGCCCCCGACCTGCGTGGTGGCGGTCGCAAGCAGAGACGCGGGAATGTCGGGCCCCGACAGCCACACTTTGACCGTTGTGGCGCCCGCCTTGACGGGAATCGATTCGTCCACGGTGCCGCGCTCCCTGACGGTCTTGAAGAGGCCTTCCTTGTGCTTGAAGGAAAATTGTTTGCGCAGGAGGATCTGGTCGTTGACGGCCACCATCACGTGGCCTTCCGAGACGGGAGAGTCGAAGAGCAGCCGCAGCATGCCGCTGCTCGAAACGGCGGCGGGCGCCGGCGCCGTCGTGGGCGATGCGGGTTCGACGCGCGCTTCTCTGACCGGTGCGACCACGGGGCGGCGCACCGGCGGAGCGGTGGGCTTCAACTTCTTTTTGGCAGCGAGGTCTGCCTCGGCGATCTTCGCGTTCGCCTGTTCCCGGAGCTGCTGGGCCTCGACCCTTCCGCCGTCCATGGCAAGGGTCTCGTCGGCGCGTTTTTTTGCTTCTTCGAAGTTGCCGCCCGCAAACGCGGAAACGGCTGCCTGCATCGCCTTGTCGGCTTCCTCGGTCTTGCGCGACTGTTCCTGCTTGCCCTGAAGCGCGTTCTCCGCCATCTGGGCGTATTGCCGCGCCTGCGTGTTGTTCGGGCTGCGGGCGAGAAGCTTGCGGAAGAGGGTGAGACTTTCCTCGTACTTCCCGTCCGCGAAGAGTTTCTTCCCTTCCTCGAACGATCCCCGGCGCTCCCGGGTTTCCTTCTCGAGCGCCGTGTCCACCGGCGCCGTCGGCTGGGAGACGAGCGCGCGACGCCAGAAGAGGCCCCCGACGACGGCGGCAACGACCAGCACCGCAATCCCGATCACGCGCCAGAACCATCCCGGGTTGACTTCGGAGCGAACGAGTTGCTTCCAGTTCTGACTCCGAACGAGCGCCGCTTTTTCCTGCAGCCTCTGGCCGAGCGACGGCGGCTGACCCTTACTCGAGTCCTTCGGCGCCATCCGGGGCTTCCCGAGAGGGAGGGAGGCCGCCGGCGGCTTCGTCACGAGAGGCGGAGGAGGCGGAAGAGGAGGCGCAGCAACGGGGGACGGAGGATCGGGGGCCGGCCGTGGCGGAGGCGCGGCGGGGACGTCGATCACGGGCAGCGTCGAGAGGACAGAGGTCACGGCCGCGTCACTGCTTCCTGCCGGAGGAGCGATGGGGGCCGCAGGGGCGGCAGATCCCTCGGACACAAAGCCCGCGGAGGGAGCGGCGCGGCCGCCGGGAGGCGTCCTGTCGGCGGAAGTCTCGCGCGTGCTCGGGACGACGGGGATCCCGGGATCGGAAACGCGAAAAGCCTGTGTCGCGTCCTCGGGTCGAAACGGCGGGCGAACCTGCGTGCTGCGGCCGGAACGAGCCTCGGTATGGTGGCGCGCCTCTTCGGCCGCTTCGAGGACGAGCTGGTCGATGTTCGCGAGCTTCATCGTGGGCATGAACTCCGCCTCGGACACGATCGTGCCGAGGTCCTGCAGAGCCCTCTGCTCCTCGAGGTGCGCGCGCAGCTGATACAACGCGAGGGCGAAGTCCTTGCCGCGCTGGTAGCGATTCCACGGGTCCTTGGCCATCGCGCGCGCGACGATCGGATTGAACTCCGAGGGAACCTCGCTCGAAAGCTCCGCCGGAGGCGTGAAATCCTCGTGGACGATCTTGTAGGAGATGGCGGTCAGATTTTCGCCGACGAAGGGTTTCCGATGCGTGAGCAGTTCGTAAAGGACGACCCCGAGGGAAAAGATGTCGCTTCGTCCGTCGACCGGCGCGCCCGAGACCTGCTCCGGCGACATGTAGTTGGGCGTGCCGAGAAACTGACCGGTCGTCGTCAGGTTCGACGAGGCGACTTTCGCGATTCCGAAGTCGGTGATCTTGACCTTCTCGTCCGTCGTGATGATGATGTTCGCCGGCTTGATGTCGCGATGAATGATGCCCTTCCGGTGGGCGTAGTCGATCGCTTCCGCGACCTGGGCGATCATTTCGGCGATCTGATCGTAGGAAAAGGGGGCCCGCTCGGCGAGCAGCGACTTCAGATTCTTCCCCTCGATGTACTCCATCGCGATGAACGACGTCGAGGTCTCGGGGTCTTCCCCGATGTCATGGATGGTGACGATGTGCGGGTGCGACAGAATCCCGGCGGTCTGCGCCTCGCGGACGAAACGCTCCCGGAACTCTCGCGACTCCGAGTCGTCGTCGCCCGCCATGCTGGAGGCGCGGATGGTCTTGATTGCCACCATCCGGCCGATCACAGGGTCCTTGGCGAGGTAAACGACCCCCATCGCGCCCTTCCCGAGCTCGCTCATCACTTCGTAGCGACCGAGCTTCAGCAGCCGGGCCCCCGCGACGCCTTTATCCCCCATTGGATTCGAAGAAACTCCTTTCCCTGGAAGGCGAAAGCTCGCCGGACCCGCCTCCTTGAGAGACAACGGATTGCCTAAATTGTAGCCGCCGCGGGAAGGGGGGTCAAATTTGCCGGCCCGAAGGCCGCTTTTCAGGAAGCGAAGCTGCCCAGGAAGAGCGCCGGCGAGGGCCTCCCCGTCGCGCGCGCACGCCGCGCGGTCTCGAGCCCACCGGGGACGAAGCCCGTGAATATAATCCGGCGCATGAAAACTTTCTCGGCTCCGGAGCTCAGGAATGTCGCCGTTCTCGGGCACAACACGGTGGGGAAGACGACGTTGATCGCCGGCCTGCTGCACGCGGGCGGAGTGACGACCCGGCCGGGAAAGATCGAAGAGGGCACGTGCCCGACCGACTTCGACCCCGAGGAGATCGAGCGGCGAATCTCAATCAACCTCGCGTGCGCCCATGTCGTTCACCGCGACGTACGGGTCAATCTCATCGACGCTCCCGGTTACGGCATCTTCTCGCCCGAGGCAAAAGCGGCGGTTGCCGCCGCGGACTCCGTCCTCATCGTTCTCGACGCGGTTTCGGGGGTCGAGGTACAGACGGAGAAGGCCTGGAAATTTGCCGCCGAGTTTTCACGCCCGGTCCTCTTCGTCATCAACCGGATGGACCGGGAGCGCGCCTCCTTTGAGCGTGCCATGGAGGCCATCAAGAAACGGTTCGGCCGCGGAGTCGTCGCCCTGCAGATCCCCGTCGGGGAGGAGCGAGCCTTCCGGGGAACGATCGACCTCGTGCGGATGGAAGCGCATTCGCACGACAGCGGAAAGCGCGTGGACGGTCCCATCCCCGAGGACCTCGCGGAGCAGGCGCGCGCGGAGCACGAGCAGCTCGTCGAGCTGGTCGCCGAAGGCGAGGACGGCTTGATGGAGAAGTACTTCGCGCAGGGCACCCTCGACCCCGCGGATCTTCTTCCGGGCTTGAAATCCGAGGTGGCCGAACGAAAGATCTTCCCCGTTCTTTGCGCGTCCTCGGCGCACGAGATCGGGCTCGTCCGGATTCTGGATGCCTGCGTCGCGATCCTCCCCTCCCCCGAAGGCGGCGCGGTCGAGGCGACGGGCAAGGACGGGAAGCCGGCGAAGATCTTCACGAACGAAACGGACCCGGCCGTCGCTCAGGTTTTCAAGACGGTCTCGGACCCGTTCGCCGGGAGGATCTCCTACCTGCGCGTGCGCGCCGGAAAGTTCCAGTCGGACGGCACGTATTGGAACGCCACGCGGGGCGTCCCCGAGCGATTCTCGGGCCTTTTTCTCCCCCAGGGGAAGGAGCACGTGAGCGTGCCGGAAGCGCGCGCGGGGGACATCGTCGCCGTAGCCAAATTGAAGGAAACGACGACTGGCGACACCCTCACGGCAAAGGACCATCCCGTCGTCCTTCCGAAGCTCGTCGTCCCGGAGGCGTCCATTGCCTACGCCATCGAGCCCAGGGCCAAGGGCGACGAGGACAAGATTTCGACCGCCCTTCACAAGTTGATCGAAGAAGACCCTTCGCTCCACTTCCAGCGAGACGACGAGACCAAGGAGTTTCACCTCTCGGGCGCGTCGCAACTGCACGTCGAGATCGCCGTCGCCCGGCTCAAGCGGCGTTACGCGGTCGAGGTCATCCTTCACCCACCGAAGGTCCCTTACCGCGAAACGATCAAGGGAAAAGCGGAGGCTCACGGGCGTCACAAGAAGCAATCCGGCGGCCACGGCCAGTTCGCCGATTGCCGCATCCGCGTCGAGCCTCTTCCGCGCGGCGCCGACTTCGAGTTCGTCGACGACATCTATGGAGGGTCGATCCCCCGCAACTTCATTCCCGCAGTGGAAAAGGGGATCCAGGAAGTCCGGCGCAAGGGGTTTCTGGCGGGCTTCCCCATGGTGGACTTCCGCGTGATCCTGTACGACGGGCAGTACCACGACGTGGACTCCTCCGAGCTGGCGTTCAAGATCGCGGGATCTCTCGCCTACAAGGAAGCCATGGAGAAGGCGAGACCCACGCTGCTCGAACCGGTGATGCACGTAGAAGTTTCGACGCCGAACGAATACGTCGGCGACCTGATGGGCGACCTCTCCTCGCGACGCGGACACGTTTCCGGGATGGAAGCCGAGACCGAGGACACCGTGATCAAGGCGCAGGTGCCCATGGCGGAGATGCTTTCCTACGGCGCTCAGCTGCGGTCGATCACCCAGGGTCGGGGAACGTTCCACATGGAGTTCTCCCACTACTCCGAGGTGCCGCACGCGGCGCAGGAAAAGATCATTGCCCAGTCCAGGGCGGGCAAGGCGGGGGCCGAGGGGACATAGGGCCGTCGACTCCGCTCACTGCGGGACGTGCGTTCGCTTCGGTAAATCAGCACTGCGTCATCCCGGGCTCGAGACGCGGGTCCGCTACGGGGACCGGACTAAAGTTCTTTTCCCGCCTCTTCGTCGAGCAACCACAGAAGGCTTCCCCGCCGCGGCCGGACGCGGCCGGCGGGAAATTCCCGACCCGATCGCTGCTTCCGAATGATTGCGGCGGCCGGAATGGCCTTTTCCGGGCCGCTCACCAGGAAGATCACGCGCCGGGCCGCGTTCAGGATGGGGTAGGTCAGCGTGATCCGCCACTCGCGGAATTTCGGGACCCAGTTCGCGGCTACGGACAGGTTTTTCTCCTCGATCGCGCGGGTGCCGGGAAAGAGCGACGCCGTGTGCCCGTCCGGGCCGAGGCCCAGCAGGATGAGGTCGAAACGCGACCGTCCCCGCTCGCCCGCAAACGCCGATTCGAGGACACGGTTGTAGTCCGAGGCGGCGGTTCCGGGGGGCGCCTCTCCGCGGATCCGGTGGACCTGCGCGTCTGAAATTTTCAGAGGGGCGAACAGCGTCTCCGCCGCCATCCGGTAATTGGAGCGGTCCGAGTCTGGCCTCACGGCGCGCTCATCGCCGAAGAAAAACTCGATGCGGTCCCAGTCGATTCCCTTCCGAAACGGAGGCCGCGTCAATCGTTCATGAAGAAGACGGGGCGTCGAGCCGCCCGAAAGCGCGACCCGAAAGCGGCCGCGGACTTCGATGGCCTCGCGAGACGCCGCCTGGAATTCGCGGGCGGCCGCCTCCGCCAATTCGGCCGGCGTCGGGAACACCCGCGCCTCGAAGCGTGGCGGCGCCCCCGCGGGAAGAGGAATCCCTGGCTTTCGCGGTGTCCCTGGTTTGACGATCGCCTCCCGCCTGACGCCAGACCCTTAACGCCTGACCCTCAAAGCGTCCGCCAGCGGCGGCCTTCCTTCTCCAGGAAGCGGTCCGCGGACTCCGGGCCCCATGTTCCCGACGCGTAGTTCGGGAAGTCCGACGAGGGATTGCCCTCCCATGCCTTGAGGATCGGAGAGACGACGCGCCACGCCTGCTCGACTTCATCGCCGCGGGTGAAGAGGGTCTGGTCGCCGTGCGTGACGTCGAGCAGCAGCCTCTCGTACCCGCCCTGGATCGGCGCCCCGAGCTTGTTGTAGGGAAAGTCCATGTAGACCGATTGGATCTGCATCACCGTCCCCGGGATCTTCGCGTCGAACTTCAACGAGACGCCCTCATCGGGCTGTATGCGGACGCGCAGGACGTTCGGGTTCAACGTGCCGACGGCTTTCGAGAAGAGAGGATGCGGGACCCGCTTGAACTCGATGGCGATCTCCGACACCCTTTCCGCCAGGCGCTTTCCCGACCTCAAGTAAAAGGGCACGCCGGCCCAGCGCCAGTTGTCGATGGCAAACTTCACGGCGGCGTACGTGGGCGTGCTCGACGCGGCATCGACCTTTTCCTCCTCGCGATACCCCGGAACCTTCTTTCCGCCGACGACACCGGGCCCGTACTGCCCCCGGACGGCCCAGTCATCGATCGCGTTCTCCGGAATCGGCCGGATCGACTGCAGAACCTTGACCTTCTCCGCGCGCACGGCATCGGCCTCGAAGGCGACGGGGGGCTCCATCGCCGTCAGGCAGAGGAGTTGAAGGAGATGGTTCTGAAACATGTCTCGGACGATTCCGGCCGACTCGTAGTACCCGGCGCGATGCCCGATGCCGACCGTCTCGGAAACGGCTATCTGCACGTGATCGACATACCGGTTGTTCCAGAGAGGCTCGAAGACCCCATTCGCGAAGCGGAGCACGAAAATGTTCTGAACCGTTTCCTTCCCGAGATAATGGTCGATGCGGTAGATCTGCCGCTCCTTGAAGACCGAGCGCAGCTCATCGTTCAAGTCCTTGCCCGACTGCAGGTCGTGCCCGAACGGCTTCTCGACGACGACGCGTGCCCAGCCATGGTCGGGCGCCGCGAGCCCCTTTTCCCCCAGAAATTTGACGATCGTGGGATCCGCCTCGGGGGGAGTCGCCATGTAGAAAATCCTGTTCCGCGAGCCGGTTCGCTTCCCCTCGATCTTTTCGAGCGTCTCCTTCAACCGGTCGTAGAGGCCCGGATCGGAGAAATCTCCAGCGAGGTAGGACACGGTCGGCGGCAGCTCCCCGGGGCGCCCCTGGGTTGGGGGGGTGAACTCCCGCGCGCCGCCTTCGAGGTACGCGCGGAACTCGGAGTCCGCCATTTCGGACCGCGCGAGCCCCACGATGGCAAAGTCCGGCGACACGGCGCCGTCCCGCAGCAGGTGCGCGATCGCGGGCGCGAGGAGCCGGCGGGTGAGGTCCCCGGACGCGCCGAAAATGACCAGGGTGCAGGGAGGCCGGACTTCCTCTTCTCCCCGTACCTCGCGTTCGTCGGAGGGAGCGGCCTCGACGCGCGGCTCGAAGGGGACGACGTTGGCGCTCACTTCGCTTTGACCGCGTGGCCGCCGAACTCGTTGCGCAGGGCGGCGTTGACTTTTGCCGCGAAGGCGTCCGGCTGGCGCGAGGCAAACCGCGCGAACAGAGCCCCGGCGAGGCCCGGCATCGGCACGGCCTTGTCGATCGCGTCCTGCAGCGTCCAGCGGCCTTCGCCGGAATCTTCCACGTAGCCCCGGATCCCCTGGAGCCCGGGATCCTTTTCGAACGCGAGCACGAGCAGGTCGAGCAGCCAGGAGCGCACCACGGATGCATGCGTCCAGAGCCGCGAAATCTGATCGAGCTTCAGGTTGTAGTCGCTCTTCGCCAAAAGCTCGAAGCCCTCCGCGTATCCCTGCATCATCGAGTACTCGATGGCGTTGTGGACCATCTTCACGTAGTGGCCGGCTCCGGGTCCTCCGACGTGCGCGTACCCGTCCGGCGGCGCGAGTGTCTTCAAGGCGGGCTCGACGACGCCGAAATCCTCCGGCCTTCCGCCGACCATCAGGCAGTACCCGTTGTCGAGGCCCCAGATCCCACCCGACGTGCCGGAATCGATGAACCCGATCCCCGCGGTGGAGAGCTCCGCCGCGCGGCGGGCGGAGTCGGTCCAGCGGGAGTTGCCGCCGTCGACGACGATGTCGCCGCGGGCGAGGAGAGCTTTCAGCTCTGCGATCGAGTCGTCGACGGGTTTGCCCGCCGGGATCATCAGCCAGACGACGCGGGGCGCGGCGAGCTTCTCGACGACGTCTTTCAACGACGCGGCCCCCTTCGCCCCATGGGACTCCGCCTCCCGGACGGAATCCGCGCTCCGCGCGAACGCCACGACCTCGTGGCCGTCGCGCAGAAGCCGCTGGACCATGTTGCCGCCCATTTTCCCGAGGCCGACGAATCCGAGTTTCATTCGAGCTCCTTCGAAATCCGGAGAACCGCCGGCGCAAACGACACGTCGCGGCGTTGTTTCAGGACGTCTCGCCGCGATTGAGGATCTCGTTCAAGCGCTCCCCGAGTCTCGTCAGGCCGCGCGCGACGTCCTCTCCGAGGGAGAACTCGATCGCCCGCCGGCCCCGCTTCTTCAGCGCCCCCAGGTCCCCGGCCGCCTGCGCCTGGATGACGCGGGCAAATCCCCAGGCCCTGCCCGGAATCGCCACGTCTTCGGCGCTCTCCGCGGTGAGCTGGAGGAAGACGCCCGTATCCGGGCCTCCCTTGTGGAGCTGACCCGTCGAGTGGAGGAACCGCGGCCCGAAGCCCGCCGTGGTCGCCACTCGCCTGGCTTCGCGCACGCGGAGGCGCAGCCGGTTCAACGCCGCCTCGTTCTCGGCCGTCGAGGGAACGTAGGCCATGATCGAAAAGTAATCCCCGGCGCGAGCGGAAGCGAGGAGCTCGTCGAGAGCGGCAGAGTCCCGCTGGTCCGCGGGAAGAGGCTCGTTCCCTCCGGTCGCGGGGTCGCCGGAGAGGATGACGTTGGTTCCGTCTTTGGCTTCCTGGACGTTCGGCTGGTCGAAGGGGTTGATCGCCAGAAGCTTTCCGGCGACCGCGGTGGCGAACTCCCAGCGGAACATCTCGGCCCCGAGGTCGAGCGCGTCCTCGACCTGGAATCGGGCCACCGGGTGCCCGGCAGCCGCAAGCGGCGCGAGCCGCGCGTCGTGCTCCATTTCACGGTCGGCGGTCGCAATCGAGACGAAGAATCGATCGTTTCCGTAAACGTCCGGCGGGCCGGGAGTCTCGCCTTCGACGGGAAGGATTCCCTTTCCCTCTTTTCCGGTGCTTTCGGCGACGAGCTGTTCGATCCACATCCCGAAGCGCGGGATGGGCGACCCGACGTCGAACGTGAGCTTGTCACGGCCCGAAAGAGCGAGGACACCCATCGCGGCGCCGAGCACGAGGCCCGGGTTGTCGTCTCCCGCGTTCCGGCAGGACTGAGCCATCGCCCGGGCCCGCCGGAGAAGCTCTCCGACGTCGATCCCCGCCAGCGCCGCCGGAACGATCCCGAAGTTCGACAGAGCGGAGTATCGGCCGCCAATCGTAGGGTCGCCCGGGAAGATGCGTCTGACCCGGCGTCGTCCCGCCTCTTTTTCGAGCGCGGATCCAGGGTCCGTGATCACGACGAACCGGTGTCCCGCGGCGTCGCCGAGAGCCTCCCGCGCGGCTTCGTAGAAGTAGTCGAAAAAGATGTTGGGCTCGAGGGTCGAGCCGGATTTGGAAGAGACCACGAAGAGCGTCCGGGCCGGCGCGGCGCCGTGCGCGGTTTCCAGGACTGCGGCGGGCGACGTCGAGTCGAGCACTTCGAGAACCGGAAAACCCGATCGGCGCGGGAACGAGTCGGAGAAGACGAGCGGGGCGAGGCTCGACCCTCCCATCCCGAGCACGACGACTCGATCCGCGTCGCCGGCGCAGGAGGCGGCGAATTCCTGCAGCTCCGCCGCGTCCTTCTCCATGCGGTCGGCGATCGTCAGCCACCCGAGCGCGCTCTCGATCGTTTTTTGATTCGAAGGATCATCCTTCCAGAGGGAGGCGTCTCCTGCCCAGATCCTCTCGACGGCGCGCTCCCGGGCCAGCTTTCGCAGCGCCTCCTGGTGCGCGTCGCCGGCCCCCGCAAGGTCGAGCTTCAACGGGCCCCCACGGCCTGCTGCTTTTCTGCGAGCGTCTTCATGAGCGAATCGTAGGAGTCGGAGAACTTGCGGACCCCCTCCTCTTCGAGCTCCCGGAAGATCCCCTTGTCGTCGATGCCGAGCTCCGTCAGGCCCCGGAAGGCCGCGTGAGCTTCCTGCAGATCGTCGTGAATGCGGACCTTCGGATTCCCGTGGTCGCGGTACGCCTCCAGGGTCTCGGGGGGCATCGTATCGACCGTGTCGGGCGCGATCAGGGCCTCGACGTAGTAGAGGTCGGGAAGAGCGGGGTCCTTGGTGGAGGTCGAGGCCCAGAGCGGCTTCTGGCGCTTCACGCCTTTCCCGGCCAGCCTGGCGAAGCGGGATCCGCCGAAGATCTCCTCGAAAGCCTGGAAGGCGATGCGCGCGTTGGCGATGCCGAGCTTCGAGCGGAGGTCCTTCGCCAGCGAACGCTCGCGGTCGGTCGCCGCCTCTTTCGCGCGCGCGTCCAGTTTCTTGTCGGCAAGCGTGTCCACGCGGCTGACGAAGAAGCTCGCGACGGAACGCACACGGTCGAGCGGCTGCCCGGCGCCCGCCCTCGCCTCCATGCCAGCAAGATACGCTTCCATCACCTCCCGGTACCGCTCGACGGAGAAGAGAAGGGTGATGTTGATGTTGATCCCTTCCTCCAGGCATTGCCGGATGGCGGGCACACATTCCTTCGTCCCGGGGATCTTGACCATCACATTGGGACGGTCGCAGGAGGTCCAGAGGCGCCGCGCCTCTTCGACGGTTCCCTGCATGTCGAGCGCCAGGTGCGGCCCGACTTCGATCGACACGAACCCGTCGTCACCCCCCGTGCGGTCGAAGACGGGGCGGAAGAGGTCGGCGGCGCGCTGGACGTCCTGCACTTCGAGGCCCTCGAACACGCGGTACGTGTCCTTTCCCTCTCCCGCAAGACGGCGCATGTCCTCGTCATACAACTCGCTGTCGGCGATCGCCTTCTGGAAGATCGTCGGATTGGACGTCATGCCCGTCAAGCCGTCCTCCCGGATCATCTTTTCCAGGCGGCCGCTCGTGAACAGGTCGCGGCGGATGTAGTCGTACCAGATGCTCTGGCCGAGCGCGTTCAAGCGCTGAAGCGGGTTTCCGGTCATGCCATTCCCCCCCTTGTCGAAGATACCCTGCGGGCATCGGACTCGATGTGATTGACTCTGCGGAGACCGGGGACATGCCGCTCCGCTCCCGAAAATGTCCCCCCCGGGCAGGTGCGCAGGACCTCGCCCGCGAGGGCCGGACCGATCCCGCGCGCGCCGGGGCAGGTCCCGTTCCTATCGTCGTCCTCGACGCCCTGCGCGCCGGGGACTCGTCCCGAAAGAGCGACGCGCGGGCGCCGGCGACCCTGGTCGCGGCGACGGACGCCCTGACCCCGCGGCCGCACACGGACCTCCGATTCGAGAGGGAGGCCCGCGTCATCAAAATTGATCGCCATTTTCACGCGAACAGCGCCTTTGCTTTTTTAACCACGTTCTCGACGGAGAACCCGAGCTCCCTCAAGACGACCTCTCCGGGCGCGGACGCCCCGTAGCGGTCGATCGTGACGGTATCGCCGCGATCCCCGACCCATCGGTGCCATCCGAACGACGTTCCCGCTTCGATGCCGAGGCGGGCGCCGATCGACCGCGGAAGGACCTCCTCCCGATAAGCCGCGTCCTGTTCCAGGAAAATCTCCCAGGACGGCATGGAGACGACGCGGGTCGACACACCTTCCGCCTCGAGCTTTTCGCGCGACGCCAGCGCGAGCGCCACCTCGGATCCGGTGGCGATCAGGATCAAGCGGGGCGGTTTCGCGGACCCTTCGGCGAGGACGTACGCGCCCCGCGCGAGCCCCGAGGCCGGAGCGAACTTCGTCCGGTCTATGACGGGCAGCTTCTGGCGGCAGAGCACGAGGCCGACGGGCCCGCGCGTGCGTCCCATGATCACCCGCCAGGCTTCCACCGCTTCGTTGGCGTCTCCCGGACGGAGGATCGTCATTTTCGGCATGGCCCGGAGCGAGGCGAGATGCTCGACCGGCTGGTGGGTCGGACCATCTTCGCCGAGGCCGATGGAGTCGTGCGTCCACACGAAGATGTCCGGCAGTTCGTTCAACGCCGCCAGACGGACGGCCGGCCGCATGTAGTCGGAAAAGCAGAAGAAGGTCGCCACGAAAGGCCGCAACCCGCCGTGGTACGAGATCCCATTCGCGATCGCGCCCATCGCATGCTCGCGCACGCCGAAGTGCAGATTTCGGCCGGTGCCGGTGCCCGCTTCGAAGCTCGCAAATTTCGTCAACGTGGTATTCGTCGAGGTCCCGAGGTCCGCGTCGCCGCCGATCAGCCACGGAACCGTCTCGGCGATCGCGTTCATCGCCTTGCCGGCTGCGGTGCGCGTCGCCTCCTTCTCGCCGGCCGCAAACACGGGAAGATTGGCATCCCAACCCTCCGGAAGCTCTCCGGTCATCCAGCGCTTCCACTCCGCCGCGAGGTCCGGATACTTCGCGCCGTATTTCTCGAAGCGCTCCTGCCAGTCGGCCCGGGCCGCCGCGCCTCGCGTGACCGCCTCCCGGAAATGGTCGAGCGATTCCGGGGGCACGAAGAACGGCTCCTCGGAAACCCAGCCGAGCGCCTTCTTCGTCCGGGCAACTTCCTCGACCCCGAGGGGGCTGCCGTGCGCCTCGCTGGTGCCGCCCTTGTTCGGCGAACCGTAACCGAGCGTCGTCTTGATGATGATGAGCGAGGGTCGGCTGACCTCGGCGATCGCGGCTCCAATCGCGTTGTCGATCGAGTCGAGGTCCGTGTTTCCGTTGGCGACATGGAGCACCTGCCATCCGAAGGCCTCGTACCGCCGACCGACGTCCTCCGTGAACGTGACGGACGTTGGCCCGTCCAGCGTCACCTGGTTCGAGTCGTAGAGGTAAACGAGCTTGCCGAGGCCGAGGTGGCCCGCCAGAGAGGACGCTTCGCCGGAGATCCCTTCCATCAGATCTCCGTCGGAGACCAGGGCGAACGTCCGATGATTGACGATCTCGTGCTCCGGCCGGTTGAAATGCGACGCCAGCATCCTCTCCGCGATCGCCATTCCCACGGCGTTCGCCGTTCCCTGCCCGAGCGGCCCCGTGGTGGCTTCGACGCCCGGTGTGTCGAGGTACTCCGGGTGGCCCGGCGTCCTGCTCCCCCACTGGCGAAAGTTTTTCAGGTCTTCGAGCGACAGGTCGTATCCCGTCAGGTGGAGCAGACAGTAAAGCAGCATGCACCCGTGACCCGCCGACAGGACGAACCGGTCGCGGTCGGGCCACTTCGGGTCTTTCGGGTCGTGCTTCAAATAGTTCTGCCAGAGCACGTAGGCCATCGGGGCGGCACCGAGGGGCAGGCCCGGGTGGCCGGATTCCGCCTTCTGGACGGCGTCTATGGCGAGCGTGCGGATCGTGTCGACACAGAGCTCGTCGACCGATTTTTCTACGGTGCTCAAGAAGTCGCCTCTCTTTCGCGGCGGACGGCGGATTTTGAGGGCCGAGGGCCGTCCCGAGCCCGACCTTTTCAAATCTTATTACGGGCACCGCGAGGAGGCAGATTCCCCGCAATGATCCGAATCCCGGTCCGGGAACCGGGACGGGAATTGTCGGGAATTTGAACCGTGGACGAAACCGCCGCCGGGGCGTCGCGAAGGCTTCGCGCGGTCCGGGCTTCCCCGTTTGCCTCGTCTCTGAGAGAGAATCCGCCCGTGGCATCGCGGGTCGCGCTTCAGAACGCCGGCGGGTCCGGCTCTCCGCCCCGACTCGTCTGGACGGCAGCGGCGCTGCAGGACCGCGAACGGCGCCTGGCGCTCGAATGGCTGGAGACGGACGGTCTCGGCGGCTATGCCTGCGGGACGATAGCGGGCGCCCGGACCCGGCGCGAGCACGGCTGGTACGTCCCGGCGATTCCGCCTCCCCGCCGGCGGTGGCTTTTCGTGGCCGGATGCGAAGAGATTGTCACCGCGTCCGGAACTCAAACGGGGATCTCGACCCAGATCTATCGGGACGCGGTGCATCCGGAAGGGGACCGGCATTTGACGGAGTTCACGCTGGACCCGTTTCCCGAATGGACGTACGAAACCGGAGGCTTCTGTCTCCAGCGCACGCTCTGCCTGGTGCGCGACCGTTCCATTACGATCGTCCGATATCGCAATACGGGCGATTGCCCGGTAGAGCTTTCGGTGAGGCCGCTCCTGCGTTTTCACAGCGCCCACGAGCTCCGCTCCGAACAGGACGAGATTGACTCGACCACCGAAATCCGCGGAGAGGTGTCGTGGGTCAGACCCGCGGCCTTTCTGCCGCGCCTCTACATGCGGGCGGTCGGTTCCGCGACGGCGGCGGAAGCCCTCTGGTACCGCTCGTTCTTCTATCCCCGCGACGCGGAAAAAGGGCTCGACGCGTCCGAAGATCTGTGGAGTCCGCTCCGCTGGACGTGGACTCTCGAGCCGCGCGCCGAAGCCTGGGTGCTCTTTTCCCGGGAGGAAGTGGCGAGCGATCCGCGGCACCTCCTGGAAGCTGAGAGAAGGCGCCGGGCCGCATTCCCCCGCTCCGGAGACCTGCTCTTCGACGAGATCGCGCGTCGCGCCGAGACTTTTTTAGTCGACGGCGACGATCGGGAGGCCTCCATCATCGCCGGATTCCCCGAGCTGGCCGATCACGGGCGCGATGCGATGATCTCCGCGCCCGGCCTCGCCCTCGCCACGGGCCGGTTCGGAGCGGCGGCCCGCGTCGTGAACTCGTTTGCCGCGATGCGGCGGGACGGATTGATCCCGGCCCGGTTCGCCAGCGAAGAGGGCCGCCCGGAATATGCCTCGGCCGACGCCCCCCTGTGGCTCGTCCTCGCCGTCGAGTGGTTCGGCCGCTGGCGCCGGAACCCGACCCGCCCCTCCCCCCTTCTCGGCATGGTCCGCTCGGTCCTCGAGGCGTACCAGGCGGGGACGCGGTTCGGGATCGGAGTCGCCGCAGACGGACTCCTCGAGATCGGGGGGGCGCCCGGGCGGGCGCTCACGTGGATGGACGCGACCGTCGACGGAGAACCGGTCACGCCCCGCCGCGGAAGGCCGGTCGAGCTGCAGGCGCTCTGGCATGCCGCATTGAAATCTGCCGCCCGGCTGGAGCGCCTCGCCGGGGAGCCCGGGCGCGCCCGCGATCTCGAAACCTCCGCCTGGAAATTCGCCCGCCGGTTCAACGAGACGTTCTGGTCGGCTGAAAAGGAGTTTCTGTACGACCTGATCGACCAGAATGGTCCGGACGCGACCCTTCGCCCGAATCAGATCTTTGCTGTCTCCCTTTCGGATGACCTGCTGCCGCCTCACCGCGCACGGGCTGTCTACGTGGCGGTTCGCGACCGGCTCCTGACGCCTTTCGGGCTCCGCACCCTCGATCCCGCCGACCCTCGGTACCGCGGAAGCGGAGGAGGAGACGAGCGGGAGTCGGAGCGCGCGGCCCACCAGGGCTGCGTCTGGCCGTGGCTGACGGGCGCGTTCGCGGACGCTCATTTTCGGGTGCTCGGACGCAACGAAGAATCGCTGCGCACGTTTCGGTTGTGGCTGGCCCCCCTGCGCGCGTACGTTCGGGACTCGGGGCTCGGGTCGATTCCCCAGCGCTTCGACGGAGATGCTCCGCACTGGCCGCGCGGGCCGCGGGCCTGCGCGGCCAGTGTCGCCGAAGTTTCGAGAGCGCTCGTGCTTCACCTGCGCGACGACCTCGCGCCTCCCCGGGAAGCTCCGGACAGGCCGCAAGCGGAGGGCTCCCCCGCCACGTCGCCCTGATACCTTCTCCCGGTGCGAGTTCTCATGTTCGGGTGGGAGTTTCCGCCGCATGTCACAGGAGGGCTCGGTGTCGCCTCCGCGGGACTGGTCAGCGGACTGCTCGAAATCGGGACCGAGGTGGTCCTTGTGCTTCCGCACCATCCGTATCCGGCCGGACATCCGCTCCTCTCGATCGTCGATTCGGGAGCGGCGGTCGTCTCGGAGGACAAGCGGCATCGCAAGAGATTTCTCCTGCGGCTGCGCCGCGTCCCGAGCCTGCTCCGCCCATATCTCACGGAGGAGGCGTATCAGGAGAACCTGATGGCCGCCCGCGCGACGGGGACGACCTTCCGGGGACACTATGGGCCGGACCTTGCCACGGAAGTTCTCCGGTACGCGGAGGCGGCCGGGCGCATCGCCCGCCGCGAGCGATTCGACGTCATCCACGCGCACGACTGGCTCACCTACCTCGCGGGGATCGAGGCGCGCCGCGCCTCCGGCAAACCGCTCGCCGTGCACGTTCACGCCACGGAGTTCGACCGCTCCGCGACGGGCGGGAACGCGTTCGTCCGGGACACGGAGCGCCTCGGCGTCACAGCGGCAGATCGGGTCATCGCGGTATCGCGTTACACCGCCGACATCGTGGCGGAACGTTACGGCGTGCCCCGCGAGCGCCTTCGGGTCGTTCACAACGCAATCGATGCCCGCGAGTCCGTCGGATCGTGGGAAGTCGGAGAGCGAGACCCCCTCGTTCTGTTCGCGGGCCGGATCACCTGGCAGAAAGGGCCCCGGTTCTTCGTGGACGCCGCGGCCCTCGTGGCTCGCGAAATCCCGAACGTTCGGTTCGCGGTGGCGGGCTCCGGCGACCGCCTGCGACCCATGATGGATCGCGTCACGGCGCACGGGATCGAGCGCCACTTTCTCTTCACGGGATTCCTTCCTCCCGCGGAGCTCGACCGGCTCTACGCCCGCGCGAACGTCTACGTCCTGCCGTCCGTGTCGGAGCCTTTCGGGCTGACCGCTCTCGAGGCCCTCCGGCACGGCACGCCCGTCATCGTGTCCCGGAACGCGGGCGTTTCTGAAGTGGTGCGGAACGTCCTGCGGGTCGACTTCGGCGACACGAACGACCTCGCCTCCAAAATCCTGTCCGTTCTCCTGTTCCGGCCCCTTTCCGACGCGTTGGGCGCGGAGGGAAAGATGGAGGTCGACCAGCTCTCCTGGAAAGACGCAGCCGGGAAGTGTCTGGATGTATATCGAGAGATGGCGGGGGAAGGGGGTTAGGCGCCGGGCGCTGGGCGGGGGGCGAAATACGGCAGGAAGGTCGACGGGATTCCGCCTGTCTGTCCCATCCGCCGCCCTGGTTCGAGCGGCACTCCTCCGACCGACCATCTGCTCAGCCCCTCCTTTAGAATCTCTCCGCGCGATGATTCCCGTCTGCCTCTACTTTCAGGTGCACCAGCCCTATCGGCTGCGCCAATACAACTACTTCGACGTCGGACGCGAGCACCGCTACTTCGACGAAGCCAGGAATCGGGCCCTTCTCGAGCGCGTCGCGGAGAAGTGCTACCTCCCGGCCACGGCCATGCTTCTGCGTCTTCTCGACCGGCACCCCGCATTCGCGGTTTCCTTCTCCCTCTCGGGGTGTCTCCTCGAGCAGTTCCAGGAGTACGCGCCACAGGTCCGTGAGGCTTTCCGAGCGCTCGCGGCGACGGGGCGGGTCGAGTTCCTCGCCGAGACATCGCACCACTCCCTATCCTGGCTCGCCTCGCGCGCCGAATTCCAGGAACAGATCGAGCTTCACCGCGCCTCGATCGAGGAGAACTTCGGGGTCACGCCGCGCGTTTTCCGCAACACGGAGCTCATTTACTCCGACGAGCTGGCCGGGTATCTCGAGCAGCATGGGTACGCGGGCGTCCTCGCAGACGGGGTCGAGCCCCTCTTAGGCTCCCTCTCGCCCAACCACCTCTACCGCGCGGCGACTTCCAATGGACTCCCCCTGCTTCTTCGCAACTACAGTCTCTCCGACGACATCGCGTTTCGCTTCTCCAACCGAGCGTGGAAGGAGCACCCTCTCACTTCTGAGAAATATGACCGATGGGTGAGCGCTCTCACGGGCGACGTGCTCTCGCTCTTCATGGACTTCGAAACCTTCGGCGAACATCAGTGGAAGGAAACGGGAATCTTTCAATTCTTCGAAGCGTGGGTGGAGCTCGCTCTGTCGCGTCCCGGATCCCTCTTTCTCACCCCGTCCTCCGCCATCGCCCGACTGCCCGCCCGGGACCGCCTGTCCGCACCCCGCCTTCTCTCGTGGGCGGACGAAGCGCGAGACCTCTCCGCGTGGCAGGGAAACGAGCTTCAGCGCGACGCCCTGCGGCGTCTCTTTTCCCTGGAAGAACGCACGAAAGCGTCGGGGGCCGAGGCGGCCCTCCGGGACTTCCGGAGGTTGACGACCTCCGATCACTTCTATTACATGGCGACCAAGTCCTACGGCGATGGAGAGGTGCATGCGTACTTCTCGCCGTTCGATTCCCCGTACGAGGCCTACATGGCGTTCATGCACGTCGTCTCGGACCTGGAGCAGCGGGTGACCCCCGCCCGGCGGGCGCCGGCCCGAAATCCGCAGCCCTTCGGCGCCTGATGCGTCCGGTCGTCCTCGTCATCTGCGACGGCTGGGGCGTGGCTCCGGCATCTCCCGGAAACGCCATTACGAGCGCCCGGACGCCCGTCTTCGATCGATGGCTCGCCGAGTCCGCGGCGACCACTCTCGACGCCTCGGGCGAGGCCGTCGGGCTTCCCGCGGGACTGATGGGAAATTCGGAGGTGGGACATTTGAACCTGGGAGCGGGGCGCATGGTGCCCCAGGACCTGCTCCGCATCGATTTGAGCCTCCGCGACGGTTCGTTCTATTCGAACCCCGCTCTGCTGACCGCGATCGAGGGAGCGCGGGAGCGCGGCGCCGCGCTTCAACTGATGGGACTGCTTTACGACGGCGGCGTGCACTCGCATATCCGCCATTTGTTCGGCCTCCTGGAGCTCGCCCGCCGGGCCGGGGCCCCGGAGGTTTTCGTGCATGCCTTCACCGACGGCCGGGACACCCCTCCCCGCTCCGCGTTGAAATACCTCGGCGATCTCGAAGCCGTGCTCGCGCGAACCGGCGGAACCGTCGCGAGCGTCACCGGCCGTTATTACGCAATGGACCGGGACCAGCGCTGGGACCGCGTTGAACTCGCCTGGGCGGCGCTGCGGCACGGAGAGGGGCGCCGTGCCCCGACCGCCCGGGAGGCGATCGAGAGCGCCTACTCGTCCGGCGAGAGCGACGAATTCCTCCTTCCGACGATCATCGCCGGCAAAAGCGCGGCGCCGGCGAGGCTCGCCGACGGAGATGCGGCGGTGTTCTTCAACTTCCGCGCGGATCGGGCGCGACAGTTGACGCGAGTCTTCGCGGAATCCGCCTTCGACGGATTTCTGCGAGGCGCGCCGCCGTCTCTGAACCTCGTCACCTTCACCGAGTACAAGAGAGAATTCGCTCTCGCGGTGGCGTTTCCCCCTATCTTCCTGAGAAAGATCCTGGCGGAGGTGTGGGGGGACAATCGCGTCGTCAATCTTCGGGTGGCGGAAACGGAGAAGTACGCGCACGTCACCTATTTCTTCAACGGGGGCGTCGAGGCGGCGTTCCCCGGGGAAGAGCGCGTCCTCGTCCCATCGTGGCGCGGCGCCACGTACGATCTCTATCCGCAGATGAGCGCCGCCGAGATCACGGCGGAAGTCGTCCGCTCTCTCGAAGCCCGGCGCGCCTCCGCGTATGTCGTGAACTACGCCAACGCAGACATGGTCGGCCACACCGGCAAAATTCGCGAGACGATCTCCGCGATCGAAACCCTCGATGCGTGCTTCGCAGAACTCGACGCGGCCGCGGCGGGGGCCGGAGCCATCCTCGTGATGACTTCCGACCACGGAAACGCGGAGCAGATGCTCGACCCGCTCACGGGGCAGCCTCATACGGCTCATACGAGCAATCCCGTCCCCTTCCTCCTTCGAGCATTGTCCGGCCGTCCCCTGTTGCGCGAGGGCGGCACCCTCGGCGACGTCGCGCCGACGCTCCTGGCCCTCCAGGGACTCCGTTCCCCGGCCGAAATGACGGGGCGGAACCTTCTGCTCGAAGATTAGCCAGCTCTCCTCTCGTCGCCGCTAATTCCCGGGGCGGTGGTCGCGAAGCCCTGCGCTGCAGGGAGGCGCAGCCCAGCGATGCCGACGGATTGCCCCTCACCCGACCCCCCCTTCCCGGGCCCGGGGCGAGGGGGCGGAGGAGCCCTCTGTCGAAGATCCGGGTCGGCTGAGCCGCCCGACCCGAACCCCCGCCGGCGCTCCGGGCCGTGGCCCGCCCGGTCGATCGAAATGACGAAAACGGGCGCCGACGGAAAGGCCGTCTGGGGGCATCCGCGACGGAGAGGGCGGGCGCGACCGCCACCCCCCGCCGGACAACCCGACTTGCTTCACTTCACGTCGAAGGGGAACGAATTCTCGGCGGTCTTACCGGCCTTCCCGTCGTCCAGCTTGACGTTCAAGGCATACCGACCGGGATCGAGCCCCCATGTCTTCACCTGGAGCAGGAGTTTTCTGGCGCCCGTGAGCTCCCGGTCGGAGGCCTTCAGCAGCTTGAGCTCGACTCTTCCATGCGGCTTTCCGTCGACGCCGATCGCGCGGCCCGAGTACTGCAGGTCCGACGTCTGAGAAAAGTTGTAGCCGATCATGCAGACCTGCATGGGCTCTCCGCTGCGGCTGATTCCCGCGAGCGCCGTCGGGATGAAGGATTCGCCCCCGATCGAGAAGGGGTACTCGGACCCGGAGGCCGCTCCGCCACGGGGCTTCGCCTTCACCATGATCCACTGTCGCCCTTCTTCCAGAAACAGTGGAGGGAGCGTGAACGCCGCGGCCGGATCGTCCGGCACGTTAAGAGCGTTCACGGTCACTCCGAACCGGTCCGTCTCCGCATCGCGGACGAGCGTCCGGAGCATGTACTTGCCGGGGAGAAGGGCGAGCTCTCCGTAAATCTTCAACCCGCCGTTTTGAAGAGTCCCGCGGACTTTTGCGAGATCGAGTCCCACGGGCTGATAAAGAAAGTCCCGGGTGGTGCCCTTCGAATCAATCGCGTAAACCGTGACCTCGACGTTCATCGCCGCGCCGTCGTGCTTTGCGAGCAGCCGGTCCCCCGGGATCTCCACGACGACAGGCACCCGCGCAGGAGCCTTGCCGTTCGGGAACGGCGCCGCGACGACCCACGCGGGCAAATCCGATTTCGGACTTGCGGACGCGATCGCGGACGACATCAGGAGCTTGCGCTCTATCGGCGTCATCTCCTTTTGCGTCTTCGGCTCGTAATAACCGCTGCGAGCGGACACGCGCCACGTACG
>JBBSGZ010000019.1:0-37561 GCA_038253555.1 Thermoanaerobaculia bacterium
ACCTGCGTTCGCCTGCGGGCGAACGCACCGCCGTGCGGCTCGCCTGAAGGCTCGACCGCCCGGCTGGTCCCTTCGTTCGCTGCGGCTCCCGCCCCGAGAGGCTCCTCCCTCCCTCTGGTCGGGAGACTCCTCTCGGGGCGAGCTTAGCCACCCTCGTGATGGCGGCGCAGCTCTGCCCCCTCGCCCCGCGCTCGGGGAGAGGGTTGGGGTGAGGGGGCCTTCGCCCTCGCTCGCTGCGGGACGGGAACGACGCACCTGAGAACGCGATCGCTCGCCGCCTTCGCTGCGCGCTCCTTCATCCGCGGCGGTTGATCGGATGGGTCCCCTGTGGGCCGCGGGGCGCGGACGGTCTCCGGGCCGGGGCAACGCGGATGACCGAATTACCGGCATGTCCTCTTGACAATAACGAACGTTCGTGCTTTTATCTTGCCGTGGGAAAAGGCGAAAGGACCCGTGAGGCGATTCTCGACCACGCGATGCGGCTGGCGAGCGCGGTCGGCCTGGCCGGTCTCTCCATCGGACGGCTCGCCACCGACCTCGAGATGTCGAAGAGCGGCCTCTTCGCCCACTTCCAGTCGAAAGAAACGCTCCAGGACCAGGTTCTCGTCCGCGCTTCGCAGCTCTTCATCGAGATCGTGGTTCGTCCGGCCCTGGCGGCGCCCCGTGGCGAGCCGCGGCTGCGCGCGCTTTTCGAGCGGTGGCTCGACTGGACCCGAACGGCGGGGCTTCCCGGCGGCTGCCTCTTCGTGACTGCCGCGGTCGAGCTCGACGACAGGCCGGGGCCGGTGCGCGACCGTCTCGTCGCCCTTCAGAAGGAATGGCTCGACGTGATCGGGCGGGTGGCCCGCACCGGCATCGCCGAGGGCCATTTCGGCGGCAACCTCGACCCCGAGCAACTCGCTCACGATCTCTATGCGGTCATGCTCGGTTATCACCACGCGGCACGGCTCCTCCGCGATCCCCGCGCGGTGTCCCGCGCCCGGGCCGGATTTGAAAGTCTGTTGACGGCGACCCGCGCGCGGAAGAGCGCCTGATGCCGGCACCCGATCCTTCTGCTCGCGCCCGCCGGCCTGGCGGTCCGCGGCTGGCCGCCGTTCGGCTCGGAATGCGAACGTTGGGCGCGCTCGCGCCACCGCTGGCCGCGCGCGCGGCCGCGGCTCTCTTTCGGAGGCCGCCCGGGCACACGGCCTGGGAAGGAGAGACCGCGATTTTGGACGAAGGACGCCGCGCCTCCTTTCAGGTTCGAGGCGCGCCGGTCTCGGCGTGGACATGGGGCGCGGGGCCCGCCGTTCTCCTCGTGCACGGCTGGGGAAGCCGGGGCGGCCGGCTCGGATCGTTCGTCCATCCTCTGGTCGCCGCGGGTTTCTCCGTCGTCGCGTTCGATGCGCCGGGTCACGGCGCCACCGGCGGACGGCTGTCGTCGCTTCCGGAGTTCCTGTTCTCCATAGAGGCGGCACACCAGCTCTATGGACCGTTCGCGGGGATCATCGGTCACTCGCTCGGCGGCGCCGCGGTCACCCTTGCGGTCGCGCGGGGAGTGAGCGCCGCAAGAGTCGTGCTGCTCGCGCCCGCGGCCGACCCCGCCGGCTACACGCGGCGCTTCGCGCAGATCGTCGGGATCGCGCCCGCTGTGCGCGAACGGATGGAAACCCGCCTGGTAAGTGAGTTCGGACTCCCCTGGGCGGAATTCGACGTCCTGGTCGCGGCCGGGCGGATCGCGTCTCCCCTACTCGTGTTCCACGACGAGTCCGACGCCGAGGTCCCGTTCCGCGATGGCGCCGCGATCGCCGCCACATGGAAAAGCGGGTCGATCGTGGCGACCCGCGGGCTCGGCCACCGCAGGATCGTGCACGACCCTGCGGTCGTCGCCAGGGCCGTCGACTTCCTGGCGGAGAGTAAGGCCCGCCCCGGCGACCAGGCTCCCCTCTCCCAGCGCTCGGCGCAAGGTTTGGATTAGGGCCGACCTTTCCGCCCCCTTCGCCGGACGCGAAGGAAAATCCGTCTCACCCGGTCTCGCTCACCGACGTGCGATCGACGCTTTCAAATTCGCCGAGGCTTTCTGCAACGTTCGGGCGAGGGAGTCGTCCACTCCGGCCCTTACGGCTTCCTCGAGAGAAAACCACGCGACACCGCTCACCTCGAGCGGCTCGCCGGGACCCGCCTCCCCGTCGAGAAGGAACAGATACCGGAGGTCGAAGTGAAAGTGCGCGGGCTCAAACTCGCGCGCCGGGATCGCGTGGACATCGACGTCCAGCAATCGGCCCCCGTTGCCCGGGGTCAGACCTCCCGCGCCCGTTTCCTCTCGCACTTCCCTCAGAGCGGTCTCGAGCACGGTCCGGTCCTCCGGATCCGAGTGCCCGCCGGGCTGCAGCCACCGGCCGAGCTTCCGATGGTGGATCAGGAGAAAAGCGGACCCGTCGGGCCGCGCCACGATCGCGCTGCCCGTGACGTGCCCCGTCGCATTCGCCCGCGCGAAGGGATCCTCGGAGGTCGCGACGAATTGCCGTATGCGCTCGAGGGAATCGCGCTCCCGCGCGTCGGCGGGGATGTGAAAGCGAAGCTCCTCGAGAAGTCTTTCGGCGCGGGACGTCATGGGCGCATTCTGCCGCCGGACGGCGGACGAGAGAAAAGGCGGAGGGCCGTCTGAAAGGATCGAACCCAGAGCGGCGTCGTCGGCTCCACGGGTAAATGCGATGCGCCTGCCTGCGGGCCCCCTCACCCCAACCCTCTCCCCGAGCCCGGGGCGAGGGAGGGGCTTACTTTTTCTTCCGCGGAGTCTTTCTGCCGGACGAGGCGCTTTTTGCCGCCGCGGATTTCTTTCTGCGGATCGGCGACTTGCGGCTCTTCGCCGCCGCCTTGCCGCCCTTCCGGCCGCCCTTTTCCGACGACGACGTGTCCATCTTTTTCCCGCGCCCGGAGCCGCTCTTTTTGCCGCCGCCGGTCTCCTTGTTCACCGTCGCCCAGGCGCGCCCCTCCGCTTCTTTCTTCGGCGTGCCCCGGTCCTCGTAGCTCTCCTCGATGTGTTCCGCCTGCCGCTTCTGCTTGTCGGTGTAGCGCGACTTGTCGCCTCTTGCCACATTCACCTCCGCAGAGTCCCGGCTGCAACGGGTGTGCCGCTCGCGCTTTTCAGAGGGTTGTGGATGCGGGATCCTCGTTCCAGCCGTAAAGAAGGCTGCGGACCCGCGAACATTCGAATGGGAGCTGCGTATTGGACCATGCCCGGCCATCCGACCGGAGCCAGCGGAACTGAGGAACTCATGACCCGGAAAAAGAAGCGGTTTATCTGGCTCGGCGTCGTGGCCGTCCTCCTGGCGGCCGCCGGAATCATCGCGGCGCGCGGGCGGGACAAGTCGGATCCGAAGGCCCAGAGCAGCCCGTTTCGCCTCGGCAAGGTCCAGGCCGAAAACCTTCAGGTGAGCGTCCGGGAGGTCGGGGTGGTCGACCCGGAGACAAAGGTGGACGTGAAGTCCGCCGTCTCGGGGCGTGTGATCTCCCTTCGGGTGCGGGACGGCGCCATCGTCAAGAGCGGCGACATGCTGGCCGAGATCGAGCCCGACGTGAACCAGGCGCAGTCTCTCTCGGATACCCAGGCGGGCCTGACTTCGGCGGAGTTGAAGCTTAAGGACGCCGACCGCGAGTTCTCCACACAGAAGGCGCTTTACGACCAGGGCCTCCTCGGCAAAGACGGGTTCAAGGAAGTCTCGAACAAGCACGAGCAGGCGGTCGAGGCGCTGCGTGCCGCGAAGATGCGGTACCAGATCGTCGAAGACCGCGGGATTCCGATCTCAGGCAATGCCGCATCCCAGAAGGCGCGCGTGACCGCCCCGATGAGCGGCGTCGTCATCAGGAAAGGCGTCGAGCTCGGCGAGACGGTGACGTCCGGTGTCTCCTCGTTCAACGCCGGCACGGTCCTCTTCACCGTGGCGGATCTCAAGTCGCTTCTCATCCGGGTCAACTTGAACGAAGTGGACATCGCGAAGGTGCACGTCGGGCAACCGGTCCGGATCACCCTGGACGCGTACCCGCAGAAGGTCTTCACGGGCAGAGTTCGTTTCGTCGCGCCCGCCGCGAAGCTCGTCGAAAAGATCAAAGTTTTCGAGGTCGAGGTGGCAATCGATGAGCTCGGCGATTCCTTCAAGACCGGCATGAGCGCCAACGTCGAGATCCTGGGAGAGAAACGGGATTCCGCCGTCTCGATCCCGCTCGAGGCGCTGCAGAAAAGAGACGGTAAGACCGTCGTCTATCGGCTGAAGGCGGGAGTGAAGCCGCAGCAGATCGCGCCCGCGAAGGACGCCCTGAGCGGACGGAACAAGTTCATCTGGCTTTCCGATCACTGGAAGGAATACTTCGACGCGATTCCCGTCTCCGCGGGGATCGCGACGCTGGAGCGCGTCGAGGTGCTGTCGGGCGTGAAGCCCGGCGAGCAGGTGGCGCTCGAGGATCCCTCCAGGAAAAAGGTCGAGAAGGACGACGATAACGACTAACGCGGGGGTCTGGCGTCAGGCGGCAATACGAGAACCCGCCCGGCGCCCAGCACGCAGCGCCCACAAAATCATGCAGATCATTCAGACATCCAACCTGACCAGGACCTATCGCACCAACGGCGCCGCCGTCCATGCTCTCCGCGGGATCGACCTCGAGGTCGAGCGCGGCGAGTTCGTCGCGCTGATCGGCCCTTCCGGGTCGGGAAAGTCGACCCTGATGGCGATTCTGGGTTGTCTCGACCTGCCGACGTCCGGGACGTACGAACTCGACGGCCGCCGCGTGCAGGGACTCTCCGGAATCGAGCTCGCGCAGCTGCGCAACGAGAAGATCGGGTTCGTCTTCCAGCAGTACAACCTGCTCCCGAGGGCCTCGGTGCGACGGAACGTCGAGTTGCCCATGCTCTACGCCGGCGTT
The DNA here is from genome assembly GCA_038253555.1 of Thermoanaerobaculia bacterium. GTDB lineage: Bacteria > Acidobacteriota > Thermoanaerobaculia > UBA5066 > Gp7-AA6 > JALYUA01. The sequence goes on from JBBSGZ010000019.1 coordinate 4,900, forward strand.
GCGCGGAAGGAGCGCCGGCAGCGCGCGATGGAGCTGCTCGAGAAGGTCGGGATCGCGGAAAAGGCCGAGCGGCTCCCGGCGGTCTTATCCGGAGGGCAGCGGCAGCGAGTCGCGGTTGCGCGAGCTCTGGCGAACCGGCCGGCGCTCCTGCTCGCGGACGAACCGACCGGCGCCCTGGATTCCAGGACAGGACACGAAGTGCTGGAGCTCTTCAGCGAGCTCCACGGGCAGGGCCATACGATCATCATCGTCACGCACGACCTCGCGGTCGCGAAATTGGCCGGCCGGCAGGTCGAGATCCACGACGGACGGATCGCAACGGCCGAGCAGGTCGCGTAGGCGGCTCGTGGCCACCGGCAAGCTCGTCGAACGGGTTCGAAACGCGTGGGCGGAAATGCGCGAGAACCTCGGGCGCTCGACCCTCCGGTCGCTCGGCGTCATGCTCGGTGTCGCCTCGGTGCTCGGCGGCTTTTCGATCACCGACAGCATGCGGCAGCGCTCGAAGCAGCTGTACATCCGCATGGGCGGGCTCGACAAATTGAACGTCCAGCCCTCCGCGGTGATTAGGGAAGGCCGCCCGACCGCGCTTCAGACGGCAAATCTGGGATTGCGCAACGCGGATGCGGAGCAGGGCCGGACTCTGGATTCCAGGGCGGTGAGCGGTGTCGCGGTGCAGAAGTTCGCGCGGGCTCGCGTGCGCTCGGCGTACGCGGATCAGGAGCGGGACATCCGGGGCATCGGCGGGGACTTTCTCGCCACCGACGGTTACGAAGTGGGCCGCGGGCGCGACTTCACGGCGCAGGATTATGCCGCCGGAGCGCCCGTCGCGCTCCTGGGCACCGAAGCCGTGACGGTCTTTTTCCCGGACGGGGAGGCCGTCGGTAAAACGGTTCGTATCGGAGACGTGCCCGTGACCGTCGTGGGCGTGCTCCGAGAGCGTGTCTTTCACTTTCGCAAGTCGAACCGAAACATGTTCCGGCGACGCAACAGGATCATCGCGGTCCCGACGAGCCTCGTGACGCGGCGCTTCGAGGGGGACATGTACCGCCGCGCCGATCGGGTGACTTTTCGCATCCGAAACTTCGACGCCATGGCCATGTTCTCGAAGAGCCTGGGTTCCATGCTCAAGGCGAATCATCGCCAGCAGGACGACTTCCGGCTCGACGACGTGGCGGCACGGGTGAAGAAGGAGCAGAGTCAGAGCGACGCTTACAACATCATCTTCATGCTCTCCGGCGTGCTGTCCCTGATCGGCGGCGGGATGGTCAACGTGAACATCCAGATGGCCACCTTGAAGGAGCGCATCCGGGAAGTCGGGGTAAAGATGGCGATCGGGGCGTCCGGCCGGGAGGTCTTCAAGGACTTTATGGTCGAGGCGTTGCTCCTCACGGGCGCGGGGTCTCTCGTGGGGCTCGTGATGGGAGTCGGGTTCTCGAAGATCATCACTTACTCGATCGGTGTGCCCCTCCACGTCGACGCGAAGAGCTTCGTTGCGGCCTACGCGATGGCGGCCGTGTTCGGATTCGTGTTCGCGCTTTTTCCGGCCTTGAAGGCGAGCCGCCTGTCGCCCATGGAAGCTCTCCGCTATGAGTAGCAAAGACGCCGCGCTCGCGGGAACGGCATCCCTGCCGGCTCCTGTCCGGGAACCAGGCGCGGCCGGCCTTTCGATCCCGGCGCGCCTGGCGCTCTACGGAGAGGTCGTCCGCGGCGGGTTGATCGAATTGTGGGCGCACAAGCTCCGCTCGATCCTGACGCTGACGCTGCTGATGCTCGGCGTCTTCGCGCTGGTCGTCATGACGTCGGTGATGGACGGCATCATGGACAAGATATCGACGGGGTTCTCCGGCATGAGCTGGGACGGAACGCTCATGCTCGTGCCGAAGGCGCCGGAGACGACCGAAGACCAGAAGCGTTTCGCGATGAGCCCGGGCTTCCGCTACGAAGATCTTCCCCGGTTGACCGCGCCGAACGACAAGGTGCTCGCCTTCCTGCCTCGGGCGAGCAAGCGCTCGGCGACGCGGATCCTGGGTGGAACGGAGCGGATCTTCGTCAACGGCGTCCCGTTCGACTACGGGAAGTGGATGAATCGCCCGATCGGGCTCGGCCGGGGGCTCACGGAGGACGATCAGCGGCGGCGCTCCACGGTCGCCGTCGTCGGAGCGACCCTCGCGTCGAAGCTCTTTGGCGGATCCGACCCGGTCGGGCGGGACGTCCTGGTCGAAGGCATCCCGTTCCGCGTCGTCGGCGTGCAGGCGAAGGGGCAGATCTTCTCGGACGAGAACTGGCAGGACGCCAACGGGATCTCGATCCCTCTCGAGACGTACATGGACCGGATCGATCCCGAGCACAAGCTCACGCAGCTTTCGGTGAAGCTCAAGAACAAGAAGGACCTGGGCGAACTGTCGACGGTGATGGTCGGACGCGCCCGCCAGGCGCACCACGGGATCGAGGACTCGGAAGTGAAGGACCTCGAGGCGGAGCTCGCCCGCTCCTACCAGCAGTTTTTGAACCAGATCTTCGGCTGGAAGGTCGTCCTGATGAGCCTCGCGGCCACCGTGCTGCTGGTCGGCGGAGTGGGCGTGCTCTCGGTGATGATGATCTCGTTTTCGGACCGGCGCTTCGAGATCGGCCTGCGCAAGGCGATGGGCGCCTCCGACTCCGAGATCCTGATCCAGTTCCTGCTCGAGGCCTGCGTCCTCGCCGCGCTCGGCGCGACGCTCGGGACCTTTTCGGGCGCGGTCGTCTGCAGGGCCCTGTCGGCGAGCTTCCCTTACGGACTGGTCGTGAACCCGGTGGGCCTCGCCGTCGCGTGGGCCATCGCGCTCTTTCTGGCCATGACCTTCGGCATGTACCCGGCCGTGCGGGCCGCGCGGCTTTCTCCGATGGAGGCGATGAGGTAGGGAGTCGCCGTCCCGTGGGTTGAAGGCGACGAAAAAGCACGGCGGCTGAAATCCAAGAGGGCAGGACCCGCCTTTCCCCTCTTCCCCGCGCGCCGGGGGGAGGGCCGGGGTGAAGGCGGTGAAAAAGCACGGTATCTGAAGTCCAGAGGGCCGGACCCCTCACCCCCACCCTCTCCCCGGGCCCGGCGAGAGGGAGTCTCGTCGCTTCGGGCGCCGAAAACTTCCTACGAACAAACCCGTACACACCCTAACCTTGCTCGTCTGTCAGCGTCTAACACCGGTAGTGGGGACCCGGACCGCGAGGCGGAACTTCGTTCTGTTAATTCTCCTGTACGTCCTCGCGCTGTGGCTGGCGACGACCGCTCTCCACGCGCAGGAAGGGGAGACGATTCACATCACCCGGGCGGCGGGGCCGATCTCGATCGATGCCGATCTTTCCGATCCCGGATGGAAGAACGCCACCCGGATCGAAACCTGGTTCGAGACCAATCCCGGCGACAACGTCCCGCCGAAAGTGAAGAGCGTCGGATACCTCACGTACGACGACCGATTCTTCTACGCCGCGTTCGAATTCGCGGACCCCGACCCTTCCCGGATCCGCGCTCCCTTCTCCGATCGGGACAACATCGGCAGCTCTCTCGACTACGGCGGGATCATCATCAATCCTCGCAATGACGGCCGAAGCGGGATCCTTTTTCTCGCCAACCCCCGCGGCATCCAGTACGACGCCGTCAGCGACGACTTTTCGGGCGAAGACAACTCACCCGACTTCTACTGGGAGTCGGCCGGAAAGATCACGGCGGACGGGTGGGTCCTCGAGATGCGAGTGCCCTTCTCCTCGCTGCGCTACCCGAAGGAAAATCCCCAGACCTGGGCGATCATGCTCTACCGCAACTACCCCCGGCAGTTCCGCTACCAGTTCTTCACGTCCCGGCTGCCAAGAGGATCGAGCTGCTTTCTCTGCCACTTAGCCCCTCTCACGGGACTGTCCGGGCTGCCTTCCGGGGGCCATCTCGTCGTTGCCCCATACGCGACTCTCAAAGAGGAGGGCGTTCCCCGGGGAGAGCCCGGCTCGCCGCTTCTCAACAAGCCCGCACGCGGCAACGGGGGCGTCGACGTCAAATGGAACCCGAACGAGAGCACCGCGATCGACGCTACGCTCAACCCTGATTTCTCGCAGGTCGAATCGGACGTCGCTCAGATCGGCGTCAACGAGCGATTCGCGCTCAATTACCCGGAGAAGCGGCCTTTTTTTCTCGAAGGGATCGAGCTCTTCTCGACTCCGATTTCAGCGGTCTACACGCGCAGCATCACCTCTCCCCGATGGGGGGCGCGCGCGACGGGGAAGGCCGGCAACACGGGGTACACCCTGCTTGTCGCAGAAGACCGTGGCGGGGGCACCGTCATCCTGCCCGGCCCGAACGGTTCCGACTCCGCCGATCAGGATTTCCATTCCTTCGTCGGGATCGGCCGCGCGCGGCACAGCATCGGAAAGTCTTTCGTGAGCTTCCTCGCCACCGACCGCGAGATTTCCGGCGGCGCTTACAACCGCGTTTATGGCCCGGACTTCCAGTGGCGGCCGAACGACCGCGAAACCGTGACCGGGCAATTCCTTCTGAGCAATACACGGACTCCCGACCGGCCGGAGCTCACCCCCGGCTGGACGGGCCGCAAGCTCGATTCCCACGGCGCGGACGTCTGGTACCAGCACAGCGACCCGCACTGGGACTGGTTCACCGAGTACAAGGACTTCGGGGACGGCTTCCGCGCCGAGGACGGCTTCGTGCCGCAGGTCGGCTACCGCCACAACTACGTCGAAGGCGGTTACACGACCAGACCCAGCGGCCTCTTCAACCGGGTTCGCCAGTTCGTGCAGGCGGAATACTCCGCCGACACCGGCCACAACCTGGTTTTTCAGGACCTTTCGGGCGGCGTGGAGCTCGAAGGACGCTGGAACTCGAGGTCGCGATTTCGGCTCGCGTTCGATCGAGTCCGGAGCGGGACGCGGAACCTCCCGCGGCGGCAGCTCCGGTTCAATGTCCAGTTCGCTCCATCAGGGGCCATCTCGCAGATCGCGCTTTCCGGCTTTGTCGGGGAGGAAATCGACTTCGCAAACTCCCGGGTGGGAACGGGAGCGAACGTGATCCTGGCGGCGACGATCCGGCCGACCAATCACCTGGAGCTGCGCGCCAACGGCGCGCTTCGCTGGCTCGACGTGACGCCCGAGGTCGGCGGTTCCCGCGGGCGCCTCTTCACCGCCGAGGTCGCCCGGCTGAAGGCGACGTACACATTCACGTCACGGGCGTTTTTTCGCGCCATCGCGCAATACGTCCGAACGAACCGCGACGTCTCCCTCTATCAGTCCGCGGTCAGCGCCCGCGATGGGTCCCTGGCGGGATCCGCCCTCTTTGCGTACAAGCTGAACTGGCAGTCCGTGCTTTTCATCGGCTACGGAGACAGCCGCACGCTCTCGGAATCCAACACGTTCGAGCGGCAGGACCGCCAGCTCTTCCTGAAAGTTTCTTACGCGTTCCAGCGATAGCGCCTGTCGCGCGCCTCAAAAGGACGCTACTTGCGGGAGCCGTGCTCATTGGCGAAGACCTGGGTGATCTCCGCGCCATAGAAAAGAATCAGGCCCGAGTAGTAGGTCCAGAGCAGCACCACGACGAGCGACCCCGCGCCGCCGTACGGACCGGAGATCCTCCCGAGGTAGAGGCCGATCAGGAACTGGCCGACCACGAAGAGCAGTGAGGTGATTCCGGCGCCGATCCAGACATCGCGCCACGCGATCTTCGTGTCCGGAAGAAATTTGAAAATGAGGGCGAAGAGCAGTCCCACGACCGCCCAGGAGAAAATCGCATGGAGCGCGCCGAAGAGGAAGGTGACCTCCTCCCCTGCCGTCTTCCCGACGGCGGAGAGCGCGGCTGACACGACCAGCGAGACGAGGAGGAGAAATCCGGTCCCGAGCACCATGCCGAGGGACAGAAATCGGGAGCGGATCATGTTCCAGATCCCGCTCGTCTCCTTCTCGGGCACTCCCCAGATCTTGTTGAGCATCTGTTGGAGATAGCCGAACACGCCCCCGGCACCCACGAGCAGGGTGGCGATCCCCAGGATGGTCGCGATGATGCCCGTCGTAGGCTTGCTCGCCTGCTGCATGAGAGAGCCGAGCGTCGAGGCCGCCTGGGGGCCGACGAGCTGACTGATCTGCGCCAGCATCCGCTGCCGCACTTCATCCTTTCCGAAGGCGATGCCCGCCACGGCGACGACGATGATCAACAGCGGAGCGAGAGACAGCATGGTCGAGTATGCGAGCGCTGCCCCGCGCGTCAGAGCCTCGTGCTTCTGGAAGTCTTTGGCGGCGTCGCGAAAGAGATGCCAGACGAACCGGAACCGGTCTTTCCAGGTCGCGTGCGCCAGGGCATCGAGTGCGCCCTTTGCCTTCTGCTCGCCGGCCTCTTCGGAAGCGGGCGGCGCCTTTTTCCCGGCCTCGGCGTTCTTCTCGCTCTCGGGTTTTGCTTTCAGCGCACGGTCCGCGCGCTTCGCATCGGTACCGCTTGATTCGGTTCGCCCGTCGTCTGCGTCATCCGCGTCATCAGCGTCATCGCCGCGGGAGCCCACTTCCCAAATCGGCCGGCCGCGAGGCAGCAGCTTGCCGCCGCCGGAGACGAGAGCCCGTCGCACCAGAGGCGACCGAAGGAGGGCGAACAGGAGAGTTATGGGGATCGGCCGCGGGCGTAATTTTTTGACCCGGCTGTCGGCATTGCGGAGCGAACGGCGAAACCGCGAGCCCGCCGATTCGGCGCGGCTTCTCGACATCCGACGGACGACCGCGAACACCGCCAGTCCGGCTCCCGCCGCCGCGGCCGCAATGCCGGCCAACTGAAACCAGACTCCTCCCCGCTTCTTCCAGTTTTCGACACGCGCCCGCACCGCGGCCAGATCTCCCGTGACGTCCGCGCGCTCCCTGTCCGCGTCCTTGTCCAGCCGGGAGATGTGTTTCGACGGCTCGCTCACGGGCATAGCGAAGTTGCAAGTTCCAAGCCGGACCGTCGCCAACCGTCGCCTCCGCTCACTGCGGGACGTGCCTTCGCCGTGCGCGGCGACGGCACCGACGAGCGGCTCGCCTGAGGGCTCGACCGCTCGCCTCGCCCCTTCGTTCGCTTCGGCTCCCGCAGCGGGAGGCTCCTCCCTCCCTTCGGTCGGGAGACTCCTCCCGCTGCGAGCTTAACCAGCCCCGTGGTTGAGCGAGCATCACTTGCCGCCTCGGCGGCGAACGGAAGCGACGGACTAAAATCCTGGACCGGTAGGAGAAAGTCATGACATTTCACAGGGCATCCGTTGCGTCCTCCGTCTTTGTTTTTGCTTCCGTGCTCGCGCTGGCCCTCGAAGGGTCGGCGGCGGGGCTGCTCTGGGCCGTCCCCGCGGGATGGACGGCAGAGGCGCCGCGGCAGATGAGGGTGGCCACGTACTCGGTTCCCGCAAAAGCGGGCGGGGAACCTGCCGAGTGCGGGGTCTTCTATTTCGGGCAGCGCCAGGGGGGGTCGGCGATGGAGAACATCCAACGCTGGGGAGCGCAGTTCGAGGGAGCGCCGCCGCCCGTGAGTTCGATTGAGACGGTCGCGGGGCTGCGCGTCCACCGCGTGCAGACCTCCGGCACGTATCTCTCCCCCGGCGGTCCGATGATGCAGTCCCAGGGAAAGAAACCCGGCTATCGCCTCATGGGCGCCATCGTCGAGGGGCCCGAAGGGCTCGTGTTTTTCAAATGCACCGGCCCCGCGCCGGCGATTTCGGGCGCGCAGGCCGCGTTCGACGGGCTCGTCCGCTCCCTGAAGAAGACCTCGGTCACGAAGTTGTGATGGCCGCGAGCTCTTCGGCGAGCGCGCGGATCGTCGCCGGAGCGCAGCCTTCGGCCTTGTTGTTGACCAGCACGTAAACGGGTCGGCCTTGGGCCGCGCGGATGAGACCGATCGTGTCGCGCCGCATCTCCGGGTTCGCGTCGACGACGCGATCGAACGGCACGAACTCCTCCCGCCGTTCTTCGTAGCCGGTCCCCGGCCGCAGAAGCAGGCGAACCACGACAAAGGGCGCCTCCACCGGCACCTCCCGCGCCTGCTCGCCGGGCATCGGCATTCCCGTCGCGGCGTTGTAGACGTGCGCCGCCCGATGGCGGAGGAGGACGCGCCGGTACTCGGGGGTCAGCAGCCTCGGGTCTCGCAGCTCGACGGCATAGAGAAAGTCCCTCGGAAGCGCTTCGAGGAATTCGTCGAGCGCCGATGCGAAGGCGCCGGGCGTGAGGCGGCACTCGCGGGGCGCGGGCGGAAACTGCAGAAGGAACGGTCCCGTGTGCGCGGCGAACTCCTCCCGGAAAGGCGCGAGCATTTCCTCTTCGAAACGGCCGGGATTCAAAAAGTCCGGGTTGGCGGCCCGGCTGCCGGGGAGGGCAGCCCCGGTCACGGCCGCGGGAGCCTTCGCGCAGCACAGGAAGTCCTCCGGCAGCTGCGAGGCGTAAGCGCGGAGGTCCGCTCGCGGGATCGGCGCATAGAAACTTCGGTCGATGCCGACCGTCGTCAGAAGAGGATGTCGCGCGTACTCGATCAACCCCTCCCGCGCGAGACGGGACGCCGTCGCCCGTCGCGGATACACGATCCCTTCCCACCCCGGAAAGCTCCAGGAGCTCGTCCCGAAGCGGACATTCCCCGGGAGCCGCTCCTTCAAGGCTCGGGCTGCGGCGCGCTCGCGCCCGAGCCGCAGTTCCGCGGGGGCCGGAGCTCCCGCCGCGGTCTCGGCGGGAAAGAGCGGAATCTGGCCGGAGGACGGGCCGCGCTCATTCATGGCGGGTCCGGGATTCTGACACGTTAGAATTCAAGAAACCGGAGGAACAGGATGTTTGCCTGTCGGAAGGCGTTCCGCATCGCCCTCGCCGTGGCCGTGTTCCTCGTGACCCTGGGCTTGAAGGCGCAGAGCGGGCCGGCGCCTCCCGATCGAAAGGCGCCGATGGAGTCAATCGACCGGCTCGAAACGGAGCTCACGGCCCGATACGGAGCGGGGGAGCGGGAACGCGTCCGGCGCGGACTCCGGCAGGTTCGCGAATTCTGGCGCCCCTCCGACGGCAACGAGGATGCGCTGGCCGACTTCGTTCGGAAGAACTTCGCATCGGACGCCTCCTCGCGTGAGGCGCTTTTCTCGCGGCTCGAGCTCGCCATGGAGACTTTGGACGGCCACATGCTCGAGATCGGGCGGGATTTCCGCCGGCAATCGGACCTCGACCTCGGCGCGATCTATCCGTTCGACGAGACTCTCGCCGGCTACGACCCGTCGGCGCACGTCAGCGACGACCTCTTCGCAAACAAGCTCGCCTTCACGGTCCTCCTGAACTTTCCCCTGACGACGCTTCAGGAGCGACTCGACTCCGGTGAGGCGTGGTCGCGGCGTCAGTGGGCGGAGGCGCGCCTCGCGCAGCGTTTCGGCAAGCGCGTGCCCGCGGAGGTCAACCTCGCGATCGGGCAGGCCGCCTCGGATGGGGCGCGCTACATCGCCGAATACAACGTCTGGATGCACCATTTAGTCGACGCGCGGGGCGCGCGACTTTTCCCTGCGGGAATGCGGCTTCTCTCCCACTGGAACCTTCGGGATCAGATCAAGTCGGACTATGCCGGCGGGAAAGACGGGCTCGCCCGGCAGCGGACCATCCAGAAGGTGATGGAGCGGATCGTCACGCAGACGATCCCGGCGGCTGCGGTCGACAACCCCGGCGTGGACTGGAACCCGTTCACGAACGAGGTTCGGCCCGCCTCCGTCAAGGACTCCGACCGCCCGCTCCCGCCGGGGAGGACCGCCTCCCCCGCCCCCGAGCCCGACACCCGGTACGCGCGGCTCCTTGCGATCTTCCAGGCGACCCGCCGGGCGGACCCGTACTCCCCGACCGCCTCGACGCTGATGGCGCGCCGCTTCGACGAAGACCGAGAAATTCCGGAGCCGCGTTTTCGCGAAATGCTCGAGCGAGTCCTCTCGTCGCCGCTGGTCCCCCGCGTGGCGCGCTTGATCACAGCGCGATTGCAGCGGCCCCTCGAACCCTTCGACGTCTGGTACGCCGGGTTTAAAGCGAAGAGCACGTACCGGGAGGCAGAGCTCGACGAGATCGTCCGGAAGCGTTACCCGACGGCCGATGCCTACCAGAAAGACATCCCGAATCTCCTGGAGCATCTGGGGTTTTCGAAGGAGAAGTCCCGCTGGCTGGCGACGCACATCGCCGTCGACGCCGCGCGGGGCTCGGGACACGCGATGGGGGCAGGCCGGAGGGGAGACTCCGCGCACCTTCGCACCCGGGTCGAGAAGAGCGGCATGAACTACAAGGGCTTCAACATCGCGGTGCACGAGATGGGTCACACGGTCGAACAGACCTTCTCCCTCAATTCGATCGACCACACGCTCCTCCAGGGCGTGCCCAACAATGCCTTCACCGAGGCGCTGGCGTTCGTGTTCCAGGCGCACGACCTCGAGTTGCTCGGACTCGCCCGCCCGGATCCGGCGGCGCGGGCTTTGAAGACGCTGAACGATTTCTGGGGAACGTACGAGATCGCCGGAACGGCGCTCGTCGACATGGACGTGTGGAACTGGATGTACGCGCACCCGGACGCCACGCCAGCGCAGCTGAAGGTGGCGACGCTCGACATAGCGCGCTCGATCTGGAACCGTTTCTATGCGCCGGTGTTCGGTCAGCGCGACGCGGTGCTGCTCGCCATTTACTCTCACATGATCGACTCGATCCTTTACCTGCCCGACTACCCGCTCGGACACATGATCGCCTTCCAGATCGAGCGGAAGATCGAGAGCTCCGGACATCTGGGCGAGGAATTCGAGAGAATGGCGACCGCAGGCCGCATCGCGCCCGACCTCTGGATGAAGCACGCCACGGGCTCGCAAGTCGGTCCGGAGGCGCTGCTCGCCGAGGCCGAGAAGGCGCTGAACGAGGTGGCGAAGTAGCCGGGCATAGAGGCCCCGACCCGCCTCAGGCCGGAGTCTTCTCATCGCCACCGGCGCGAGGCGAGACGGCACGCCCCTCCCGCCTCCACCCGCGACAGCCGGGGGTCCGCGCAAGCCAGCGAAAATGCGAGCCCCGAAGATGAAAGCGCTCGAGTTTCGATCCGGCCGGGCTCGCGTCTCGGAAATCCCGACCCCCCGCCCCCGTGCCGGATACGCCCTCGTTCGAGTTCTCCTTTCCGGCATCTGCAACACCGACCTCGAGCTTCGCCGCGGGTACCACGGCTTTTCCGGGGTGCCGGGACACGAATTCGTCGGTGTAGTCGACGGGCCCGCGGGATCTCCGTGGCTCCACAGGCGGGTCGTCGGAGAGATCAATCTGGGGTGCGGGCGGTGCGCCCGCTGCCACGAGGGACTGGCGCGACATTGCGGCAAGCGCCGGGTTCTCGGGATCCTCGGTCATCCGGGAGCACACGCGGAATTTCTGACGTTGCCGGAAGGCAATCTGCGGGAAGTCCCTCGCGAGCTCGCGGACGAAGAGGCGGTATTCACGGAGCCTCTGGCGGCCGCATGCGAGATCCTGGACCAGGTCGCTGTCGCGCCAGGATGCCGCGCGGCGGTCCTCGGACCCGGCAAGCTCGGCCGCCTGGTCGCGAGGGTTCTGACGAACGCAGGGGCGCGCGTGTCGCTGCTCGGCCGCGGCGCAAAAGCGAGGCGGTCGTCCTTCGACCTCGTGGTCGAGGCGACGGGGTCGCCGGCCGGAATCGCCCGGGCGGTCGAGCTCGTCCGGCCGCGCGGCACGATCGTCTGGAAATCCACGCACCACGGACCGACGAGCTTCGACGCCGCGCCGCTCGTCATCTCGGAAATCACGGTCGTCGGTTCGCGGTGCGGCCGCTTCGAGCCCGCTCTGGACCTCCTGAGCCATCGGCGAGTCCGCGTGACGGATCTCATCAGCGCCGAGTTTCCCCTCGCACAGGCGTCCGCGGCTCTCGCGGAGGCCGCGAAGCCGGGAGTCCTCAAAGTGCTGCTTCGTCCGTAGCGGCGGGGCGCAGCCAACTGGCGGGGACCCTCCCTCGAATCCTCGCCCCGAGCGCGGGGACGCCGTAAGCCAGGTTTTGTTCTCGGCGCCGCCTTCCAGGTAAGTCTCGCCCCTCACCCCAGCCCTCTCCCCCGGCGCGCGGGGAGAGGGGGCAGAGCTGCGCCATAACCACGACGGTGACTACGCTCGCAGCGGGAGGAGTCTCCTGACCGAAGGGAAGGAGGAGCCCCCCGCTGCGGGAGCCGAAGCGAACGAAGGGACCAGCCGGGCGGTCGAGCCCTCAGGCGAGCCGACCGGCGGTGCGTTCGCCCGCTGGCGACCGCTGGTCCCGCCGGGCGCGAAGGCGACGGTTGGCGACGGTTGTCTACAATCCTCCTTTCTCTGATTCAAAGGAGGCCGCTCGATGACGATCCGACAACTCATCCTCGTCCGCGTTCTCGCCCTGAGCCTGCTGGGGGTGGCGATCGCGGCCGGCGCGCGGGCCCAGGAAGGATTCTCTCCCTTCACGACCGACTACCCTCCGGAGGAGTTCGCCGCCCGCCGCGCCGGGATCTTCGATGCGATCGGAAAGTCGGGGTTCGCCATCGTCGTCGGCGCACCGACCCAGGTCGGCTATATCCGCTTCCGCCAGTCGAACGACTTCTACTACCTGTGCGGGGTCGAGATCCCGAACGCGTATCTTCTGCTCGACGGCACCAACCGGAAGACGACGCTCTTCCTTCCGCACCGCAACGAATCGCGGGAGAAAGGCGAAGGGAAGGTCCTCTCCTCCGAAGACGCGGAGGAGGTGCAAAAGCTCACCGGCGTCGACGCGGTCTCGGCGCCGGACCTGCTGGCCGAGTCCTTCATGCGCCTCCTCCATCGCTCGAACGTCCGAGCGGCGTGGACGCCTCTCTCCCCGGCCGAGGGGTTCGCCGTCAGCCGCGACCTCGGGCTCCGCCGCATCGCCGATCTCGCTTCGGATCCCTGGGACGGGGGCGCTCCGCGGGAGGGCCGGTTCGCCACGCTTCTGAAGGAGCGGTTTCCCCAGTTCGAAGTGAAGGACCTGACGCCCGCTCTGGACTCCCTCAGGCTCATCAAGAGTCCTCGGGAGATCGCCATGATCCGCCGCGCCACCCGGCTTTCCGGCCTCGCGCTCCTGGAGGGCATGCGCTCGACGCGCCCCGGCCAGTACGAGCGGGAGCTCGACGGGATGGCAAAATTCATCTATTACCGCAATGGCGCGCAGGGCGAGGCCTACTACTCTCTGATCGCGAGCGGGCGCAACGCCTGGTGGCCCCACTACAACGCCGGGCGGCGAAAAATGGAAGACGGCGATTTCCTTCTCATGGACTTCGCGCCCGACGTCGGGTACGCGATGAGCGACGTCACCCGCATGTGGCCCGTCAACGGAAAGTTCTCCGGATGGCAGCGCGAGCTGTACGGCTTCTATCTGGCGTGCTACGAAGCGATCCTTCATTCGATCCGTCCCGGGGTCTCCGCGTCCGTCTGCATGCAGGAGGCGGCGAAGAAGATGGATGGGATCCTCGCGTCTTCCCGCTTCTCGAAGGAGACCTACACGCAGGCGGCCAGGGCCTTCGTCGACGAATACCGGAAATCTGCGGGCCGCCCCGACGCGGCGCTCGGGCACTGGGTCGGTATGGCGACCCACGATGACGGGCCGCACGAGGGGCCGCTTCGGCCCGGGATGGTCTTCACGATCGAGCCCGCGCTGCGCGTGCCGGAAGAGAAGATCTACGTGCGGCTCGAAGACGTCATCGTGATCACCGGGAAGGGGACTGATGTCCTGTCCGACTTCGTTCCGCGCGACATCGCGCGAATCGAGAAGATCATGACCGAGAACGGCCTTTTGAAAACGTATCCCCGGGAGGATTGACGGGAAAAGACCGCTCGGATCCCGGGCAGAACTGATATTTTCCCCGCGTCGCAAGATTAGAAAGGAGATTTCGATAATGAAAAACAGAGCGTCCCTGCTTCTCGCCGGAGCCGCGGCCCTCGCGCTCGCGGCTCTGCCGGTGTCCGGCTCCCAGAACAACGCCGCTCCCCAGAAGGATGCGGAGAAGAAGAGCGAGAGCAAGATGACGAAGACTCCGAGCGGGCTCCAGTACGAGGACACCGTGACCGGCACCGGCGCGTCGCCGAAGAACGGTCAGACGTGCGTGATGCACTACACGGGCTGGCTGTGGGAGAGCGGCGCCAAGGGAAAGAAATTCGACAGCTCCGTGGACCGCGGCAAGCCCTTCGAGTTCGGGATTGGACAGGGCCAGGTGATCAAAGGGTGGGATGAAGGCGTTTCGACGATGAAGGTGGGAGGCAAGCGCACTCTGCTCATCCCGCCCACCCTCGGGTATGGCGCCCGTGGTACCGGAGGCGTGATCCCGCCCAATGCGACTCTTCTGTTCGAGGTCGAACTGCTCGGTGTGAAGTAACGAGCCGGCGCCCCTCGAGCAGGGGCGCCGGATTCCCGGCTACCGCGTTCGCCCGGACCTCCCGAACGCGAAGATGACGAGCCCGACCGCTCCGGTCGTTGACCGACCTTGCGGCGATGGACCGGCTCGTCGTTCTCGATCCGGAGCATCATCGTTCTCTCCTCCGGTTGGAACCGACCGAGCGTGTCCCCTGGCAGGCGAGCGCGGCGGCACCTTTCTCCCCGGAGAGAGCGCTGGAGAAACCGGACCAGCCGGCGGTTTTCGGAGGCCCTCGTGGCCTTTCTGAAGGCACCTGCCCCTGGTCTCTCCTCCGGGCAGATCCAGCTCCTCCGGTGAGCCGGGCTCCGAAAGTGGCGGACGGCCTTTCCGGGGCCAGGAAACGGGTCAGGAGCCACCCCCACGCGTACGCCCGCCCGTCCGCATGGCGGGTCGCAACGTCAGAAGTTTCCCGACCGAAGAGCGAAGGGCCTCGCGTTTCGGGAGGTGGAGCACCAGCGGGGCCGCCGCGCACATCCTCCGACGTAAGACTCGGCTAACATTCCCTGCGTGGAAAGATCGGTGCGCTCGGTGAGTCCCGCCTCCGTGCAGGTGCGCGCGGCGTTGTCCGAACGGTTTGCCGCCTTTGTGGCCGAGAGGCACCCCTTCGCTTTGAGGCCGGCGACGATCGCCTTTTCCCGCGCCTGCCCGAAAGATCCCGGCCGGGACGCGGCGGCCATCGACGCCCTGCGGCCCCTGCTCGCGGACGCGCTCCGGAGCGAGCTCGCCGGAACCGCGCCGGAGGGGCTGCCGGAATCGACCCCCGGAGTCACCGTCAACGCGCGGCTCGCGTCGGCCAAATCAGAGCTGCTCGACGCTTGCGACGGATTTCTCCGGCGCGAGGCCATCGCCGCGTCGCTCACGCGCGACGAGCGACTGGAGATGCTGCGCGGGATGATCCTGACGCGCGCGACCGACAATCGCCTCAAAGCATTCTTCTCCGGCGGCGAGGTGCGCTACCGTGGCGTTTCCTTTCAGGGAAAGGGATTTCGATCCCTCGGCCAGGAGGCGATCTACGCGGCGCCGCTGCGGCTCCGCCGCGGGCCGGGCTTCCGCACTCCCGAAGGCGCGTGGCGGGGAGATGTCGTCGCCCCGCTCATCCGCGACCTTGGGGCGGAGCTGGCGATGCGGCCCGATCCCGAATCGGTGCGCCTCGTTCTCGCCGCACAGATGGGAAAAGCCGGCTCCCCGATGCAGGGGAAAGACCTCCACGTCGGAGACTTTTCCTGGGGCGTTTTGCCTGCCTCCGCGCCGCTCGCGATTTCCTCGCTCACGGTGGCGGGGCTCGCGATGGCCTTTTCCCGGGACAACTCGGGCCGGGTGGCCGTGACGTTCATCGGCGAGGGCGGCACCTCGCTCGGCGAGTGGCATGAAGCGATCAACCTCTGTGCCGCCCGCCGGCTCCCGGCTATTTTCTGCGTCCAGAACAACCAGACGGCGCTTTCGACTCCGGTCGCCGATCAGTCCGCCGTACGCGTGTTCGCCGAAAAGGCGGCGGGGTACGGCATCCCGGGAATCACGATCGACGGCACCGACCCCGAGGCGATCGCCGCGGCGTTCACGTGGTCCGCCGAGCGCGCACGCCAGGGCCGCGGGCCTTCGCTGATCGAGCTCGTGTGCATGCGCATGTGCGGGCACGCGCACCACGACGACATGCTGTATCTCGGGAAGGAACCGGGAATCTCGTGGAATTACCCCCGGCCCTCCGAAGGCGGATACGCCGATCCGGAGCTTTACGAGTTCTGGTCGCGGCGCGAGCCGATCGCCACATACGCGGCGCGGCTCGAAGCCGAGGGGATCCTGGCGCCGGGAGATCTCGAACGCTTCCGGCGGGACGCTGACACGATCGTCGAGGAACAGGCGCGGAGAGTCATCGACGCTCCGTGGCCGGAACCGGAAACGGCGGGAGCCGGCGTTTTTGCCACGGAGCCCCCCCGCCGGAGGACGGAGCCGCTCGACCCGGAAGTCCGGCGCGGGCAGGCCCCGTCTCTGCCCGATCTCGAGACGGGCCCCGCATTCGATCCGAAGGGGCGGACGTTCCTCGAGGCCGTGATGCTCGGCGTCGGAGACGCCCTCGAAGCGGACCCTCGCGTCTTCGTGTACGGCGAGGATGTCGGCGGGAGGTACGGAAACGCCTTTTTGCTCCTCCGGCCGCTCCTGAAGAAATACGGCGACCGGATTCTGAATTCCCCCCTCGCCGAAGGGGCGGTCCTGGGCGTCTGCGTGGGTTCCGCGCTCGCGGGTCAGAGGCCCATCGGCGAAATGCAGTTCAACGACTTCGTCGCGACCGGCTTCAACCAGCTCGTCAACAACGCCGCGAAGATCCGCTACCGCTGGGGCGCCTCCGTCCCGATGGTGGTGCGCATGCCGTGGGGCGGTCTCCGCCACGCGGGGCCGTACCACAGCCAGAACACGGAGCCCTGGTTCTACAGGACGCCGGGCCTGAAGATCGTCGTGCCGTCGACGCCCGCGGACGCGCGCGCGCTGATGGCGGCGGCCGTGGCCGATCCCGACCCCGTCCTCTACTATGAGCACATCGCTCTCTATCGGGATCCCCGGATCAAACAGGCGCTCCCCGACGAGGCCCCTGCCGCCCTGCCCATCGGAAAGGCCGCGCTGCGGCGCGCGGGAGAAGACCTCGCCATCATTTCTTACGGCGCGTACGTCCATGTCGCTCTCCGCGTCGCAGAGAAGCTCGCCGCCGACGGAATCGAGTCCGCCGTGCTGGACCTGCGAAGCCTGGTCCCTCTCGACAGGGACGCCGTGCTGGCGCTCGCGCGCCACTGCCATCGCGTCCTGATCGTCCACGAAGACTCCCGGACGGGAGGCATCGGCGAGAGCGTCGCCGCGATCGTGCAGGAGGAGGCGTTCGAGCACCTCGACGCGCCCGTGCGGATCGTCGGCGCGCTCGACACTCCCGTTCCGTACTCGCCGCCCCTCGAGGATTTCTTTCTTCCCTCCGAAAACGAAGTCGAGCGGGCGGCTCGCCTTCTCGTTTCCTACTAGGAGCCTTCCGAGTAATGTCCGTTGCGAGTGCGGTGAGGCCGAAGCGAGAGCGGGAGCGCAGCAGAATGGCGCGCAGGCGTAGCCGGGCTACGCCGCACAAGCCGTTTTGCGAGCATTCCGCTCGCAGCGAGAGACACGCCTTCGCGCCGCAGGAGATTACGAGGACAGGCGCCTAACCCGTGGCGCTCGGCCCCGGCAGCCGTCTCGGGCCCTACGAGATCTCCGGCCCACTCGGCAAGGGTGGCATGGGGGAAGTCTTCCGGGCGCGCGACACGCGCCTCCAGCGCGACGTCGCGATGAAAGCGCTTCCGCCCGGGTTCGAGGCGGACCCCGAACGGCTCGCCCGGTTCCAGCGCGAGGCGCGGGTCCTCGCCTCCCTGAATCACGCCAACGTCGGCGCGATCTACGGATTCGAGGAATCGCCGGACGGCCATGCGTACCTCATCCTCGAGTGCATCGAGGGAGAGACGCTCGCGTCGCGCCTTGCCGAAGGGCCGCTGCCGCTCGACGAGACCTTGCGCATCGCCGCGGAGATCGCCGCGGGCCTGGGAGCCGCGCACGACGCCGGAGTCATCCACCGCGACTTGAAACCCGCAAACGTCATGCTCCGCGCGGACGGAACGGTGAAGGTCCTGGACTTCGGGCTCGCGAAAACCGCGGAGCGCGGCTCGGCGTCGGGCGACCAGTCGCGGTCGCCGACGATCAGCCTCGGGACGCAGACCGGCTTCATCTTAGGTACGGCCGCGTACATGAGCCCGGAACAGGCTCGGGGTCGCCCTCTCGACAAGCGCACCGACATCTTCTCGTTCGGGAGCGTGGTCTACGAGTGCCTGACCGGCCGGCGCGCCTTTCCGGGAGAGTCCGTTACGGACACCCTGTCGGCCATCGTCGCCGACGAGCCGGACTGGGCGGCGCTTCCTGCGTCGACGCCCCTGCGCCTTCGCGACCTTCTTCGCCGATGCCTTCAGAAGGATCCGCGCCGGCGTCTGCACGACATCTCCGACGCGAGGCTGGAGCTCGAGGAGGTCATGGCGGGTGCGTCTTCCCCGATGGAGACCAGGCCGACGGCCGTCCTCGAAACGGGGGTGATTCGCCGAAAGCCGTGGCGTGGCTTGCCGCGGGTGCGCTGCTCGGAGCGGCCGCCGTCGCCGCGCTTCTGTGGAACCGGCGGCCTGCGGGGACCGCCCCGCCGCCGCCGGAATTACAGGCCGTTCTTTCGCTTCCGGACGGCGTCCGGCTTCTGGGCGGAGGACGCCCCTCCGTCGCGCTCTCTCCCGACGGCTCGACGGTCGTTTTCCGCGGGAACCAATCGGGCGTTTCGCGCCTTTATCGCCGGCGCCTCGACGGGGCGGAAGCCGTGGCGCTCGCCGGTACCGAGGGCGGCGTAAACCCGTTCTTTTCGCCGGACGGGGAGTGGGTCGGGTTCTTCACGGTGACGGAGTTGAAGAAGGTCCCGCTGTCCGGCGGGGCGGCCGTCCGCATTTCCGATGCGCCGCCGGTGGCGCACGGGGGCACCTGGACGGCGGACGGATCGATCGTGTTTTCGCGCACGCCGAATGCGGGACTCGACAAAGTGTCCGAGAACGGAGGAAAGGCCGAGGCCTTCACCTCGCTCGCACCGGGCGAGCACGGACATCTCTGGCCCCAGGCGCTTCCCGGCGGACGGGGGACTCTCGTCACCATTGTTTTCGGAACCGACTTCCAGGATCTCTCGAGCGCCCGGATCGCCGTTCTGGAGCCAGGCACTCAGCGGCGAAAGATCGTGCTCGAAGGCAGCGGTTACGCCCGTTATGTGGATACGGGGCAGCTCGTCTTCGTCCGCGGAAAGAGCCTGTTCGCCGTTCCCTTCGATCTCGCGCGCCTGAAGGCGGCCGGGACGCCCGTCGCTCTGCCGGACAACCTGCTCGTCAACGAGGACCTTGGGATTGCTCACTTCGCCTCCGCGGGCGGGACTCTCCTTTCTCCGAGCGGCCCGGCTCTCCCACGGTCTCTAACGGCGGTCTGGATCGTGGGACGGGACGGCAAGGGGGCCGCGCTCCCTCTTCCACCCGGGCAGTATTCTCATCCGCGCCTGTCGCCGGACGGGCAGCGGCTCGCCCTCATGAAGCTCGATCGGGAGTCGGGCAAGCTGTCCATCTTTGACCGATCCCGACAGATCCTGTCGCTCTTGACCTCGGAGCCCGGGCGGTTTTTCTGTCCCGTCTGGTCTCCCGACGGCCGCCGCCTGGCGTTCACCCTGTTCCACGTGGGGGAACCGCGGCTGGCGATGAAGCCGGTGGACGCCAGCCTGAGCGTCGAGACGCTCACGGAAAACGGGGGCCGCGCGGAGTTTGCGAACTCCTGGTCGCCCGACGGAAAGGTCATCGTCTACACCGTTGAGGACCGCAAGACGGAAACCAACGCCTCCCGCGTTCCGATGAGCCTGTGGACGGCTACTCTCGGAAGCAAACCGGAGTCACGCCTCTGGCTCGCCGGCGATTTCCGAAACTTCGCCGCGACGTTTTCGCCGGATGGGCGATGGATTGCTTATGTGTCCGACGAAAGTGGGCAGAGGGAAGTTTATCTGCGACCGTATCCGGGGCCCGGCAGCCGCATCAAGGTGTCGACGAACGGGGGCGAGGAACCTGCCTGGGCTCGCGGAGGGCGAGAGCTCTTTTACCGGATCAGAGACCAGTTCTTTTCCGTAGGGCTCTCGGCCGATTCGGATCCGGTCCCCGGAACGCCCACGCTCCTCTTTACGGCAGCCTTCGATCGCGGCGGCCGCGAGGACTCGCCCCGGGAGTACGACGTCTCCGCGGACGGCAACGAGTTCGTCGTGGTCCAGTCGGAGCGACCGCCCGAGGTGACGCGGCAGCTCGTTGTCCTGACCGGGTGGTTCGGGCCGGACCGAAACGGCGCGCGGTGACGTCCGGAGACGAGGGGTCGGCGCCGACGCCCGCGCGCGTGCGGCGCATCCTGCACGTCGACATGGACGCGTTCTACACATCTGTCGAGCAAAGGGACGACCCCGCGCTGAAGGGGCGGCCGGTCGCCGTCGGAGGAAGTCCCGAGAGCCGGGGCGTCGTCGCCGCCGCGAGTTACGAGGCGCGCGCGTACGGGGTCCGATCCGCACTCCCGATGGCCCGCGCCGTCCGGCTCTGCCCGGAGCTCGTGATCCTCCGCCCGGATTTCGCGAAGTATCGCTCCGTCTCGGAGCGCGTGTTTCAGATCTTTCGCGAGGTGACGGCGCAGGTCGAGCCGCTCTCGCTCGACGAGGCCTATCTGGACGTCACCGAGAATTCCTGGGGGATTCCGCTCGGCGTGGACGTCGCGCGCAGGATCAAGACGCGCATCTGCGAGGAGACCCGGCTCACCGCCTCCGCGGGAGTTGCCCCGAACAAGTTCCTGGCGAAGATCGCGTCCGGATGGAGGAAGCCCGACGGGCTGACGGTGATCGCTCCGGAGCGCGTGGAGGCATTTCTTCAGAAGCTGCCCGTCGACGCTCTCTGGGGAGTCGGTCCCGTCACGGCAAAGCGGCTGCGCTCGGCCGGGATCGAACGTCTCGTGGACGTGCGCGCGGCGTCGGAAGAGACGCTCCGAACCGCCGTCGGCAGTCTCGCGGACTGGCTGCGGCGGCTCGCGCACGGGGATGACGACCGCGCGGTCGAGCCCGACCGCGAGCGCAAGTCGATCGGCTCCGAAGAAACGTACGCGCGAGATCTGACGGACCTTGCGAAGATTCGCGAGGAGGTCGCGCGACTCGCGGAGGCCTCGGCGGGCGCGCTCGAGAAGAAGCAGCTCACCGCAAGAACGGTCGTCCTGAAGCTTCGCTACTCGACCTTCCAGACCGTGACGCGCAGCGAAACCCGGCGACCGGCCACGCGGTCACCGGGCGAGATCCGAGACCGGGCGCTCGCGCTCGTCGACAAAACCGAGGCGGCCTCGCGGCCCGTACGCCTGCTCGGCGTCTCTCTTCACAACCTGGAAGCCGGCGCCCCGACGGTCGCCGACGCGGAGCAGCCGTTCCTCCTCGCTTCCGACCCTCAGCCTCCCGACCGCGCGCGGTAAGCGAGCCAGGCGAAGAGGGCGACCAGGAAAAAGAGCGCGAGCCGCCCGATCCCCATCATGCGGGTTCCGGCGACATGCCGGGTTCCCTTCGGTTTGATTCCGGTGACGGCCGCGATGACCCCGATCAAAACGGCGAGACCCAGCCAGACGAGCCAGCTCATAGGTGTTTCCTTCCTTCCGGTGCAAGTGTATCCACCTCCACCTCCCTCTCCCCGCGCTCGGGGAGAGGGTCGGGGTGAGGGGGCCCGCAGGCAGGTGATGCGTCTTCGCCAGGCCGGCCGAACAGTCCACCTCCGCTGATTCAGCGGACGAGCACGTCGAAGACTCCGGTGCGGACCTCTCCTCCGCTTCGAACCTGGACCCAGAGGCGGTAAGGACCGGCCTTCGGGAACGCGTAGGGAAAGGACACCTCTCCCCCCGGGTCCGACGCGCTATTCATCGTCCCGTGAGATTCGGAGGAGTCGGAGCGATGGCGCCCCGACAGCCGGTCGAGAGAGGCCATCGACACCGTTCCCATCGGATGCAGATGCACAAAAACGGAACCGTCATCCCTGACGACCGCCGCGTGCCCCTTCATGCCCATGTACGGCTCGAGGACCGCGGGCCGTCCGCCCGAGTCGCACACGAGAAACCGCAGCGTGAGCTCGCGTCCGGCGAGGATCGGGGCCGCCTGGGAGGCGGAGGCCCACGTCATGGAGAGACCCCCGCCGAGATCCGAAACGAGAGGCTGCCGGACCACCGGGGGCAGCGGCGGCGAGATCCGCCAGGAGTCGTCCGGATCTGCCCGTGAGGATGGGAGGAGGGCCGTCGCGGCTCCCGCGGCCGCCGCCGGAACCTCGGCGCGCGCAACCAGAGTCTGCGAGAGGCCGGTCTCGTCCGTCACGTCCGCGAAGATCGAATAGGTGCCTCCGGGCAGGGACGGAAAGGGCGCTTCGAACTCGCGTTCCGAGACGGCCACCGGGTGCAGGTGCGCAAACGCGTCGAGGGCTGGCTCCCGCATCGCGAACAGATGCATGAGCTTGCCGTGATCGAGGACGAGCGGGCGCCAGGTCGCTCCTTTCCAGGTGGGATCGTCGATCGAGAGCTTCATCACCCGCACCGCGCCCTCCGCCCTCACCTCAGCGGTCGTCCGATATGAACGAAACACCTGCCGCTCTGCCGATCGGCGCACCCGCGCGGACCAGGCGCTCTCGCCAAAGAGGAGGAGCAGGAAGACTCCACCGGCGGCCATGGTGGTATTTCTCGCCGCGCGCCGACGCGCCGGGCCGGGCTTCTCACCGGGAGGCAGCGCGCTCTCGCTCGCGGCGGCGAACACGATCGCGAGGCCTCCCGCCATCAGCAGCACGGCAAAGGCGAGGACCAGAAAGAAAAGTCCTCGGCCCATGGGAAGCACGCGGGTCGGCAGCGACGCGATCGGGACGGAGGTCCGCCCGGTCCCCGACTCTCCTTCGACCGCGATCTCGATCGCGTACGAGCCCTCGCTCATCAGCCAGAGCGCACCCGCGTAAAGGCCGGGCTGGCCCGCGACGGGCGTCGCGACGTCGGGAGCAGGCGCGCCCGCGGGGCCCGCGTCGTAGCGCACCGGCCGGATCGTCACCCGGCGGACGCCGCTCGACCCGACGCGTACGGAAATCTCCGCCAGACCCGGGACGACGCCCGGCGGGCGGATCGTGACGCGCACCGGGTACTTTCCGGCCGACCCGGCGAAAAATGTGTCGGGACTTCCGACGTGAGCCGCCGCGTCACGCGAGAGAAGCAGCATGGCAAGCGCCAGCCGGGAGAAGAAGCAACTTCGCCTCAACGGCGGACCCGGGCGAGGCGGTCTCCCGCAAGAAGGCCGAGGCGGGCGGAAACGACGGAGAGAGCGGCGGCCACCAGAAAACCGGGAACGGTCGCCATCCCCGCCGGATCTCCGATGAAACCGTACCGCCAGGGAGCCCCGGGATGAAAGTAGTAAGACCAGTACCGGTCTCCCAGGAAGAACCAGTTTCGCGCCGCGGGCGTCATTTGAAACCAGCCGAACGGCCACTGCACGGCCAGAAAGACGAGGAAGAAAGCCGCGCCGAGGAGAACTCCGAGTGCGTTGTCCCCCGGCCTCCGACGGCTCTTCAAAAGAGAGTCGATCGCCATCGCGGGAAACGCGAGCAGCAGCGGAAAACAGAACGGCACCATGCGGGTGATCGGGTTGTAGATGGGCGCGAGGCGGGCCTCGGCGGGGAAAAGAGGGAGGACCCAGTCGACTCCGCCCAACAGCGCCATATAAACAGCCGCGGCGGCGGTGGCCGACCATCGGGACCGGCCAGCCCTTGCGATCCCCACGAGAAACAGGGGAAACACGAGGCCGGTGACGGCGTAAAAGAACCACCCGTGCTGATGGAGCGGGAAGTGTATTCGATCAGGAACGTGGCCGCCAGGGTGACGAGCAGGCCCGACGCGTAGAGGTACAGCGCGGCCCTCGACCGGACGTCTCGGTCGGCAGGGGCGTTCTGGCGCGAGAGCGCGAGAAGCATCGCCCCGAGCGCAACCGCGACCATTCCGACGGCGAGCACGGCGTGCGGAGGGGAGATCACCGTCACGTCGAGCCCGTAAGCGTCGTGCCACCAGTCATCGAACGGGGCGGAAGCGATCATCGCGGCCGCTCCCCACGCCATCACCCAGGCGCCGAGCGGTCCCCGCAGCGGTCCGACACCGACGCTGGCGCCGCGCGCGCGGTCATCCCCGAAGGTCGCCTTCCAGACGAGGGCGGCGGCGGAGAGGCCCGCCAGAGCGCCGCCGAGGTAAATCGCCAGGTGCGCCGGCGTCCAGAATGTGTCGCGTCCGATCGAGCGGTGCCAGGAGATGTCCCACAGAATCCCGATCACGATGCTGGTGGCAGCGAGCGTCGCGGCGGCAAACGCGCCGGGCAGCCGGTCCGTTTCGCCGCGAACCGCGCCGAGAGCTCGTTCGACGGCGGAGTCCGGTCGAGTCGTGGGCATCTCCCGGGCTTCCCGTCGGGTCAGTGTCCGAAGCTCTGGTACAACAAGACTGCCGCGATGACGAAACCAATTACGATGACGGCGGCGCGCGCGCTCTCCTGGCCGATCCTGCGGGCAAACCGCGCGCCCGCGTAGCCGCCCAGGGTCGCTCCCGCCATCATCACCAGCGCCGCGCGCCATTCGACGGCGCCCCGAAGAATGAAGTATCCGGCGGCGACTCCGTTGATGCACATCCCGAAGAAATTCTTCAGGCCATTGGAGGCGTGAATGTCGGAGATGCCGAGGAAACCGAGAACCGCGAGCATCAGGATGCCGATGCCGGCGCCGAAGTATCCGCCGTACACAGCCACCGCGAACTGAAAGCCGATCGCGACGGCCAGCCGGGCGGGGGTGCGGCCGGGCCCTGCGTCCGCCGTCCCCGCCCAGCGTGCCACCGCGTCGCGCAGCATGAAGAGGGCCGTCGCGAAGAGAATCAGAAACGGCGCCATCCGTTGAAACGCCAGAGGCGGCGTGATCAGGAGGAGCGCCGCGCCGGCGGCTCCTCCCAGCAGGCTCGGCAGAAAAAGCGTCTTCAACCACCCCCGGTGCCCGCCGACTTCGCGCCGGTACCCGAAGAGGCTCGACGCCGCCCCCGGAAGGAGGGCGACGGTCGACGTGGCGTTGGCGATGATCGGGGACTCCCCGAGCCACAGAAGCGTGGGATAGGTCAGGATCGTGCCGCCCCCGGCCATCGCATTCATCACGCCGGCCGCGGTCGAAGAAGCGACGAGGGCGGCAATCTGGCCGGGAAGCATGGGGGTGGGAATTCTAACCGTCGCCAACCGTCGCCTCCGCTCACTCCGGAACCTGCCTTCGCCGTGCGCGGCGAACGCACCGCCGGGCGGCTCGCCTGAGGGCTCGACCGCCCGGCTCACGTCATCCTCGTGGTTGAGGCGCAGCTCTGCCCCCTCGCCCCGCGCTCGGGGAGAGGGTTAGGGTGAGGGGTCGGTCTCTCTCGATACGGCGGCAGCGTCCGCGGCGCGCGCGGCTAACGAGAAAGAAGGATGTCCATCGCCTCGGCGAGGTCCCGGGCGAGCGCCTCCGGTGCGGACGCCCGCAGGGCCTCGGCGTTTGGGAAGCCGCCCTCGAGACCGACGGCGTAAACGCCCGCGGCCCTCGCCATCTGGATGTCCTCGGGGCTGTCCCCGACGTACGCGGCGTCCGCCGCCTGGAGCCCGAGACGCGAGAGCGCCGCGAACAACGCTTCCGGATGAGGTTTTTTCCGGCGCGCGTCTTCGCCGCAGACCAGGGTGGAAAACGACGGCGAGATTCCGAGTCTCGCCAGGTCATTCTCGACCCGAACGCGGCTCCCGCTCGTCACCAGTCCGGCGAGGACGCCCGCCGATCCGATCCGCGCGAGCGCCTCGGACGTCCCGGGACGCAACGCGCACGACTCCTCCCCGTAGATCTCCAGCCACCGCGCGTCCGCTTCGCCCCAGCGCTGGCGGGGCAGGCCGATCCCCTCGTAAGTGCGGTACCAGTCCGGTGCGTAGGTGCGCGCAAAGACGTCCCGGGTGAAATCGATCCCGTAAGGCGCAAACAGGCGCCGGTAACACCGATAGCTCGCCTCTGCCGAGTCGAGAAGCGTCCCATCCCAGTCGAAGAGGACCGCGCGGAAAGGCGCCGAATTCACGACTTCACCGGCCGACTCGCATTCATCAGACGACAAACGCACCGTCCACCTGCGGGTCCCCTCACCCCAACCCTCTCCCCGAGAGGGGGCAGAGCTGCGCTTCCTCCACGAGGGTGGCTAAGCTCGCAGCGGGAGGAGTCTCCTGACCGAAGGGAAGGAGGAGCCTCCCGCTGCGGGAGCCGAAGCTAACGAAGGGAGCAGGCGAGCGGTCGAGCCAACAGGCGAGCCGCTCGGCGGTGCGTTCGCCCGCGGGCGAACGCAGGTCCCGCAGTGAGCGAAGGCGACGGTTGGCGACGGTTTATCGCGCTTCGATCGGAACGAAGCCGCGCTCCTGCGCGCCCGTATAGATCTGCCGGGGGCGGGCGATTTTCTGCTCCGGGTCTCCCAGCATTTCCTGCCACTGCGCCAGCCATCCGGAAACCCGGGGGATGGCGAACAGGACGGTGAAGGCCGCCGTCGGGATCCCGATCGCCTCGTAGATCAGCCCCGAATAGAAATCCACGTTCGGGTAGAGCCGCCGCTTGATGAAGTACTCGTCCTGGAGAGCGATGCGCTCGAGCTCCAGCGCGACGTCCAGCAGGGGGTTCCGCCGCGTGACCTGGAACACTTCGTCCGCGACCTTCTTGATGATCGTGGCGCGCGGGTCGAAATTCTTGTACACGCGATGCCCGAATCCCATCAATCGTTTCTCTCCTTTGGCCGTCTTCACCTCTTCGATGAACGCGGGAATCTTCGAAACCGACCCGATCTCCTGAAGCATCTTCAGGACTTCCTCGTTCGCGCCGCCGTGCAGCGGGCCATAGAGCGCCGCCGCGGCGCCGGCAACGGCCGAGTAGGGATCCGTGTGAGAGGACCCAATGCCGCGCATCACGTGCGTGCCGCAATTCTGCTCGTGGTCGGCGTGCAGAATGAAGAGGACGTCGAGCGCTCGCACCAGCACCGGGTCGGGCCTCCAGCTCGAGGAAGGGATCCGGAACAGCATGTTCAGGAAGTTCTCTGTGTAAGAGAAATCGTTGTCCGGATAGACGTAGGGCATCCCCATGCTGTGGCGATAGGCGAACGCCGCGAGCGTCGGCATCTTCGCGATCAGCCGGTGGATCTGCTTCGTTCGGCCCGAGGCGCTGTGGATGTCGCGCGCCCCCGGGTAAAACGTCGACATGGCGCCGACCGTCGCGATCAGCATTCCCATCGGATGCGCGTCGTGGTTGAAGCCATCCATGAACTTCTTGAGGCTTTCGTGGATCATCGTGTGAAAGGTGATGTTGTGGACCCACTCATCGAACTCCGCGCGGCCGGGGAGCTCGCCATGCAGGAGCAGGTACGCCACTTCGAGGTATGTCGATCTTTCCGCAAGCTGTTCGATCGGGTAGCCCCGATACCTCAGGATTCCCCGGTCGCCGTCGATGAACGTGACCTCGCTGCGGCAGTTCGCGGTGTTCAGGAATGCGGGGTCGTAGGACATCAGACCGAAATCCTCAGGACCCGTCTTGATCTGACGCAGGTCGATGGCACGAATGGTTCCGTCGGAAACCGGCAGGTCGTAGGACTTTCCCGTCCGATGGTCGACGAGGGTGACCGCGTCGCGGCGTTCCCCCTCCGCCGGATGGCTCTTGTCTTCGACGGCGGGCGTGGGGGACATGGGGGACTCCTTCGCTTCCCGGCGATCATAATATTGGGTGCTCAACGCGTTCTGCCACGGGCCGCGACCGGCCGCTGATACGCTCGATCGGTGTACGCCCTCGCCCTCGTGCGCTACCGCCGGCCGCTCGAAGAGGTGCTCCCGCACCTGGACGCCCACCGCGCCTATCTGCGCGGCCTGAAGGAATCCGGCACCCTGCTCGTCTCCGGACCTCTCGATCCGAGAAACGGCGGCGTTCTCCTGCTTCGCGTGCCGGACCATCGCGCCGAGACGCTCGATCGGATTCGAGACAGCGACCCGTTCGTCCGCGAACGAGTCGCTCAGTACGAATTGCTCCCATGGCTGCCCAACATCGGCGCGGAATCGCTCGAGAAGCTTTGATGGAGAGCCTGCAGGAGAAGTGGGCGCCGGCGAATCGATGCTTCGGCTGCGGGCCCGCCAACGAAAAGGGATTGCGGATCCGGAGCTTCGTCGAGGGTGAGGAACTCGTCTGCGACTGGCGTCCGGAGCCGCACCATCAGGCGTTCGAGGGGGTCTTGAACGGCGGGATCTGCGGCGCCCTCCTCGATTGCCACAGCAACTGGGCGGCCACTCATCACCTTCAGGAGAAGTCCGGTTCGCCGACGCCGCCGTGCACGGTCACCGCGGACTTTCATGTCGTCCTGAAACGCCCGACTCCCATGGACGCTCCGCTCCGGCTGCGGGCACGGATCGTCGACTCGTCCGCCGATCGCGCCACCGTCGAAGCGACGCTGGAAGCCAACGGAAAGATCACGGCCACATGCCGCGGGACTTTCGTCGCGGTCTCCGAGGGCCATCCCGCCTTCCACCGCTGGTAGACGCCACTCAGACGCTCTTTCGACGCCGGCCCTCCTCGATTCGCTAAACGAGGTTGGGCCGGGCGGCGTAATACAGGCGTGGCCAGGTTCTTCCGCCGGTTGAGCCTGCTCCTCCTCGCGCTTGCCCTGCTCGCCGTGTTCGGTTGATGGACGATCCGAGGGGCGACGGTTTCAGCGCCTGCCCTGTTTGACGAGGTCGATGTTGCCGTTTGAATCGCTCAGGATCACTTCACACCGGCCATCTCCGATCCGGCCCTGAAGGGAATCGGAGCTGACGCCGCCGGCGCCGGTCAGCGGCATTTCGCTGCTGATCTTGCCGAAAGACGTTCGCGCGTTCACCGTGTAGCCTCCACCGTCCACGAGCACGATCCGGATCGGGGCGAACGAAGTCTTCACCGCGATCCGGCCGCAGGCTTTCGCCCCGGTCGGGAGATCGCGGAGCTCGACGGATCCATTCTGGTTGTCGACCTCCACCGCGCCCGTCACGGCGTCGAGCGTCACCGGGGAAAAGGAGGTCCGGACATTTGCGAACCCGCGCACGTCACTTGCCCGCACCGCCCCGTTGGAATTCTCCACGGTCAGGTCCCCGGTGATCCTCGCCGCCTCCACCAGCCCGAAGCTCGTCTTGACGAAGGTGGCCCCTGCCGTGTCGGAGATCGCGACGCCGCCGTTGCCCGAGTTCACCCTGGTGCCCTTCTTCGCGCGGGTGATGGACACCGCGCCAAAGGAGTTCGTCGCATCCACCGAACCGTCGATGTTCGAAAGCGTCACCGTCGCGTTTCCGCTCACGACCGTCGCGTCGCCGCCGATACCGGACGCGTCCACGTCTCCGAACCGGTTCCGGATGACGGCCGAGCCCCGGATGTCACGCAGCCGCACTTTCCCGTTCGAGTTCTGCACGTCGACAGGTCCGGTGATCTCGGACAGCTCGACGGGCCCGAACGTGTTCTGCACCGTCACGGGACCCCCGGCCTTGCGGCCGCTCACGCGCGCATTGGTGCCCGTGCAGCGCACACCGCGCTGGACGTCGGTGAACGTGATCGCCGCAAAGGTCGCGCTCAACTCCGCCTCCCCCGCAATGCCGGCCGCGGAGACCGCTCCATTGGTGTTCTGGACGGAGAGGTCCCCCGCCACGTTCGTCACCTCGACCGCCCCGAAAGAGGTCGTCAGGGAGGCCGGACCCGAGCCGGCGAGCGAGAGGTCGGCGTTGGTTCCGGAGAACGTGACTTTCTTGACCCGCGCGATCGTGACGCGGCCGAAGCGGTTCCGCACGGTGAGCGGTCCGTCGACGTCGGCGATCGTCACCGCGCCGTTGGCGTTGACGACGTCGGTCTCGCCCGCGTTCCCCGCGAGCTCCAGCGAACCGAACGAGTTCTCGAGTCGGGCGGCGCCTCGCCCGCCGCGAAACACGAGGCGGCCGTTCGCGTTTTGAATTTCCGTGCCTCCCTTGAGGTCCTCGGCGAGAACGTCGCCGAAGCGGTTACGAACGGAGACTCGGGCGGTTTCGGGCACCGCGATGTCGTAGTCGACGGCAAACGACACGCGGCGGGAACCCGACAACAGGCTCCCGCCGTGTTCGTCCGGGTATCGCGTCCGGACGGACACACCGCTCGCCGAGGCCTCCACGTCGACCGCGACCGCGTCGGCGAACCGCTTTGCCTCGTTCATGTCGGACGAGGAAACCCGGATTATGGCGTCCACCCGGACGGCTGGAACCGCGTGGGTATGCAGATGAACGTTTCCGTTACGGTGGTCGACCTCGAGCCGTTGCCCGGGCTTCATCGGAAGGGACTTGTGGACTTCGCGTGAGATTTCCTCGCGCGAGGACTCGGCGCGCGCCGGAGCCGTGCCGAAAATCGCCGCCATGAGGACGGCTGCGGCGAGCCGGCCGGATCGCGCCCCGGGAACCGCGGAGAGAAAGCGTTCGGTCATGAGCGGGCCTCTTTCATGAGTTCCTGCAGCGTCCGCTGTTTCTCCTGGTACATCGCCAGGAGCTCGCGGCGCAGGTGAGAGTTGAACCGGTTAGCGTCAACCTGGGCTCGGATCTCGACGATGGCGGAATCGAGCAGCTGAAGCTTCTCGCGATAGTTGACGAAGAGCGGTGTCGTCGGACTTTCGATGCGGGGCCGCGCCAGAGCCGAGAGCTGCTCGATCGACCGGACGTAATTCGCCTCGGCGATTTCCACCTCCTCGAGCGATCGGTCCGTGAGCAGGGGGTTGCGGGTGCTCGCGGCATTCACGAGCGGCTCGCGCCCGCCGCTGTTGCGAAAGACCTGCAGCCCCGCCATCGCGACGAAGAACAGGGCGGCGGCCGCCACGAGGGGAATCCATCGAAACCGGGAAACCGCGGGTGTCGAAAGGGGGCGCGCCTCCTCGGCTGGAGGCCGCAGGGCCCTCTCCCCTTCGATGGCGGCTGCGATCTTCGGGAAGAGTCCCGGGCTCTCCCACTCGCGCCGCAGAGAGGGAGCCGTGCCCGAGATCTCGTCCCAGAGCGCGAGGCGACCGGCGCACTCGGCGCACCGGGACGCATGAACCCGCAGCCGCTCCATCGCGGAAGGATCGTTTCTCTGGAGCGCGTCCTGCGCGCGCGAGCAGCCGCTCGTCATGCGCTCGCCCTCCCGCGCACGCCGGAAGTCCAGAGGAGGTCCTGGAGCCGGCGCTTCGCCTCGAAGAGCAACGCCCTCGACGCTCCTTCCGAAACATCGAGCACCCCTGCGATCTCCCGGTGCGAAAATCCCTCCACGGCGGAGAGCAGAAAAACGGTTTTCTGCCGGGGCGCCAGACGCGACAGCGACTGCTCGATGGCAAGCCGCAGGGGGTGATCCGCCGCCGGCGCGGGAAGCAGCGCCCCCTCCCCCTCGCCCCCGGGCCCGTCGAGCGCGTCCTCCGGATGCCTCTTACGCTTCCGGAGCTGGTCGTAGCAGGTATTTACGAGGATCCGGTAGATCCAGGTGGAGACCGTCGCGGACCCCCGGAAGGCGGCCGCTCCGCGATAGATCTTCAGAAAGGCCTCCTGGACCGCGTCTTCCGCTTCACTCTCGCGCCCGAGCAGGTTGCGCGCGACGCTCTTCATGCGGACACCGTGAAGTTCGTAAAGCTTCTCGAAGGCGGCCACGTCGCCTGCTCGGCAGCCCGCGAGAAGCTCGTCCCCGGGCGCGCCGGGGCCCGTGACGCCGTCCTTCTCTTCGGGTCCGTCCAGGAAGGCCTCCTTCGCGGGATGGGGGATGCGGGAAACATTCTCCAACACAGGCACAAGGGTCAATGCGCTTCCTTCCGCACTCTTAGACGCCGGGAGAGTCGGAAACGCTGAACGTAAAATCGAACTCTCAGGCTGAACACTCCCTTCGCCCTTCGCCCTTCGCCCTTCGCCCCCGCCCTCCGCGCGCCCGGCGACTCACGCCGCCGATGGCTCCCTTCTTGCGTCGCCCCCGAGCACAGGAGGACGAAATGAGCGACACCAGCGTCACGAAGGTCGATTCAACACACTCGCCCAGGGAGGAGATGGGACAGACGTATCTCGCGTCGGGAGTGTCGCTCGCCATGCGGCTGTGGGAAAAAGAACCGTCGGAGCAGGTGAAGCCGGAGACCACGCGGGATTACGAGACGGTCGGGTACGTCCTCGACGGCCGCGCGGAGTTACGGGTGGAAGGTCAGACCGTCCGTCTCGAAAAGGGGGACTCCTGGGTCGTTCCGAAAGGTGCCCGACACACCTATCGGGTCCTCGAACACTTCCGCGCCGTCGAGGCGACGCATCCCCCCGCGCACGCCCACGGCCGCGACGAGGGACGCGGGGGGGGGCGCGCGTCTGCCGGAGGTGATGACGAGCGTTCCTCCGATCCTGTCATCCAGGGAGTCTAAGCTCCCGTTGCGCGAGGCGCGGAAGGCGAAGGGTGAAGGACAAACGGTCGCGCGGCTGTTCCCTGACCCGCGCCCGGACCCCTTCCCGGGAGGCAGCATGAAGAGACATTCCACGCTCTTTCCGGCTTCGTCATACGGAGAGGTGAGAGGGCGCGCGCCCAGGGTGCCTCTCGCCGCGATCGCGCTCGCGCTCCCGCTCGCCGCCTCCGCACGGTCGGCTCCCCCACCGGCCGGCG
>JBBSGZ010000020.1:0-37282 GCA_038253555.1 Thermoanaerobaculia bacterium
ATCATCGTATTCAAGGCGTTCTTGCTGCGGACGAGGCCGCCGTAGAAAAACGCGAGGGCGGGGGTCATCAGCAGGACCAGCGCCGTCGCCACGAGGATCCAGGCGGTATCCGCAGCGTTGATCAAGAGGATTGGAGGTTAGCAGGGAGGGGCCGTCGGTGTCAGCAGAAATTGTCGATTTGCACGGTAATCGGTGCACGTTAGCTCAAATTTGGGCCAATTTTAGTTAAGGTGTCGGCGCAATGTTGCAGGAGAGACGTAGTTTGACGTACATCAAGAGACCGGTCTCCTTGGCAGCCACCGAGCGAATCCTGAAGATCGGCGACGAATCCTTGCCGTGGAATCCCCCTCACCCCAACCCTCTCCCGCCTTGGGAGAGGGTGTAAAACCGCCGCAGGGATCCTTCCGCTCGCGACGTGGACGCCGGAGGTTACGCCGGTCCTTTCGCCCCGCCGATCGCGGCGGTCCCCATGAGGCCTCCGAGGCCCATCGTCTCGACTGCGGAGGAAGGCACGATGACCATCGAGCCCTTTTCCTTGATCGCCTCGTAGAGCATGTTCATGGCACGGAGGTGGAGGGCGACCGGGTTGTCGGCGTAGGCCGCGCCCGCCTTGACGAACCGTTCCGCGATCTCGGTTTCCGCGGTCCCGAGGATGATTCGCGCCTGCCGCTCCCGCTCCGCCTGGGCCTGGCGGCTCATCGCGTCCTCGAGGGCCGCCGGAATGCGGACGTCGCGGATCTCGACCGAGTGCATCGTGATTCCCCAGGGGTTCGTCTTCTCATCCAGGATTTTCTGGAGCTCTTTGCCGAGCTGCTCGCGCTCCGTGATCATCTCCGCGAGCTGGTGGCGCCCGATGGCCTCCCGGAGCGCCGTTTGCGCCGACATCATCACCGCGTCCATGTAGTCGGACACTTCGAGGACCGACTTCTGCGCGTCCCAGACGGTCCAGAAGACGATCGCGTCCACGTTGACCGGCACCGTGTCCCGCGTGAGCGCCGACTCGGCGGAAACGTCTGTCACCCGCACCCGCTGGTCTATGAGATGCGAGACGACGTCGACTGGCGGAATGATGAAGAAGAGCCCCGGCCCTCGGAGTCCCACGAACCGGCCGAATCTCAACACGACGGCCCGCTCCCACTGCCTCGCGATCTTGATTGCGAAGAGCGCATACAAGCCGAGGAGGACCGCTCCGGAGACGACGAGCCCCGCCACCACAGGATCTCTCACGGCGAGAGCCGCGGCCGAACCCGCGGCGTCGATGACGATCATCGCGGCGACGCTGATGCCGTTCACGAACCGCCGGGCATCGGCCGCGGCGTCGCGTGCCGTCTGGCGTCTCTCCGATGCCCCGGCCCGTGTCTCGGGGACCCCCGCCTCTCGCCGTCGCGCCCTCGCCATGCTGATGGGAATCATTCCGGCCTCCTCTCCTTTTCCGCTTTTTCCGCGCGCTCCGTCAGACTCTCCGCCAGCTCGTCGAGCGAGAATCCGCTCGACGACGCGAGGGAGACGAAGCGGTCCACGAGTCCCTCCAGGGCCTTCCGCCGCTCGCCGGTCCGCCGCTCGGCGCGGCGAAGGGCGACGAATGTGCCCGTCCCCTGCTTCGTGTCGACGATTCCTCGAATTTCCATTTCCCGGTACGCTTTCGCGACCGTATTCAGGTTGACCGAAAGGTCGACGGCGAGCTGCCTGACCGTCGGAAGCTGCGCCCCCGTGGTCAAGCGTCCGTCCGCCACCGCCAGGAGCACCTGGTCAATGATCTGGCGGTAGAACGGCACTCCCGACGAGGGATCGAGCTGAAGAAGTCGCGTGGTCGATGTCATATTCAACTAGTACAATAGACGAACAGGACGCATGAGTCAATCGGCCCGGAGATCTGGCGGCACACGGTCCGGGGCATCCGGCTTTCCAGATCCCGACTCCCTGTTTCACGGCGGACAGACAAGGGGTTCGCCCGCCGGAGAAAGCTCTATCTTTCCGGGTACCGACTGCGTGAAAATCTCACCCGTCAAACTGACATTTGCTGCGCACTTTTGCCCTTTCTCAGAGAAGGAGGAATCTCGATGAGAGGTTTTCTGTCTGCCCGTCGGCGGGCGTTTTTTGGATTCGCGCTCGTGCTGGCGCTCGCTTTCGCGTCCACGGCGGGGGCGCAGACCGACGTCACGACGGGCCGCATCTCGGGCACGGTCCGAGACGCGGACGGCGGGCCTTTGCCCGGCGCCACGGTCGAGGGGAAGAATCGGGACACGGGGCTGGTCCAGACCGCGGTCACCCGCTCGGACGGTGCCTTCCAGCTGATCAACCTCCCGACGGGCACATACACGCTGACCGCGAACCTGTCCGGTTTCAAGCCGGCCACGCGTCCCGATGTGCGGCTCGACATCGGCAAGGTGCCGTCGGTCGATTTCCGGATGCAGCTCTCGAGCGTCCAGGAATCCGTCACGGTCACATCGTCGGCGCCGGCGATCGAGGTGACGAACACCTCCGCTTCGACGACGATCCAGACCGAGCAGTTGAAATCCCTTCCGACGAATGGCCGCAACTTCCAGGACCTGGTCCTTCTGACGCCGGAAACCCGGCGCGACCCCGAGGGCCGCGGAACCGTGCTCGTTTCGGGTCAGCGCGGAATCAACACGAACACGACCGTCGACGGGATGGACTACGACAACGGCTTCTTCGGGGGCACGTTCGGCTCCGCGGAAGGCCGCGCGCCGCTCTCCATCTCGCAGGAGTCCGTCAAGGAGTTCACCGTGATCCGTAACGGGGGATCCGTGGAATTCGGCCCATCGGGGGGCGGAGTCATCAACGTCATCACGAAGAGCGGATCCAACGATCTGCACGGTTCGGGCTTCTACTACGTCCAGCCGCACAGCACGCAGGCGCGTCTCGCGGCTCCCCACGTGCCGGCCGGCCAACCCGAGATCGCCGGGAAAGAGGCGCCGGACCAGAAGAAAAAGCAGTACGGCGGTTCGTTTGGCGGTCCAATCCTCCACGATCATCTCTTCTTCTTCGGGTCTTACGACCAGCAGAAGCAGAACGTCGGAATCCCGGTCGTAACAACGCTGCTCGACCCGGACATCGCCGCCCGGTATCCCACTCTGGCCTCGGATCCGACCTACGTTCAGACCCAGGACGGCCGCGTCATGTTCGGCCGGCTCGACTATCAGCTCTCGGGCTCCCAGCGTCTCATGGGCCGCGTCAATTACGCGCAATACGAGGGGGACCACGGGACCTCCGGGTCGCAAAGCCAGACGAGCAATCACAACGGCATCGAGGGGCTCCAGTCTCACGCCTACGTGGGCTCGTGGAACAGCCAGTTCGGGTCGAGTCTCCTGAATGATCTCAATGGCCAGTACGTGGTCGAGCAGACCCCTCGCCTGCCCGTGGGAATAGACCAGCCGGAGATCCGATACGGCGGCTTGAGCCTGGGCAGCACGAGCTTCCTGCCCATCGTCTCGACGGCCGACCGCGTCTCCTTCGGCGATGTCGCGACGTACCTCGTCCAGAACCATGTCGTCAAAGGCGGAGCCGAGTACAACAAGACGTCCATCAATCAGGTCTTCAAGGGAAACTGGCGCGGCGTCTATGTCTTCGACGCGGGCAACAAGGCCAATCTCCTCGCCGGGAAGTGGTCCCAGTTCTTTCAGTTCGGAGGGCTCAACGGCCGCTCCGCCGATGAGGCGGGCCGGGCGGCTTTCGCGCAGAAAGAGCTGGCTTTCTTCGTCCAGGACCAGTGGTTCGTCACGCCGAGGCTGACGGTCACCGCGGGCGTTCGCTACGAACGCCTCAACAACCCGGACAATCCGATCCTGAACTCGAGTCACGTCCTCGACACGGGCGCGTATGCACTGGATGGCCAGATTCCCGATCAGAACAACAAGTGGTCGCCGCGCGCCGGCTTCAGTTTCGCCCCGGACCCCAGGACGGCGATTCGCCTGTCGCTCGGCCGGTTCTGGGCGCGCACCCCGGGCATCCTTTTCGCGCAGCTTCTGACCTCCAATGGCCTGACGGGCACGCAGTACACGATCAACGCGGGAGGCAACGCCGCGAACCGCACGGCGCCGACCGATCCCCTCGCGCCGGGGTGGGGCCCGAACTTCAATCCGAACATGGTTGCGCCCATCAACTTCCAGGCGATCCCGACTCCGACGAAGCTGGGCGTCTTCACGACCGCCACGAACTACAAGGATCCCGTCACCGACCGGATCACCCTCGGGATCGACCGGGAGGTCTTCGCGAACACGGTCGCCGGAATCGAAGGAACCTACGCGAAGGCCAAGAACCTCGAGCGGCTGGATGACCCCAACCTCGCGTACGACGGAAGCGTTTCGCCGATCAACGGGCAGCCCCGGTATTCCCGCACCCGCCCCAACCCGTTTTACGGACGCATTTCCACGTACACCACGGACGCCCGATCGAAATACGAGGCTGTCAGCTTCAACCTGCAGCATCGTTTCACCAGCAATCTGCAGTTCTTCGCCGCGGCGACGTGGTCTGAGGACAAAGACAACGACTCGAATGAGCGCAACTTCGCGGGCGCCCAGGCGGAAGACCTCCACAATCTGGACGCGAGCTACGGCTGGTCCAATCGCGACCAGCGCTGGAAGCTGGGGACGAACGCCAACTGGAATACGCCGTGGTGGGGGATCGGGCTTTCCGCGACCTATCGCTACACGACGGGCTCGCCCTACACCGCGACAACGGGAGCCGACGAGAACCAGGACGGGTTTTTCAACGACCGTCCGACGGTCGGCGGAGTTCACTTCGCGCGAAACCAATTCCGGCAGCCGAAAACCTCATCGCTCGACGTGCGGGTCGCCAAGACTTTCACGATCGGGCCAGTTGGATTGACAGCAATCGCCGAATGCTTCAACTGCGCCAATAGTCCGAACCGGTTCGTGGGATCGGGCAACACGTCGTATGGAATCAACCAGGCGCCTTCGACGAGCTTCGGCGTCGCGAACACGGTCACGACCATCCCTCGCACGCTGCAGTTCGCCGGCCGCGTCGACTTTTAGACGGAAGCGTCGCGGCATCCGGGGGGGCGGGGGGCGACCCCCGCCTTTTTTTGGAATCGAGAGTCGAGAATCGGGGGTTCGGACCCGGTGCATCTGCGGCCGGGATTTTTTCCTCGCCTACCCGGCGACGGTCGCGGCCTCCACGATCGAGACTGTTTTCGCGGCGGCGTCCATCTCCGCCATCACGCCGAAGGGAAGAGTGAGCTTCTCCTTGGTGTGCCCGAAGACGAGCCCGGCGAGCACAGGCTTGCCGAGGCCGCCTAAGATTTCGTCGACCAGGTCCGAGATGGACAGGTTCACCTCGAAGCTCGAGTTGGAGACCGTGCATTCGGTGCACGTTCCCCAGACGATCCCCGCGACCTCCTGCAGCTTGCCGGCGAGCTTCAGCTGCACGAGCATCCGATCGACCCGGTACGGCGCCTCTCCCACGTCCTCGACGAACAGGATCCTGCCCCGCGTGTCGATTTCGTAAGGCGTTCCCATCGTGGTCGAGATCAGGGTCAGGTTCCCGCCGACGATCTGGCCCCGCGCGCGCCCCGGCGCCACGGTGTGACGGGGAAACTCGGGCGACAGCGGGTCCTTCTCCGGAGGGTTCCCGAGCTCCCCGATCGGCTCGGGTACGAAGAGCGCTTTCTTCAGCGAGTCGAGGGTGAAGGCGGGCAGCGAGGCCATCGCCACCGGCCCGTGAAAGGTCACGACCCCGGCTTTTCTGTTGATCGCCAGGTGCAGGCCGGTGATATCGGAGTATCCGAGCAGGATCTTGGGGTTCCTGCGGATGAGGGAGTAGTCGAGGGAGTCTAAGAGACGCTCGGTCCCGTAACCGCCGCCAAGGCAGAACACGGCCGCGACGGAGGGATCGGTAAACATCGCGTGCAGATCGTCCACGCGTTCGGCAACGCTACCCGCCATGTAGCCGTGGCGCGCCTTCGCGTGGCGCCCGATCTTCGACTTCAGTCCCAGGGACTCCAGCCGCGTCACGGCGTTCTCGATCTTCCAGAGATCGAAGATGTACGACGAAGGCGATACCAGGCCCACGGTGTCACCGGGTTTCAGCGCGCGAGGCTTGACCATCGGGAGCACGCCGGAGGCCGCCACCGGCGCGGCCGGCGGACTCTTCGGAGCCGCGGCCACGACGAGGGCGGCGCCGACAGAGACGCCCGCGCCCCGGAGAAAAGCACGTCTTGTCTTCATGCGGGGAGAGTAGATCATCGTCGTCTCTCTTCGCCTTCCAGTCTTCTCTCTTCGCTTCGCCCAGCGCCCAGCGCTAAAACAAGAACCCGACGTTCACCGGCACGAACGTGAAACGCGCCCCGCTGTTGTTCACGCTGTCGGAAAAACGGCTGCCGTTGGTGGACACACTCGTGTATCGCGCCTCGATGAAGAACCGGCTGCCGGAATTCGAACTCCCCATGGGAAAGGCGATGCCCCCACCGGCATTCCACCCGAACCGGGTGGTGTTGTCCGAGAAGGCGTTGTTGGACTTGATCTCCTGTCCGCGGAATCGCAGGTC
Organism: Thermoanaerobaculia bacterium; assembly: GCA_038253555.1. Lineage (GTDB taxonomy): Bacteria > Acidobacteriota > Thermoanaerobaculia > UBA5066 > Gp7-AA6 > JALYUA01. Next base: position 6,526 of record JBBSGZ010000020.1, read on the forward strand.
GTAGGCGCCGACACCGCCGAGAAAATAGGGCTCTACGGCCGAGCCCCGAGGCCCGATCACGAGGTCAAACGTCCCGTCGATCACGCGGGTCCGGCCCGAGCCGACGAAGAACGCGTCGAGCTCGCCTTTCGTCTTGAACTCGTGGTACGAGCCGTCGATCCGCAGACCGATCGGCGCCGATCCGAAGTTGATGGCCAGAAGAGCGGTGCCGTTCCACCCCGTCCTGTAGATGTCGGACTGATCGGAGACGGGGAAATCACCGCCGCCCGAGAGACCGAAGTGGACGCCGCTGCCCTGCGCGAACGATGTGCGAGGAAAAGACACTCCGACGGCGAGAAGAAACGCGAATGCCAGGCCGGTCCGTTTCATGTGGAACCCCCAGAGTGATTGCCCGCCCGAGCGCGGGAACGGGGAGGGTTGCAATCCGGGTGCCGTTTTCGCGGCAGGACTTCCCCGCAGTGGCCGCGGCGGGGCGATCAGCGCGGCTTGCGCGCCTTCTCGAACTCGTCCCCCGGGTTCCAGCGCGGCATGGCGTCCGTATTCGCGACGCGCAGGCCCAGATAGAAGTCGAGCTGCAGGTCCTCGACGGCCCCCGAGAGATCCCAGCTGTCCCGGTACTCGTCGGAAGGCTGGTGGTACTCCTGCTTCTCATAGTGATCGATCTGCTGCTCGCCCCAGCCCGCCGGTTTTCCGATGAAGTCCGTTCCCGGGTCGAAGTACGAAGCCGGAACTCCGATCTTGGCGAAGTTGAACTGGTCGGAGCGGTAGAAGTGCCCCTTGTCGGGGAACGGGTCGGCCTTCAGGGTCCTTCCCTGCATCGCCAGAATCTCCCCGATGGGAGTGTCGAGGCTCGACTTGCCGAGCCCGATCATTGAGATGTCCCGCGTGCGCCCCCAGATGTTGAGCTCGTCGATGTTGATGTTCGCGGCGATGTCGCGGGCGGGGACGGGCGGGTGCTTCGCGAGGTACTCCGAGCCCAGGAGTCCCTGCTCCTCGCCCGTGACGGACGCGAACACGATCGTGCGACGCGGAGGCTTCGGGAGCCGGGTATAGGCGCGCGCGATCGCGAGCACCGCCGCGACTCCCGAGGCGTTGTCGCGGGCCCCGTGGAAGATGAGTTCTTCCCCTGGCTTGCCGCCTTCTTTTTTGCCGAAGTGGTCGTGATGCGCCGTGTAGATGACGATCTGATTCGAGAGTGCCGGGTCGCTTCCACGGATCTGCCCGAGCGCGTTCCCGCTCTCGACGTTGCGGATCGAGCTGGAGACGGCGAAGGAAACTGTCACCCCGAGCGGGACCGGCCGAAAATCCTTTCGCTGCGCAGCGGCCCGCATGCGGTCGAGGTCCTGGCCTCCGAACGCGGCGATCTTCCTGGAGGCCTCCTCCGTCGCCCACGCCTTGAGAGCCGCCCGAGGGCTCCCGTCGTCGGGAAGCTCGTACTTCTCGCCGCTCCAGCCCGTCTGGACCACGTTCCAGTCGTAGCCCGCGGACGGGGTCGTATGGATGATGATCGCCGCTGCCGCGCCTTTCCGGCCGGCGATCTCGTACTTGTAGTCCCAACGCCCGTACCAGAGGCGGGTCTTTCCGGCGAAGAGCTTCGGGTCGTCTTCGGGGTCGTTGTTCATCATCAGGAGCACCTTGCCGCGGACGTCCACGTCCTTGTAGTCGTCCCACCCGTACTCCGGCGCCACGATTCCGTAGCCGACGAACACGACCTCCGCGTTTTCGATCGATGCGCCGGGTTTCTGCACGCCCGGGAAGGCTATGAAGTCCTGCCAGTAGCGAAGGCTCTGCTGCCGGCCGCCCGGCCCCGAAAACGTCATCGTCCCGGGGACCTTCGGTGTGATCGCCACGAGCGGCACCTTCTGGATCCAGCCGCCCCCCGGGGCCGCGCGGGCGAGGCCCATGGCTTCCATCTGGGCGGCGACGTACTCGAGTGAGAGGCGGTCTCCCCGGGTCGAAGGCGCGCGGCCCTCCAGGAGGTCGGAGGCGAGAAACCGCGTGTGCGCGCGGATCACTTCCGGGGTGATCGTGGCCGCGGCGGCTTTCTCCGCGGGCGTAAACATGCTCCGGGCGGGGGCGGCCGCCGGAGCCTGCGGCCGCGCCGCCGCGGCCGGCAGCGCCAGGATGAGAAGGGAGGCGAGAAGGCTCATCGGATCATCCTTTCGCGGGACGCCGGACCGGGCCGCGGAGTTGCGGCCCGGTCGGCAGATCGAGGAAAGACTATCCGAGGGAGGTTGCGGTCAGTGCGGGTGTTCCGCGGGAGCCGCGGCCGGCGTGGGGGCGGGAGGCGGGGCGGGCGTGACCCCCGGGCCGGGCCGGGCGAGCGGCCCCTTTTCGTCGGGAGCCGCTCCCGGCGCGGAACTCTCACCCGCGGGCTTGTCCTTCGGGAGCGGCTTTCTCGGCATCAGGCCCTGGCGGGTCGCCGCGGCGTACACGAAGGATGCCATCACGACGGACGCCTGCATCAGGTCTTCCCGCTGCAGCCGCTCGTACGTGTCCATGTTGGTGTGGTGGGTCCTCGTCTCGTATTCGACCTCGTCCTGGATGAACTGAAAACCGGGGAGGCCGACTTCGTCAAAAGACAGGTGGTCCGTTCCCGACGTGGTCCGATTCGTGACCGTCGAGACGCCCAGGTCCTTCAGCGGCGCAATCCACGCCTCGAAAATCGGCACGACCGCGACGTTCTCCTGGCTGTAGATGCCGCGAACGCGCCCGGTGCCGTTGTCCAGGTTGAAATAGGCGGAAAGCTTCGCGTGCTCCGGCTTCAGAGTCAGCGGGCCCGGCGAGGGACGCAGCGACGGGGCAAGCTCGAGGTCCGCGCCGGAGGCTTCGGGACGCGACCCGAAGTGCGCCCGGACGTAGGCCTTGGATCCGAGCAGCCCCTCTTCTTCGCCGCTCCAGAGCGCGATGCGGATCGTCCGCCGCGGACGGACGTTCAACGCCTTCAGGATCCGAACGGCTTCCATGGCCACCGCGACACCCGCGCCGTTGTCGGTCGCACCCGTGCCGCCGTGCCACGAGTCCATGTGCCCGCCGAGCATGACGACCTCGCCGCGCTTGTCGGTCCCCGGAATCTCCGCGATGGTGTTGTAGGACATGGCGTCGTCCGTGTGGAAACGGGTTTTCACGTTCAGTTCCACCTGCACATCTTCCTTGCGGTCCAGAAGGCGCGCCAGGCGCCCGAAGTGCTCGATCGCCAGCATCACCTGCGGGACCGTGGCCGGCGCGTCGGACTTGTAGCCGTTGCTGACCCCCTGGACGCGAAAGGTGCCTCCGTCGAGAGCGCCGGGTTCCAGGACAGCCGCCACTTTTTCCTCGGAGAGGAACCGCTCGAGGGCGCGGCGGAACCGCCGGCGCTTCGCAAACTCCTCGCGGTTGAAGGCGGGCTGTCCCGGCCGCTGCCTGGACGTCACGCCCGGGATTTCATAGGCCCCGATTTCCGTCAGCCGTTTCTCGTCGTACCGTTCCGACAGCGAAGTCTCCGACGGTCTGACGTCCCGCATCTCGCCGAGGAGAAGGACCTTCCCCGCGTACTTTCCCTTCTCGGACTTGAGATCCTCCTCGGTCGCGAGCTTTGCCCGAACGAGGCTCGCGCGCAGGGGCCCGTTCGTGCCCGGGGTCCACGCCACCGGAAGCGCGAGCAGCTCCACGGTGTCCGGGGTGATCATGCGCAGCGTGCACTGCTCGTAGCTCCAGCCGCGGCCGAAAGGGCCCCAGCTCTCCAGATGCGCGTTGACGAGTCCCCACTCCGCGAGCTGGCGCCGCGTCCAGTCGTTCGCCTTTTTCATGTTGGGCGAGCCCGTCAGCCGGGCCCCGATCGAGTCCATGAGGTGGCTCGCGGTCTCCATCACCTTCGAGTCGTGAAAACCCTCCTGCCGGATCCGGTTCTCCATGTCGAGGTCGACCGGCTCCTCTCCCCCGACGGGAAGCGAGGGAAGGAGCAGACAGATCGCGAGCGCTGCCGAAAAAGACTTCAATTTCGCCTCCAGCATCGAGGGCCCCGGCAAATCGCCGGCGCGCGAAAACACGAACCGCTTCCAGAGACGTCTCCGGAACCGGGAAAGATTACACGGGTGCCCTGAGAGAAAAAAGGATCCCGCCGATCAGTCCGCCAGAAACAGGGTCAGCGCGAAGCGCGCGCTCGAGTCGACCCACTGCTCCACGGAACGGAAACCGGCAAGCCGCCCCCGCTGCACGACGTCCTCGGGCAGGTACTTGTAGGAACTTTCCGTCCAGATCGCTTCTCCCGCGGCGAAGCGAACCAGAATCCCGGCTCGCTCGATGGACACCTCCTGGTCGCCTCGCGAGACCAGGTGCATCTCGACGCGGCCTTCCCTGCCGTTCCAGACGGCCCGGTGATCAAAGAGGCGGAGGTCAAAATTCGCGAGGAGCTCCGAGTTCATGCGGACGAGGAGGTTCTTGTTGAACGAGGCCGTAACGCCGAGAGGGTCGTCGTAGGCGAGTAAGAGATCCCGCTCAGGCTTGACGAGGTCGGCCCCGATCAGGAGCGCGTCTCCGGGCCGCAGCGAAGCCCGGATGCCGCTTAAGAAGTCGTGCGCGGCGGGCGGGTCGAAGTTGCCGAGATTCGAACCCAGGAAGAGCACGAGCATCGCCGCGCCGTCGACGCGTTGCGCGGCAGCATGGCGCAGCCCCTCCTCGTAGGTGGCGCGGTGCCCCACGACCGAGACGTGCTGCAGACGCCCGAGGGTGCGTTCGGACAGCTCCAGCGCGACGGGCGAAATGTCGATCAGGTGCACCGCGACGCGCCGGCGTTGCGCCCGCAGGGCCTCGGCCAGCATCGCGAGCTTCTCGCCGCTTCCGCAGCCGAGCTCGACCAGCGTGAGGGGCTCGGAAAACACGGACACGATTTCCGGCGCGAAAGCGGACAGGAGACGCGCCTCTGCGCGCGTGATCCGGTACCAGGGCAGACGGCAGATTGCCTCGAAGAGAGTGGATCCGAGCCCGTCGTAAAGGTACTTGGACTGGATCTGCTTGGGAGAAAGGGCCAGATCCCGCCGCACATCGGACGCAAAGTCCCTCACGGACTCGGCGGGTGGCGCGGCGAGGCTGGTGGGAAGACTCATGCTAAATGCGTCGCGCGCGCCTGTTCTGACATCAAGACGCTCCGCCGACGCAACGAAACGAGGCGTAAACGTGGGGGTAATTAGGGCGAAACCAGTTCCGGAGAGACCGGCGGACAAGCTCGCGGCCGGTGACCGGGGACGCCCCCTTCAGAACGTAGTGCTTTCCGTCGAAAAAATCGGCGGAGTACTGCGGGTAGGACGCCATGGGTTCAAAGCCGGCGAATCCCGAGAAGATGGTCGAGGTCCACTCCCATCCGTTTCCCACCAGATCGTGGATGCCCCATGCGGAAGCCCCCTCCGGAAAGGAGCCGACGGGAACGGGCTCGAAATTCTGGAAGTCGAAGTTCCCCCGGGTCGAATCCGCCGGTTCGGTTCCCCAGGGAAAGGGGCGTTCCTCACCCGAGGGGGTGCCGAACGCGGCCCGGTGGTATTCCGGCTCGCTCGGAAGGCGCCGGCCCTTCCAGCGCGCGTAGGCAGACGCTTCCGCCTGCGTCACCCAGACCGGCCAGTCGGGAGGAAGCAGGATCCGCTCGAACATTCCCAGCCACTCCCAACCTTGCGCGCCGCGGGCCCAGAAAGAGGGATGCGAAACGTTCTCGGAACGAACCCAGGACCATCCTTCCGGGTCCCAGAGATCTTCGCGAGCGTACCCGCCCGCTTCGATGAACTCGGAAAACGCGGCGTTGGTCACGTTGTGCACGTCGATCTCAAAAGCCTCGACGGAGACCGCCCGCTTTGGAAATTCGTTGTCCCAACCGAACGGAATCTCCTCAGGAAGGGCGCCGACGGTGGCAATCCCCGCCGGCACGGTAACGGTTTCGGGCGCCCGTCTTCGGCCGGCGCCGAGAACGAGCGGCGGCGCGTCGCGAGGCTTGACCTTCCTGTCGAACGCCAGGCGCCGCCACATGTAGTGGAGCGTCTCCTGGTGCATGACCTCGTGCTCCAGGACCGTGTAAATCGCCTGCCCGCGCCGCAGCAGCGGATTGTCCTCGGACTCGAGCGGCCGTTCCGCGAAGGCGCTCGTCAGCGCCGCGTCGGCGGATCGGGCGTACTCCCTGATTTCGCCGCGGGATGGCCACGCAATGGCGGGTGCGTCGGGCGGCGCTTCCGGATCTATCCCGCGCTCGAACAGCAGTTCGTATTCCGGGTCGAGACCGGGCAGCCCGAGCGCCCGCTTCCAGAGAGTGTTCACCCCGAAAGCGGGAATGTGGCCTTCGTAGAAACAGATGGGGTTTCTGAGGGGGATTGGACGGTCCGCATACGCCGGATCGGGAATCATCGCGAACAGCGCCTCGGACCGCCGGCGATTGCGGCGATACCACCCGAGAACCTCCTCGCGGCCGATCTCCATGTCAGGCGGCATGCTAGATCTACGCCGTGCAAAGAATGCTAGATTCCCGCCAATGCGAAGAAGATCCGGCCCGGCGCTTCCTTCTCTCGCCCTCCTCTGGATGGCTTGCGCTCTTTCCGGCTGCGGCTCGGCGGTGAAGGCTCCGACACGAAACGTCCCGGCGGCGTCAGGAGGTTCCGCGGGGAGCGCCTCCTCTGCCGCGGCACCGGCGGACTCCCTCGCCATCGCTCCGGATGTTCCGGCACGGGTGCGGCAGTTCCCGGCGACGCGGATTCAGTACGACCGGGGACTCCTCGACGAGCGGGAGACCCGGACGCTCGAGCTGCTCATCGATGCGTCCCGCGAGCTCGACTCTATCTATGCCCGGCAGGTCTCCGAGGAAGTGCCCTCGATGCGACAGGCGCTCGAACGAGTCGGCGGCGAGAAGCGGGGTCCTGCCGTAGCGGCCCTCGAGTACTTCGACATCAACGCCGGCCCGTGGGACCGGTTGAAAGGCGACGAGCCCTTCGTCGGGCACCGCCCCAAACCGAAAGGCGCCGGCTTCTATCCTCTCGACATGACCCGCGAGGAGTTCGAAAAATGGGTGGCCGCGCATCCTCAGGACCGCGAGAGCTTCCAGAGCCTTTTCACGGTGATCCGGCGGGACGGCGACAGGCTCGTCGCGGTCCCCTACTCGAAGTTCTACCAGCCGGCCCTTGCCAGGGCCGCCGAAAAGCTCAGGGCCGCCGCGGCCTCGACCGGGAATGCGTCCCTGCGGAAATTTCTCTCCCTGCGGGCGGATGCTTTTCTCTCCGATCAGTACTTTGCTTCCGACGTGGCGTGGATGGACCTCGACTCCGACATCGAAGTCGCGATCGGCCCTTACGAGGTCTACGAGGATTCGCTTTTCAACTTCAAAGCCGCCTACGAGTCGTTCGTCACTGTGCGAGACAAAGCCGAGAGCGCGCGCCTGGCGGTCTATGCGCAGCACCTCCCCGACATGGAGAAAAACCTCCCCCTGCCCGAGGCCCATAAGAATTTCAGCCGGAAATTCGAGTCCCCCATCCGCGTCGTGCAGGAGGCTTTCACGTCGGGGGATGCCCGCCGCGGTGTCCAGACTGCCGCGTTCAATCTCCCGAACGACGAGAAGGTGCGCGAGGCGAAGGGATCCAAGAAGGTTCTGCTCAAGAACGTCATGGAAGCAAAATTCCAGCAGAGCGGCCGACCGGTCGCCGAGCGCATCGTCGATCCTTCGCAGGCGGCGAAGGTCGCCTTCGATCCCTATTTCAATCACACCCTCTTCCACGAGCTGTCGCACGGGCTCGGGCCCGGAGTGATCACGGGGCCCGGCGGAAAGCGCATCGAGGCGCGCCTCCTGCTGAAGAACCTCTACTCGACCATCGAAGAGTGCAAGGCCGACGCCGTCGGGCTCTGGAACATCCTCTACGCGCTCGACCAGAAGTGGCTCACAACTTTCGACGAAGAAGCGCTCGCGGTGACTTACCTGGGACTGATGTTCCGGTCGATGCGCTTCGGGCTCGAGGAGGCGCACGGGGGAGGAACCGCGGTTCAGTGGAACTGGTTCCGGGAAAAAGGGGCCATCGTGCCCGCGTCCAACGGACGCTTCCTCGCGAAGAGAGAAAAGTTCCGGGAGGCCGTCCGCTCCCTTTCGAACGAGCTCCTCATGATCGAGGCGACCGGGGACTTCGAGCGGGGCAAGCGCCTGATCGACCGGTACGGAAAGTCGACCCCGGAGATCGCTGCCGTCACCGCGCGCCTCTCCGACATTCCCGTCGACATCAAGCCCGTGTTCACCGCGGCCGGAGAGTGAGCGACGAACTGCCGGCTGCCCGCCTCACGCCAGATTTCTCCAGGAGGTGACTGATGGAAGACGAAAACAAAGAAGAAGGTGCGATGCGCGCGCCGAGACCGCGCCGCCGGGCGCCGGCGAAAAAGTCCGCCACGGCGACGGCCCGGCGCAAGACTCCCGTTCGCCGAAAGCCGGCCGTCCGGAAGAAAGTGGCGGCTCCGGGCATGTCGCTCGAAAAGATGCTTCGCGGATTCGCGGAGAAGGCGACGGAAGCGGGCGCGAGCCTCGCTTCGCTGTCGGGCGAAGGAGTCCAATCCGCGCGGCGGGCCATCGGACAGGCGGGCGCCGCTTCGAAGAGCACCATCGACCGGATCACGCGGCAATGGCAGCGGATGGACGCGAAGAAACGCGCGCAGTTTATCGCCGCGCTGCTGGCGGCCCTCGCGGCGGCGTCCGCTCCGATCGTCCGGTCGAAACTGAAGAACCGCTGACTCTCAGAAACGCGACAACCTTCCTCCGCAGGTGCCGCTCGCGGCGTGAGCGACAGCGACTCAGCCCCCTCTCCCCGCGCTCGGGGAGAGGGTCGGGGTGAGGGGACCCGCAGGTAAACGGCGCGCTCTCGCCCCTGCGGTTGCTCACGTTCACCCTCGTCGCTCGCTGGAAAAGTGGCGCCCCCCGTCGCCTCGTCGAGGCCGCCCCGCCGTCCCGTCATAAACTCGCGCGCGTGAAAAAACTGCGCTTTCGCGTCTCTGCCCTGCTGGCTGTCGCGGCGCTCGTCGCCGTGCCTGCCCTTCCCGCCTCCGAGCCGCCCGGAACCGCCCTTCCGCCGGCGTCGGCCGGAGGCATCGACGCTGTCGACCCGCTCCTGCGCAAGCTCGAAACCAACCGGCGCCTGCTCGTGATCGCCGCCCATCCGGATGACGAGGATACGGCGCTGCTGACGCTGGTCGCCCGGGGAATGGGCGGGGAGGCGGCGTACCTGTCGCTCTCGCGCGGAGACGGCGGTCAGAACCTGATCGGCGAGGACCTCGGGGTCGGGCTCGGGCTGATCCGTACGGGAGAATTAAACGCGGCCCGTCATCTCGACGGCGCGCGGCAGTACTTCACCCGCGCCTACGACTTCGGATTCTCCAGAACGATCGACGAGTCGCTCCGACTGTGGCCGAAGGAGGCCGTGATGGAGGACGCGGTGCGCGTCATCCGCCGGTTCCGCCCGCAGGTCGTCGTGGCGATCTTCTCCGGCACGCCGAGGGATGGCCACGGCCAGCACCAGGAATCCGGCGTCATCGCGCGCGAGGCGTTCCAGGCGGCCGGCGATCCCGCCGCCTTCCCCGCGCTCGCCGCCGAGGGCCTGCGCCCCTGGCAACCCGCCGCTCTGTACCAGACCACCCGGTTTCTCGACCGGGAGAAGACCACGCTCGTCCTGCCGACCGGCGGTCTCGAACCGCTGACGGGACGCTCCTTCCAGCAGATCGCCGTCGCGAGCCGCAGCCTCCACCGCTCCCAGGGGACGGGGGCCCTCCAGCCGATCGGCCCGAACGAGGCCCGCGTCGGATGGCTCGAGGGCGGCGCCGGCCGGGACGCCAAAGACCTCTTCGCCGGGACCGACTCGGAGCTCCCGTCTCTGGCCGCAAGTGTCGGCGACCCGGCCCGCCAGCGCGAGCTCTCGGGGAGGCTCTCGAAGATCGTCGGTCTTGCCCGGGAGATCCGCGCGCGACTGTCTCCCGCCTCCCTTTCCGATTCGGTCCCGTCGATCGCGGCCCTCCTCGAGGACCTTCGGGGCGCGCGCGCGTTTCTGGCTGGCGATTCCGGTGCCGGACGCGCCGGTTCCGGCGGGGCCGGGGCCGTTCTGGACGAGAAGATTTCCGCCGCGGAGAACGCCCTCGCCGCCGCCGCCGGAGTGGCGCTCGACGCACTCGCGGACCGCGAGACCGCTTCTCCCGGAGAGACGGTCTCCGTGACCGTGCAGATTGCCAACGCCGGGCGCGGGGAGATCGCGGTGGAGCAGGCGGCGCTCGTCTCTCCCGACGGCTGGACCGTCCCCGCGCCGGCGGCTGGAAAGCCGGTACCGCCGGGAGCCCTCGCCGAATGGAAGCTCTCCGCGGCGCTTCCCACCGACGCCCCGCCCACCGTCCCGTACTTCCTGCGAACGCCGCTGAAGGGCGCGATGTACGACTGGAGCTCCGCCCCCGCGTCCGTCCGCGGCGAGCCGTTCGGGCCCCCGCCGCTCTCGGCCTCCGTGACGCTGCGCATCGGGGGCGTCCCGGTGACAGTTACGCGAGAGGCGACCTTCCGTTACCGCGACGAAGAGTTCGGGGAAATTCGCCGCGCTGTTCGCGCCGTCCCCCGGGTCGAGGTTTCCGCCGATCCGCCTCTCCTCGTCCTCCCGATCGCGCGAGTCAGGACGCCCGCGAGGTTCTCCGTCACGGTCACCTCCAATTCTCCCGGCTCGCTCGCGGGTCGGGTCGAAGCGCAGGCGCCCGAGGGCTGGACGGTTATGCCGCAGAGCTTCTCGCTCGCCAAACGGGGGGACCGCGCGTTCGTCGAGCTCGAGCTCAAGCCGCCCCCGGCCGGCGCGCGCGCGGGACGGATTGCCGTGAATCTGACAGCCGTCCTCGCGTCGGGCGAGCGCTTCGGCATGGGCATCCGGACCATCGACTACGAGCACATCCGTCCGACGCCCTTCCCCCGGGAGGCTTCCGTTTCCGTCACGGCGATTGATTTCCGCCTGCCGAAGCTCTCCGCGGTCGGCTACGTGCGCGGGGCGTCGGACCGCGTCCCGGAGGCGCTTCTCGCGGTCGGGATCCCCGTGCGGATCCTTTCCGGAGCCGACCTCGAGCACGGGAGCCTCTCCGGATTCGACGCGATCGTCCTCGGAGTCCGCGCCTACGAGACGGAGCCCGCTCTCGCCAATGCCAACGGCCGCCTGCTCGACTGGGTGCGTGCCGGCGGTCTCCTGATCGTGCAGTACCAGCAGCTCGGGTTCACGGAGGGTGCCTTCGCTCCGGAGAAACTCGAGATCACCCGCCCGATTGACCGGGTCACGGATGAGACGGCGCCGGTGACGATCCTCGATCCGACGCATCCCATCTTCCGCTCGCCCAACGCGATCGGGCGTGAGGACTGGGAGGGCTGGGTGCAGGAGCGGGGGATCTATTTCGCGCACACGTGGACGGCGGCCTACACTCCCCTCCTCTCGATGAACGATCCCGGCGAGCCGGACCAGCGGGGGTCTCTCCTCGTCGCGAAGATCGGAAAGGGCCGGTACGTCTACACGGGGCTCGCGTTCTTCCGGGAGCTGCCCGCGGGGGTGCCGGGCGCGTACCGGCTCTTCGCGAACCTGCTCGCGTGGCGGCCGGGCCAACCTTAGGATTAAACCAAGTGACGGACTTTCACGAGTACACGAACTTCATCTGGGCTGTCGCGGATCTCATCCGGGACACGTTCAAGCGGGGCAAGTACCAGGACGTCATCCTTCCGCTGACGGTTCTGAGACGTCTCGATTGCGTGCTCGCTCCGACGAAATCCGCGGTCCTGACGGCAAACTCGAAGTACAAGGCAAGGCTCGACGACCCCGGCGGGCAGCTCCGGAAGGCTTCACGCTTCGCGTTCTACAACACGTCCCTCTATGACTTCGAGAAGCTGATCGCCGACGCGCCGAACGTCGCGAAGAACCTCCGCAACTACATCGCCGGCTTCAGCCCGAATATGCGCGAGGTGATCGAGAAGTTCGACTTCGACAACACCATCTCGAAGCTGAACGAGGCCGGACTCATCTTCAAGGTGCTCGAGCGTTTCAAGAACCTCGATCTGCACCCGGATCGCGTCAGCAACGCGACGATGGGGACGATCTTCGAGGAGCTGATCCGGAAGTTCAACGAGGCTCTCGACGAGAACCCGGGAGAGCACTTCACGCCGCGGGACGTTGTGCATCTCATGGTCGATCTCATGCTCGCGGGGGACGAGACGCGTGTCGGCCGGAAGGGCGCGATTCTCTCGGTCTACGACCCCTGCTGCGGCTCGGGCGGAATGCTCATGATCGCGAAGGAGCACATCACCCTCGGAAGGCGCAGGAACGGCGACCTGATCCGCCAGCCGCTGAACCCAAAAGCCGACATTCACCTCTTTGGCCAGGAGGTCAACCCGGAGACCTGGGCGGTCTCAAAATCCGACCTCTTCATGAAGGACCCGACCGGGCGCGACGCCGACAACATCGCCTTCGGGAGCACGCTCTCGAACGACCGGCTCGCGTCGCGAAAGTTCGACTATCTGATCGCGAACCCTCCCTACGGAAAGGACTGGAAGCGCGACGAGGAGGCCGTGCGGGCAGACCACGAACGGGGCGTCGCGGGCCGCTTCGCTCCGGGACTCCCGCGGATCAGCGACGGCCAGCTCCTGTTCCTGCTCCACATGCTGGCGCACCGCAAGGATCCCAAGAAGGACGGCTCCCGCATCGCGATCATCATGAACGGATCGCCGCTCTTCACGGGAGACGCGGGGAGCGGAGAGAGCGAGATCCGCCGCTGGATCCTGGAGAACGACTGGCTCGAAGCGCTCATCGCCCTTCCCGAGCAGCTCTTCTACAACACCGGCATCGCGACGTACGTCTGGGTATTGACAAACCGCAAGCCGACGAAACGCGAGCGTAAGATCCAAATGATCGACGCCACGTCGTTCTGGACTCCGATGCGAAAGAGCCTCGGCGATAAACGCCGCGAGATCCCGCCCGAAAAAGCGGAGGACATTCTCAAGATCCTGAACGGGTTCAAGGACGGGGACACCCGCCGCGTCGCCGTGGACGGACAGGAGGAGGACGTCGTCGTTTCGAAGATCTTTCCGACCACCCATTTCGGGTTCCGGAAAATCACCGTCGAACGGCCGCTTCGGCTCAACTTCCAGGCGGCGCCCGAGCGCATTGCCCGCCTCGAAGACGGGAAGGGGTTCCTCGCTCTCGCGCAATCGAATAAGAAGGGCGCGGCGGGAGTCAAAGAGCATGAGGAAGGCCGCGTCGAGCAGCAGAAGATTCGAGATCTGGTCAGCGCTCTTCCCGCGAAGCTCGTGAAGGATCGCGACGAGTTCGAGAAGATTCTCCAGAGCACGGCGCGCAAGCACAAACTCAAGCTCGCCGCGCCGATCGTCAAGGCGATCCTCTCGGCCCTCTCCGAGCGCGACGAGTCCGCCGCGATCTGCCGCGACAGGGACGGCAGTCCAGAGCCCGATCCGGAGCTGCGCGACACCGAGAGCGTTCCGCTGTCGGAAACCGTCGGGGCGTTCTTCGAGCGCGAGGTCAAGCCGCACGTGCCCGACGCCTGGATCGACGAAAGCCGGCGCGACGAGAAGGACGGCGAGGTCGGCGTCGTGGGCTACGAGATCAATTTCAACCGCTACTTCTACCGCTACAAGCCGCCCCGTGCGTTGGAGGCGATCGAGGCGGACATCCGGGACATCGAGAAGGACATCGTGAGAATGCTTCGCGAGGTGACAGGCTCCGAACCAGGCGACTAACGCCACTTGAAGTCGTTTGTTTTCAGTGTTGCGAGAAATAAATGTTGACACTTGCATTCAAGTGCATACATTTAATACGATTCGTCCGTGGGCGATCCCCCTCTGACACGCAGGCTTCGGAAAGCCGGGATCGGAGCGTTCTTCCGTCCGAAGGACGTCGCGGCGCTCGACGTCTCGTTCCGGGAGCTCCAGCGCCTCGTCGCTTCCGGCACGGTCGAAAAGGTCGCGCCGGGCCTCTACCGTCTCTCCTCGATCGAGCCGACCGAGCTCGAGTCCGTGGCGACGATCTCTGCCGCGGTCCCGGGGGCCATCGTCTGCCTGCTCTCCGCCCTCGCGATGCACGGCATCGGCACGCAGATTCCGCATCAGATCTGGATCGCGATCGACCGCAGGGCCCGCCGCCCGGCGCAGCTGCCGTACCCGGTCCGCGTGATGCGGTTCTCCGCGCAGATGCTGACATACGGCATCGAGACGCGCGAAGCCCTCGGGGTCCGAATCCGAGTCACCTCGCCCGCGCGCACGGTGGTCGACTGCTTTCGCTACCGCAACAAGATCGGCCTCGACGTCGCCCTCGAAGCGCTGAAGGACGTGCTCCGCAGGCGGATCGTTCCGGTCGACGCGATCGTGCGCGCGGCGGAGGTCTGCCGCGTGTCGACCGTCATCCGGCCCTATCTCGAGACGGCGGTTGCATGACGAAGCCGGTCACGAACTTCGCGGCGTCGGTCCGCGCGCGCCTCCTCGACGCGACCAGGAAGCGCAACAGCAATTTTCTGCACACGCTTCAGCGTTATGCCGCCGAGCGGTTCCTCTACAGGCTTGGGGCCTCGCCTCTGCGAGACCGATTCATTCTGAAGGGAGCGATGCTCTTCGTTCTCTGGGACGCGTCGCTCGTCCGTCCCACTCGGGACCTGGACCTCGCCGGCTACTGGGAAAACGATGCGGCGTCTCTGAAAGCGGGATTCCTCGAGATTTTCGCGGTTCCGTGTCCGAGGGACGGTATCGAGTTCGACGTGGACGGGATGACGATCGATCCCATCCGGGACGGCGCGGAGCACCACGGCTTCCGGATCCACGTCGACGCACGCCTCGCCGGCGCGGTCATTCCGTTCCAGGTCGACGTGGGCTTCGGAGACATCGTCGTTCCGGAACCGCTCGATGTCGTCTATCCCGTTCTGCTCGACGCGGAGCCGCCCCGGATCCGGGCGTATCCTCGAGAAGCCACGATCGCGGAGAAGCTCCACGCGATGGTCACGCACGGCGCGGCCAACACCCGGTACAAGGATTTCTACGACATCTACGTGCTGAGCGAGCGATTCACCTTCGAGGGAGCGACGCTCGCCGCCTCCATCTCGGCCACCTTCTCCCGCCGCCGCTCGACGGCGTTCTCGCCGTGGCCGGTGGCGCTGACGCCCGCCTTCTATTCCGAGCCTTCACGCGCCGATCAGTGGATTCGCTATCTGAACCGCTCGAGTCTCGGCGACGCTCCTCGAGACTTCGGGACGACGGGCGAGAGAGTCATCGCGTTCCTGCATGCCCCGGCTCGCGCCGTCGCGAACGATGAGAGCTTCACGGCGCGCTGGCCGCGGGGAGGGACGTGGCGATGAAGGGGCACTACGGCGTTTCAAGCCGGATCGCCCGACGTGTGAAAGTGTTGACATTCGTTCATAATTGTATACACTTTCACACATGGCCGGGACCGATCGCGAGCGCCTTATTCGCCTGGGAGCCCGGCGCGAAGCCGTTACGGCACGGGACGTTGCACGCGCGGGCATCCACAGCCAGCAGCTCACACGTCTCGTAGCAGAAGGCCGATTCGAGCGGCTCGCGAGAGGGCTCTATCGGCTCAAGGATCGAGAGCCGAACCAGTGGATCGGACTTGCTCTTGCGTCCAGCGCAACTCCGCGCGGGGTCATCTGCCTGCTTTCCGCGCTCAGCTTTCACCACGTTGGCACGCAGCTCCCGAACGAAGTCTGGATCGCCCTCGACAGACGTGTGCGCCCTCCGTCGCTGACGTGGCCGCGGCTTCGAGTCGTGCGGTTTGGAGGCGAGTCGCTGACCGCCGGCGTCGAGCGACACCGGATCGACGGCCAGTACGTCCCGATCTTCGGAGTCGCCAAGACGGTCGCCGACTGCTTCAAGTACCGCAACAAGGTCGGTCTCGACGTCGCGCTCGAAGCGCTGCGCGACGGCTGGCGGGCCCGGCGTTTCACGATGGACGAGATCTTTCACTTCGCCCGTATCTGCAGGGTCGAGAAAGTGATGAGGCCGTATCTCGAGGCCCTCGTCGCGTGACGACGGCGACGACGGGTCTCGCGCGGTCCATCCAGACGCGGCTCGTGCGGCACGCCAAGGACCTCGGAATGGACCCGAACCTCGTTCTCGCACGCTACGCGACGGAACGCTTCCTTTATCGGCTCTCCCGCTCGGCACACGCGGAGCGGTTCATCCTCAAGGGCGCGCTGCTCATGCTGGCGTGGCTCGGAGAGACGATCCGCCCGACCCGCGACGCCGACCTCCTCGGCTTCGGCGACCTGTCGGAATCCGCGCTCGCGGCGATCCTCCGAGAAATCCTGTCCGTCGAAGTGGAGGCGGACGGGCTCGCGTTCGACCTGTCTTCCATCCGGATCGAACCGATCCGTCGCGAAGACGCATACGGCGGCCGGCGAGCGACGTTTGTTGCGGTTCTCGGCGCCGCACGGCTCAAAGTGCAGGTGGACGTAGGCATTGGCGACGCCGTCGATCCCGCTCCGGAGCTCCTCGAGTACCCGAGCCTTCTCGATCTGCCGCGTCCCCGCCTGCGAGCCTATCGCCCCGAGACGGCGATCGCCGAAAAACTTCACGCCATGGTCACGCTTGGCGCCGCAAACAGCCGGATGCGCGACTTCTTCGACATCCACGCGCTCGCGACGAGGGGGACCTTCGAGGGCGCCGTCCTGGCGCGAGCCCTCCGGGCGACGTTCGAGCGCCGAGGCACCCCGATTCCGCTGGAAACGCCGCTCGCCCTGACGCCGGCCTTCGCGGCGATCGATGGCAAAGAAGCGCAGTGGGTGGCGTACATACGAAAGAACTCGATCCGATCGGCGCCGGACTCTCTCGGACATGTGATCCCGATAGTGGAGAACTTTCTCGGGCCGGTCATGGCAGCAGCCCGAACCGGCAGTCCATTCACTGCCTTCTGGCCTTCCGGCGGGCCGTGGCGATGAAAGCAGACCTGCGGCGTTTCAAGTCGTATCCGAATTACAAGGATTCCGGTGTGGAATGGCTGGGGCAGATCCCGGCGCATTGGGCCGGAGTTCGCCTGAAGCGCGTGTTCTCGGTTGTCAACGGCTCGACGCCACAAAGTGGGGTTCCCGAGTATTGGGACGGAGAGACGCCATGGGTAACTCCCGAGGATCTAGGGAACAACGAAGGCTCGCAAGTTCTGAGTTCACGACGTCGCATCACAACGGCCGGTTATCGGAGCTGCGGGACTTCTCTCGTGCCCGTCGGGTCCCTAGTGCTGTCGACGCGAGCTCCGATCGGACATCTCGCGATCGCTGGCATGGATCTCTGCACAAACCAAGGGTGTCGTTCGCTCGTTTTCAAGGGCAAATCGAGCAGGTACTTCTTCTATCAGGTCCTTGCTGCAAGACCTGAACTCGAGTCGTTGGGGCAGGGAAGTACCTTCAAAGAGTTGGCGAAGGACAAGCTGGAAGAGCTGCCGATCGTGGAGCCGCCCGACGATGAACAGGAGACTATAGCAGCCTACCTCGGACGCGAGACGGCAAGGATCGACGCGCTGGTGGCAAAGAAGGAGCAACTGATCGAACTTCTTCAGGAGAAGCGCGCCGCCCTCATCACCCGCGCCGTCACCAGGGGCCTCGACCCAAGCGTTCCCCTGAAGGACTCCGGCGTCGAGTGGCTGGGAGAGATTCTGGCGCATTGGGAAGTGAAGCGACTCTGGCACCTGACTCCCTTCGATCGGCGAATCATGTATGGGATCGTGCTTCCAGGTCCTCATGTCGACGATGGTGTGCCGATCGTCAAGGGTGGTGATGTCTCAGCGCGACGACTTCGCTTGGACAGCCTGAACAGGACAAGCCCCGAGATCGAGGCTGGATACATCAGATCGCGGCTGCGAAAGGGCGATCTTGTTTTCGCAATTCGAGGGAGTATTGGTGAAGTCGCAACGGTCCCAGAAGAGCTTGAAGGAGCAAACCTGACGCAAGATGCGGCTCGTGTTGCCTACACCGACGCGACCCACGGGCTTTGGCTTTTATTCGCGCTGAAATCGGCGGCAATCTTTGCTAAATTGGAAGCCGGCGCTTTGGGCGCGACAATTCGGGGGATCAACATCCGTGATTTGAAGCGAGCATCGATACCGGTGCCGCCGCTGGAAGAACAGCACGAAATCGCAACCTTCCTCGATGTCCAAACGGAACGCACTGACCGCCTCATCGGAACGATCCGTGACGCCATCGACCGCCTTAAGGAACTCCGAACCACCCTGATCTCTGCCGCGGTGACGGGAAAAATCGACGTCCGGGAGAGCGCGGCGTGAGCCCGAAGGTCGCCGAGAGAATCCTCGAAGAGGCGATCGAATGTGCTCTCTTGGCGGGCGGGCCGGATGCCTGCCCGGAAGGCACAACGATTCTTCGGGAGCCTTTGGCGGCATACGGTTCCTCGCTGCCGGGTGGCTACCGGCGTCGGTCGCCGTCCGATTACGACCGAACCCTGTGCCTCATCCCGCGAGACGTCCTGGACTTCATTTACGCGACGCAGCCGAAGGAGTGGGAGAAGCTCAAGGGACACTACGGCGAGGAAGCGAAGGGCCGTTTCTTGAAGCGCCTCGCGCGGGAGATCGAGACTCGTGGCGCGCTCGACGTGCTCCGCAAGGGAATCAAGGACGCCGGCTGCCGCTTCGAGCTGGCCTACTTCCGGCCTTCGAGCGGGCTGAACGCGGACCTCAAGAAGCTCTACGAGGGCAACCTCTTCACGATCGTCCGTCAGGTCCGCTACAGCGAAAAGAACGAGAACAGCCTCGACCTCGTCCTGTTCGTCAATGGAATCCCGATTTTCACCGCGGAGCTGAAAAACACGCTGAACGGTCAGACAGTCCAGGACGCCATCCGCCAGTACCGCTTCGACCGCGATCCCCGCGAACCTCTTCTCGCGCCGCGTCGATGTTTGGCGCACTTCGCCGTGGATCCGGACCTCGTCTTCGTCACCAGTGAGCTGGCCGGCCCCAGAACCCGATTCCTTCCCTTCAATCAGGGCAAGTTCGGCGGCGCAGGCAACCCGCCCGTGCCCCCGACCGCCCGAGGCTACGCGACCTCGTATCTCTGGGAGCGCGTCTGGTCGCGGGACAGCGTCTTAAACCTCGTTCAGCAATTCGTCCAGGAGGTGGAGGAGGAGGACGACAAGGGACGAAAGACGGGCCGCCGATACCTCGTCTTTCCCCGCTACCACCAGCTCGACTCCGTGCGGCGGCTCGTCGCGAGCGCGCGGGAGCTCGGACCCGGTCAGCGCTATCTCGTGGAACATTCCGCCGGCAGCGGCAAGTCGAACTCGATCGCCTGGCTCGCGCACCAGCTCTCGGTCCTCCACGACGACGGCGACCGCCGCGTCTTCGACTCGATCGTGGTCATCACGGACCGCCGCGTCCTCGATCGGCAGCTTCAGCGGACCGTCCGCCAGTTCGAGCAGACGGAAGGTGTCGTCGAGAACATCGACAAGACGAGCCGGCAGTTGAAGGAGGCCCTCGAATCGGGCAAGACGATCATCGTCACGACGCTGCAGAAGTTTCCGGTGATCGCCGATGACATGGCGGCGCTGCCCGGCAAGCGCTTCGCCGTGATCGTCGACGAGGCGCACTCCTCCCAGTCGGGCGAAAGCACGAAGGGCCTGAAGACCGTCCTCGGCGTCAAGGCGCCGGCGGAGGGTCAGGACGACCCCGATCAGGAGGACGAAGCCGACCTGCAGGACCGCATCGCCGAGCAGATGAGGAAGCGAGGGCCGCAGCCGAACGTGAGCTTCTTCGCCTTCACGGCGACCCCCAAGCCCAGGACACTGGAGCTCTTCGGCGCGAAGCGGCCGGACGGCCGGTTCGAGGCGTTCAGTCTCTACAGCATGCGGCAGGCCATCGAAGAGGGCTTCATCCTGGATGTTCTCCAGAATTACACGACCTACAAGGTGTACTGGAAGCTCCTGAAGAAAGCCGCGGACGACCCGCACTACGAGAAGGACAAGGCGAGCTACCTGCTGCGATCCTTCGTCGATCTCCACGACCACGCTGTCCGCCAGAAGATCGAGATCATGGTCGAACACTTTCACCAGAACACAGCTCATCAGATCGGCGGAAAGGCGAAGGCGATGATCGTCACCCGGTCCCGCCAGGCAGCCGTCCGGTACAAGCTGGCGCTGGACCGGTATCTCAAGGAGCGCGGATACCCCTACAAAGCGCTCGTCGCCTTCTCGGGGCAGGTGAAGGATGAGGGCGCGACGTTCACCGAGGCAGGAATGAACGGAGGCGTTTCCGAGGCGCAGACGGCGAAGACCTTCGAGCAAGCGGACTATCGCTTCCTCGTCGTCGCGAACAAGTTCCAGACCGGCTTCGACCAGCCGCTCCTCCACACGATGTACGTGGACAAGAAGCTCGGGGGCGTCAACGCCGTTCAGACGCTCTCGCGGCTGAATCGAGTCCATCCAGGCAAGGAAGATACGGCCGTTCTCGATTTCGCCAACGAGTCCGACGAGATCCAGAAGGCATTCGAGCCCTATTACGAGAAAACGCTGCTTTCCGAAGGGACCGATCCGAACCTGCTCTACGACCTCGAACGCCGCCTGGCGGACTCCCAGGTGTACGGAAAGGTCGACGTCGATTCGTTCGCGCGGCTTTACTTCTCTCCGAAGGCGACACAGGACCAGCTCTATTCCGCGCTCGCGCCGCTCGTGGACCGGTTCCGGAACCTTTCCGAAGAGGAGCAGGCCAACTTTCGCAGCGGCCTCTCCGACTACGTGCGCCTCTATGCCTTTCTCTCTCAGATTCTGACCTTCGCCGACGCGGACCTCGAGAAGCTCTACGTCCTCGCGCGGCTGCTCCGCCGCTATCTCCCCGAGCCGAAAGGCGAGCTGCCGAGGGAGATCCAGCAGAAGATCGACATGGATTCTTACCGGGTCCGAAAGACTTTCGGAGGCTCCATCGCCCTCGGACGCGGTGAGCGCGAGATCGACCCGCAGAAGGCCGAGCGGCCGTCTCCGACCGTATTCGAGCTCGAGGCGCTGTCGCGGATCATCCAGGAGCTCAACGAGCGATTCGGGACCGACCTGACCGACGAGGACAAAGTGTTCATCGAGCAGCTCGAGGAGAAGCTCGCCGCCGATCCGGCGTTGACCGCCAGCATCCGCGCGAACACCCCGGAGAACGCCCGCCTCACGTTCGACCATGTCGTCAGCGACCGGCTCCAGGACATGGTCGACACGAACTTCAAGTTCTACAAGCGGGTCACCGATGACCGCGACTTCTCGAACTTCTTCCTCGATTGGCTGTTCGAGCGTTTCCGGCAACGGACAGCGTCGGGTTCCGGCGCAGAACTGCCGGTCGACGGCCCTTCCTGATCCGGCGAGAGTCGTCCCGGCAGGCTCTCGGGGCCTTCGTGTGGGGACGACGACTCTCCAGCTGCGGGTTGAGCCACGGAAACGGTTCGCGAATCCTCTCGGGGCGGGGATCGAGGTTTTGGCCCCCGGGTAGAATGCTCCCGAGATGACACACCGTCGTTACACGGTCATTCTCGATCGTGAAGAGGACGGCGGGTTCCACGCTTTCGTCCCCGCCCTCAAAGGCTGCCACACGCATGGAGACTCGGAGGCGAAGGCTCTCGCGAACGTCGAAGAAGCGATCGCGGCCTACCTCGAAAGCCTCAAGGCGCATGGGGAACCAATTCCGGATGAGGATTTGCTGATCCGACCGGTCGAAGTTCCCGTGTGAGTCCGCGGCTTCCGGTCGTTGAGGGGAACCGAGCAAGGCCGCGGCCGCATCTGACCCGGACGCGGCTCGACGCGATGGTCGAGGAGGCGATCGTCGACGCCTATGGCGCATCCGAGCAGGCGGTCGGGTTCTTCACCATGATCGAGGACAACCTCCAGATGCCCTTCGAGACGATGCTTCTCGAGGTTCCCGTGACTGTCGAACGCGTCGACTTAAACGACCGCGAAGACATCGTCGCCATCTGCCGTCGGGGCCGCGCCCGCCAGGTCGTGCCGATACTCGACCTGCCGCTGCCTTCGCCGGAGCCGGGCGGGTGGGAGTGGATCGAAGCCTACCGACTCTGGTCGCACGGACGATAGGGCACGCGCTCGCGCCTATACTCTTTGCTCGTGGGACGCAGCCTGCCGGGCGAAGAGATGATCGAAAAAGGAAGCGCCGATCTCGCGCGCGGGATCGAGTCGGTGGAGGCGCTTCTCGTCTCGATCGCCCGGCCGCGCCTGTCCCGGACCGGCTTTTCGCTTCCGCCGGGAATCCCGCACCCGGAACGCCGCCTCTACGACCTGCTCGCGAGAGAGAACTCGGACTCGGCTCACTCGCGCTACAACGCGCTCATCCGGCGGGTCGTCAGCTTCGAGCGGGCGGCGGAATGCGGGAGCCGGTAGACCGCGACCGGATCGAGCGGTTCTTCCGTCGTCTCGGGACGAAAGCCCGGGAGGACGTTCGCGTGTATCTGGCGGGAGGAGCGACCGCGGTGCTCTTCGGCTGGCGTTCGTCGACGATCGATATCGACTTGAAGATCGTTCCCGACAGCGATCCGCTCTTACAGGCGCTTCCCGGCCTCAAAGAGGAGCTCCAGATCAACGTGGAGCTGACGGCGCCCGATCAATTCATCCCGGAGCTGCCCGGGTGGGAGGAGCGCAGCCCGTTCATCGTTCGCGAGGGCGCCATCTCGTTTTATCACTATGACCTCTACGGTCAGGCGCTCGCGAAGATCGAACGCGGCCATCCGCAGGACGCACAGGACGCCGCCGAGATGGTCCGCCGGGGATTGGTGACGCCGGCCGAGTTGCTGCGGCTGTTTCACGAGATCGAGCCGACGCTCTACCGATTCCCGGCGATCGATCCGCGCTCTTTCCGCCGCGCCGTCGAGGAATTCCTCCGGGAATACCACGGGGAGCGCCTTTCCTGATCGACTGATCGGCTGATCTTCAGCCCGGAGCGTTGCCGGGCCGGGGAAAGGCTCCGGTATGCTCGAAGCCATGGCCGGACGTTTCGCGGGAGCCCGATAGACCTTGGGAGAAACGCGCGTCGACCTTCTGCACCTCCTGGAAGACCTGCGCGACGCGTATCCCGAGTCTCTGGAAGAAACGATCCTGACGGAAATCGTCGCCAACTCCCTCGATTCCGGCGCGACGCGGATTACCCTCTCGACCGATCCTTCGACGGCGACTCTGACCGTCACCGACGACGGGTCCGGAATGCGCCGCCGTGAGCTCGCGCGCTACCACGACGTCGCGACCAGCGGGAAAGCGCGGGGACAGGGGATCGGCTTCGCCGGCGTCGGGATCAAGCTCGGACTTCTGGCGAGCGAGGAGGTGGTGACGGAGACTTTGCACGGCAAGAGCCACGTCGCCACGCGATGGCACCTCGCGACGCGTCACCGCGCTCCGTGGAAGTGGATCGCACCGCCAAATCTTCTCGGAGGGCCGGGAACGGCGGTGCGGTTGAAGCTTCGCAACCCCCTCTCGCCCCTGCTCGACCGCGGCTTTCTCGAGAGCGCCCTGCGTTCCCGGTTCCGGCCCCTCCTCTGCGTCGGATTCGAGGACGCCCTCGAACGACACTACCCGGCCGGAATCATTTTTTGGCTCGAACGCGCGCCCCTCGAGAAGGAGACCTGGAGCGCGGAGGACGTCGCGCAGCTTTCCCTGCGGGTCGGCCGCGCGCGCAGTCCATCGGCCGTCGGTCAGATCTGGCGCGACCGGTCGTCCTTGCCCGACGACAGGCGGGGCCTCGCGGTGAGCACCTTCGGAAAGATCATCAAGCGCGGCTGGGACTGGCTGGGCGTGCTTCCGGCCGCTCCCGACCGGGTGGGAGGGTTAATTGAGGTGCCGGCGCTCGCCGAATGTCTCACTCTGAACAAGAGCGATTTCATCCGCACCGGAAGCCGGGGCGCGATCTATCTCGCGTTTCGCAAGGCGATTCAGGAGGCGGTGGCGGCGCAGCTCACGAGATGGGGCGACGGCCTCGATGCGAAGCCACAAAGGCGCCGGAGCGCCCGTCCCATGGAGCGCGATCTGGCCGCCGTCCTGGGAGGCCTCTGCCGGGAATATCCGTTGCTCGATTCGCTGGTGCAGAAGCGCTCGGGCGGCCAGAGACGGCTTCCGGTCGGGAATGGCAACGGCCGCGGAGAGGGAATGCCCGCGATGGCGGCCATCACACCCGTCCCGCCGCCGCCCGAAGGCGAAGATCCGCGCGACGATCCGCCAAGGGCTTCCGAACGGCCGTCCGAAAAAACAGATATCCGCGTCCCGCCCCCGCCTGACAACGCCCTGACCGGCCGACGCTCGAAAACGAGACCCGGTCATTACGGGCTCAACCTGAAGTTCGAAGTGCGGCCCGAGACCCTCGAGCTCGGCCGGCTCGTCGAGTCCACCGTTTGGATCAACGAAGCGCATCCCGCATACCGGCGGGCCGTCGCGTCGCGGTCGGAGGGCTACCACATAGCGGTGGCGGTGGCGACGGCGTTTGCCTCGGTCGCGATCGAACCGGTGCGTCAACACGGATTTCTTATCGCGTTCCTCGCCCGGTGGGGAGAGACCTTCGAGCAGTCCTCCCGCGGGGGCGAACCGGAAAAGCCGCAAGCCGCCCGACTCGGCGCCCGCTGATGGCTCCTTCGATGGGAACTCGGGTCCGTCTGATTCCTCTTCTTGCCGCGCTCGCCTCGCTCGCCGCCGCGGCCGCCTGCCGTTCCGACAGACGGACGCCCGTCGTCCTCTACTCGCCCCACGGCCGGGATCTCCTCGGGCTGCTCGAACGCACCTACGAGAAAGCGCACCCGGAAATCGACGTGCGCTGGCTCGACATGGGATCGCAGGAGGTCTACGACCGCGTCCGGTCGGAAAAGGCGAATCCGCAGGCGGACCTCTGGTTCGGCGGTCCCGATACGATTTTCTTCCGGGGGGCGCGCGAGGGGCTGCTTGCGCCGTACCGGCCGACCTGGTCTCCCGCGATCCCGCCCGAGGCCCGTGACTCGCGCGACCTGTATTTCGGCGCTTATCGCACTCCCGCCGTCATCGTTTACAACTCGGCCGCCGTCTCCGCGGCCGACGCGCCGAAGGACTGGGACGACCTGCTCGACCCGAAGTGGAAGGGCAAGATCATCATCCGATACCCGCTGGCCTCCGGGACGATGCGCGCCATCTTCGGATTGATCCTCGCCCGGTCGATCGAAAAAAGCGGCACGACGGCCCAGGGCTTCGACTGGCTGAAGCGGCTCGATGGCCAGACGAAGTCGTACGAGATGAACGCGTCCGTCCTGGTCCAGCGCATCGCGCGCCGGGAAGGCCTCGTCACGGTGTGGGACCTCCCGGACGTCCTCCTCGAGATGACACACAGCCGGGACCTCGCGTACGTGTTTCCGGCGAGCGGAACTCCGGTGATCGACGACGCGATCGGCATCGTCGCCGGGGCGAGACATCCGGCGCAGGCGCGGGCGTTTCTCGAATGGGTCGGAAGCCCGGAGGCACAGCGCCTCGCCGCCGAGAAAGCGTACCGGCTTCCGGCGCGCACGGACATCGCGCCGGCCGATCTGCCCGCGTGGGCCCGGGACGTCCAGCAGAAGCTCGTCCCCGCGCGGCTGGACTGGGCCCTCCTGGAACGCGAGGGGGCCGCCTGGATGTCGGCCTGGGACCGGGAGGTTCGCGGCCGCGGAAGCCGCTGAGCCCCGCGTGCCGGAGGGCACGACCTCCCTCGCGCGCCGGGGGGTTCCGGGTGCTTGTTTTCGAGCGCTTTCTCTTGACCGGCTCCACCGCCCTCGCATTGTTCGAGGTCCTCACCGGCCGGATCCGTCTCGGCGAAGTTCTTGCCCTCCTCGACGTCGAACGTGCCGGCGGCGCTGCTTCTCGCCCCCGCCGCCCGAGGCCCGCACGGTTTCGAGGGCCTTCTCTACGGCGTCACCATCGGAGGCGCCGGCACCCCGATGGCCTCGATCGCCAACCTCATCGGAGCGCAGATCTTCCTTCAGTCACTGGATCGGGGCGTGAAGGCACTCCGGTAATCTCCTACGCACGATGACCGTCGAGCTGGAGCTCCAGTCGCTGGAGAAGAGTTTCGGAACGCAGCCTGTGACTCGCGGCGTCTCGCTTTCCGTGCGTCAGAGCGAGATCGTGGCTCTTCTGGGTCCGTCCGGGAGTGGAAAGACGACCGTGCTGCGCCTCGTCGCGGGATTCGAGACGCCGGACGCCGGGCGCATTCTCGTCGCCGGAGAGGACGTGACCGCCACCCCGCCGGAGCGGCGCCGCTTCGGGATGGTCTTCCAGCATTACGCCCTCTTCCCGCACATGAGCGTCGGAGAAAACGTCGCGTTCGGCCTGGAGCCCGCCGGCATCTCGAAAGCGGACGCGCCGGGCCGCGTGCGCGAAACGCTCGCGGGGGTCGACCTCGCGGGTTTCGAAGGCCGCCGCGTGACGGAGCTCTCGGGCGGACAGCAGCAGCGCGTGGCGCTCGCGCGCGCCTTAGCACCCCGCCCGCGCGTCCTCCTCCTGGACGAGCCGCTCTCGAACCTCGACCCGACCCTCCGGGACCGCACGCGCCGCGAGCTGAAGCGCGTCATCCAGCGGGTCGGCATCACCACCCTCTTCGTCACGCACGAGCAGGAGGAGGCGTTCGAGCTCGGCGACCGGGTCGCGGTGCTCCACCAGGGGCGTCTCGAGCAGGTCGGCCTCCCCGAGGAGCTGTACGAGAAGCCCGCGACGCGTTTCGTCGCCACGTTCATCGGGCGCTCGAGCGTCCTTCCCGCCCGCTGGAGAGGGGGAGCGGACGGCGCCGCGTCGGCGGAGTTCCCGGGCGGCATCCGGTGGCCGGCCGCCGCCGGCGGGACAGTCGCGGAGGGCGGACTCGCGGATCTCGTGGTGCGGCCGGAGGCCCTGGCGCTGGCCTCCCCGGCGGAGAGCGGGGCACTGGCCGGCGAGGTCGTCGAGCGGCGGTACGCGGGTCGCGTCGCGTTCTACACGGTCCAGCTCGCCGGGATCGGCGAGGCGGAGGTGCTCGCGTCGGCCGACGCGGCGAAGCCCGGCGACCGGGTCGGAGTGCTTCCTGCGCGGGACGCGCCCCTGCCCCGCGCTTACCCGCCGGAGGCGGCCTCATGAGGCGGACCCGGCCCGCCGGTCTTCTTTTCACGCTGCTGCTCGCCTGGCTCGTCTGTTATCCCCTTCTCCTCACCCTGGCGGAGGCGCTCGGAGATCCGAACTGGACGCTGCGTCACTTCGCGGAATTCGGGCGGCGCCCGGACGAGTGGCAGGCGCTCTGGGCGAGCGTCTGGATCTCTCTCGCGACCGTCGTCCTCTCCGCCGCGATCGGGATCCCGCTCGCCTTCCTTTTCGAGACGGCGGACTTTCCGGGCCGGCGCGTCCTCGGCACCCTCGTGGCCCTCCCCGTCGTGCTGCCGCCGCTCGTGGGGGTGCTCGCATTCCTTTTTCTTTACGGGGAAAGCGGGGTCGTCGCGCGCGCCGTGCAGAGCGTCACGCATTCGACCGAACCCCCGTGGCGGCTCTCCGGCCCGGCGGCGATCCTGCTCGTCCACGCCTACACGATGTTCGTCTATTTTTACCTCTTCACCCGCGCCGGGCTCGCGCGCCTCGATTCCGCGTTCGGGGAGGCCGCGGCCTCCCTGGGTGCCGGCCGTTCTCGAACCCTCCGAAGAGTCACTCTCCCCCTTCTGAGGCCTGCGCTCGTGGGCGCCGCCCTCCTGACGTTCATGACGTCTCTCTCTTCCTTCTCCGCTCCGTATTTGATCGGTGGAACGTTTCGAGTCATGACGACTCAGATCGTCTTCTCGCGGTTGAATGGCGACACCGAAATGGCCATGGTCGAAACCGTAGCGCTCGCCGTCATCGCGCTCGCGGGACTCGTCTTCCTGCAGAAGGCCGAAAAGCGGCGCGTCGTCTCCGGCGCGATCCGGGGCGCGGCGCCCGCCCGCCGCCGGCTCCGGCGCGGGGGACTCGTCGCCGCCGCCGGATGGATCTTCGCCGCCGTCCTGCTGCTTCCGCACGCCATGCTGCTGCTGGTGTCCTTCGTGCCGCCAGGGACGTGGACCGTCGAGGCCCTCCCGCCGGCCCTCTCGTTTTCCAACTGGGGGTCCGTGTTCTCGCAGACCGAGCGGCTCCGGCCGATCGTCAATTCGCTCTGGATGTCGGCGGTCTCGACCGCGATCGCGATCGTGCTCGGATTTGCCGCCGCCTGGACGGCCGTCCGGGGACGCAGCCGCTTTGCCCCGGCGCTCGAGTCGCTTCTCGCCATCCCGTGGGCGCTGCCGGGGACCGTCTTTGCCGTCGCTCTCGCGGCGACGTTCTCCGTGCGCGCTCCCTGGGCGGGCCGTTTCGTCTTGATCGGCACGGCGGCGATCCTGCCGCTCGCGTACCTCGTGCGGAATCTGCCCTTGACCGGCCGCGCGTCGTTCGCCGGGCTGCGGCAGCTCGACCCGGCTCTCGAGGAAGCCGCCGCGTCTCTCGGCGCCAGCCGAACGCGGCGGCTCCTCCGGATCACCCTGCCCCTCCTGCGGCCCGCCCTCGCCGCCGGCGCGTCGATCGCTTTCATCACGTCCCTCGGAGACTTCGTCGTCTCGATCGTGCTGTACACGTTCGACACCCGGCCGATTTCAATCGAGATCCTCTCGAGCCTGCGGATGCAGGAGACCGGAGTCGGAGCGGCCTATGGCGTGCTGCTGGCGGTGCTCTCAGGCGCCTCGTTCCTCTTCTTCGGAACGGGCGGAGAAACGTCGCCTTCGCTCACTGCGGGACGCGCTCACGCGCCGGCGAGCGGCTCGCCCTGAGGGCTCGACCGCTCGCCTCGTCCCTTCGTTCGCCGCGGCTCCCGCACCGAGAGGCTCCTCCCTCCCTTCGGTCGGGAGACTCCTCCCGGTGCGAGCTTAGCGACCATCGCGGTTGGGGCGCAGCTCTGCCCCCTCGCCCCGGGCTCGGGGAGAGGGCTCGAGTGAGGGGGCCCGCAGGTAGACTCTTACGGTCGCAGCCGCTCTCGGGGAAATGCGGGGTTCTAGAATTCGATACATGCCGATCAAGAAATTGAGGGTCGCTCTGCTTTCGGTCTCTTTCCTGTGTCCGCTCATCGGATCCGGGCAGACAACGACCCCTTCCGCCAATCCCCAGAGTCCCCCTCCCCTCTTCTCGAACCTCGGCGATTACCACCGGCCGATCTCGTCGACATCGCGCGAGGCGCAGCTTTTCTTCGACCAGGGGTTGCGGCTCCTCTACGGCTTCAATCACGAGGAGGCCTATCGGGCGTTCGAGCACGCGGGCTCGCTCGACCCCGAATGCGGCATCTGTTTCTGGGGCATGGCTCTCGTGCAGGGGTCGAACATCAATCTGCCGGCGATCGCGGAGCGCGCGGCGGCCGCATGGGCGGCGGAACAGCGGGCCCTGACGCTCACGACCCGCGCGAGCGCCGTCGAGCGTGCTCTCATCGCGGCGCTGGCAAACCGGTATGCGAAAGTCCCTCCGACCGATCCGACACAGCAGAAGGCGCTCGACACGGCGTACGCAAACGCGATGCGGCAGGTGGCGCGGCAATTTCCGTCCGATCCCGACGTCGCCACGCTTTTCGCGGAATCGCTCATGAATCTTCGGCCGTGGGATCTGTGGACCCTTTCCGGCGTTCCGCGGCCGGGAACCCGCGAGATCCTCCGCGAGCTCGAAGGCGTGCTAGCCAGGAATCCCTCGCATCCGGGCGCGAACCACTACTACATCCACGCCATCGAAGCCTCACGCCGCCCCGACAGGGCGCTCGCGTCCGCCCGCCGCCTGGAGTCCATGATGCCGGGCGCGGGTCATCTCGTGCACATGCCCTCGCACATCTACATGCGCACCGGACGATACGAAGACGCGGCCGCGGCCAACCGCCGCGCCATCGTCTCCGACGCCCGCTACGCGGAGACGGCGGGCCACCGCGACATCTACCAGATGTACATCGCCCACAATCACCAGTTCCTCTGGGCGGCGGCGATGATGGAAGGACGCAGCGGCGAGGCCCTGAAGGCGGCGCGGGACACCGTGGCCGCGGTACCCGTCGATATGCTGCGCGCGATGCCGGGATTTGACATTCTGCTCACCTACCCGATCCTGACCCAGGTGCGCTTTGGCCACTGGGCCGCCGTGCTCGAAGAGCCCGCGCCTCCCGCGGACTTCCCGTTTGCGAACGCCATCCACCACTATGCCCGCGGGATCGCGCTGGCCGGCATGGACCGGCCAGGCGATGCCGGCCTCGAGAGCCGCGAGCTCGAACGTCTCGCCGCCGCGATCCCGGCGGAGGCGAGGGAAAGCCTGAACTCCGCGCGTGCGCTCGTAAACGTCGCCCGCCTCGTTCTCTCCGCGAGGATCGCCCGCTGCCAGGATCGCCCGCAGGACGCGATCCGAGACCTGACCGCGGCGGCCGCCGCGGAGGATGCATTGAGTTACTCGGAGCCTCCGGACTGGCATTTCCCCGTCCGCCAGGCGCTCGGGGCACTTCTCCTCCGCGCCGGAGACGCCGCCCGAGCCGAGCGCGTCTACCGGGAGGACCTGCGGCGCAACCCGGAAAATGGCTGGTCGCTGTTCGGGCTCGCGCGCAGCCTGGAAGCGGAGCGAAAGACGAACGCCGCCTCCGCCGTGAAACGGCGTTTCGAGGGCGCCTGGCGCAACGCCGACATCGCGCTCGCGGCGTCGGACTTTTAAACGTCGCCTTCGCTCACTGCGGGACCTGCGGTCGCCTGCGGGCGAACGCACCGCCGGGCGGGGCGCCGGGTGGGGGGACCGCCCGGCTCCCGGCGCGTGCGCGCCCCGCGGTGGGGCCCG
>JBBSGZ010000021.1:0-37179 GCA_038253555.1 Thermoanaerobaculia bacterium
GACGCGGATTTTCCGCGACTACGGGGAGGAATGGATGGCGGTCAAGATCGCGCGAGGGATCGTTTCGGAGCGAACGGCAGCCCCGATCACGTCCACCCGGCAGCTCGCCCGCATCGTGGCGAACGCGAAAGGATCGCGCGAAAAGATCGACCCGGCGACGAAGGTGTTCCAGGCGCTCCGCATCGAAGTGAACCAGGAGCTCGTCGCCCTGTCGCGATTCCTTGCTGCGGCGGTGGTGCACTTGAACGCGCGCGGCCGGCTGGGCGTCCTCTCGTACCACTCCCTCGAAGACCGGATGGTCAAGGAAGCGTTGAAGCGCGACTCGGGAGTGTGCGTCTGCCCGACGCGGCTGCCCACGTGCGTCTGCGGAGCGCGGACGATTCTCCGGGTCCTGACGCGCAAGCCGATTTTCGCCTCCGAAGCGGAGACTCGGGAGAACCCGAGGTCCCGCAGCGCCCGCATGCGCGTGGCGGAGAAGATCGCGGAGGTCTGAGATGAGCTCGGTCGTCTACTCGCAGTCCAAACGCGTTCAGAACCTGCATCTGACGCGCGAGCGCGACCGTCACCGCGGACAGGAGCTCGCCGCTTTCGTCCTGGCCCTCTTGCCGATTGCGTGCGCGTTTCTGGTGTATGCGGCCCTCCACGTGGAAACGGTGCGGGTCGGGTACGCGCGAGAAGCGCACGCCCGCACCCTCACGCAAATGACCGAGGAGACCCGGAGGCTCAAGGCGCAGCTCGCGCTGGCTTCTGCGCCCGATCGGGTCTCGGCCGCCGCCGCGCGAAAAGGGCTGAGGCCGCCGCGTCCCGGTCAGGTCGAGTATGTGGAAGGAGCCGGCAGGTGAGTCCTTTTCCGCGTCGCCGCCGGAATCTGTTCGCCGTGTTTCTGCTCGCGTGGGGATTCGTCGTGGTCGGGCGCCTCGCAGAGCTGCAGCTCGCCCACGGAGCGAAATACCGGGCGAGGGCGCAGCGGCAGCAGGAGAAGCAGATCGAGATCTCGCCCCGTCGCGGAGCGATCCTCGACAGGGAAGGGCGTGAGCTCGCGGTGTCCGTCGAGATGTCTTCGATCTACGGCGTACCGGACGAGGTCGTCCGGCGCACCGCGACGGCACGCAGCCTCGCGGCGGCCCTCGGGGTTCCCGCGGGCCCGATCCTCGCCCGCCTCGGCTCCGACAAGGGATTCGTCTGGGTCGCCCGCAAGATCGATTCCACCGCGGCCGATCGCGTTCGCGCGCTGAAGCTGGCGGGTATTCATCTGGTGCCCGAAACCAAACGCTTTTACCCCAAGGGATCCCTCGCGGCGTCCGTGCTCGGGTACGTCGGGACCGACGACACGGGCCTCGCGGGCATCGAGTATTCCTACGAATCGTCCGTGCGAGGCAAGCCCGGCCGCATCGTCGCGTTCAAGGACGCCCGCCATTCGACATACGGCGAGTCGGAGGCGCCCGGGGTACGCGCCGAACAGGAAGGGGCCACGCTGACCCTCTCGCTCGACTCCGGGATCCAGTACGCCGCGGAGCGGGAGCTGTCGGCCACGCTGTCGGAGCTGCACGCCCGCTCGGGCAGCGTGGTCCTGATGGATCCCTCCAACGGCGAGATCCTCGCGATGGCGAGCGCTCCTGGTTTCGACCTGAACCAGTACGGTCACTATCCCGCCGAGACGCGCCGGAACCACGCGGTCGCGGATGCCTACGAGCCGGGATCGACCTTCAAGGTCGTCACGGGTTCCGTGGCGCTCGAAGCCGGCGTCATCGGAATGGACGAAGTCATCGACACGGGGCACGGCTCCGTCCGGATCGGGAACGTCACCATCAACGAGGACAAGCACCACGACTACGGCGCGCTGACACTCGCGGGGGTGCTCGCGCATTCCTCAAACGTCGGGATCATCCGCGTGGGCCTGCGCCTGGGCGCGCAGAGACTCTACGAGGGCGCCAGCCGCTTCGGGATTGGCAAGCCTTCCGGCATCGACCTCCCCGGAGAGGCTTCCGGAACGTTCCGGCCGCTGTCGCGCTGGTCCTACCTGTCCAACGCGTCGATTTCGATGGGACAGGAAGTCTCCCTGACCGCGCTGCAACTCGTGCGCGTCGCCTCCGTCATCGCCAACGGCGGGCTTCTCGTCCAGCCCCGGCTCGTGACGCGGCTCGCCCGTCCCGACGGCCGCGAGGAGCGCGTGACGTCCGCGCCGCCCGTCCGGGTCATCTCGGAAAAAACCGCGAGGGAGATGCGGGAGATGCTCGTCGGCGTCGTCGAGAATGGGACGGGTGCCGAAGCGGCGATCGCGGGCTTTTCGGTCGCAGGAAAGACGGGGACCGCGCAGAAGGCGGGCCCCGGCGGCTACCAGCGCGGGCGGCACGTCCCCAACTTCGTCGGTTTCGCCCCCGCGGAAAATCCGAAGATCGTCTGCGTGGTCGTCGTCGAGGAGCCGCAGGGCAAGTACTACGCCGCGGCCGTCGCCGCGCCCCTCTTCTCCCGGATCGTTTCCCAGGCCCTCGGGATTCTCCGTGTCGCACCCGAGGAGCAGCGGCTGCCTTCGACGGTGCTGGCGTCGCTCCCGGCTCGATATCCGGCCGGCCTCGTCCCGGCGTCGAGCCGGCAGGCGGTCCCGGTCTCCGCTCCGTTGAGGGACCCGCGCGTCATCGCCGGCGAGA
The DNA here is from genome assembly GCA_038253555.1 of Thermoanaerobaculia bacterium. Taxonomy (GTDB): domain Bacteria; phylum Acidobacteriota; class Thermoanaerobaculia; order UBA5066; family Gp7-AA6; genus JALYUA01. Next base: position 2,649 of record JBBSGZ010000021.1, read on the forward strand.
TCCCGGACGTTTCGGGGCTGTCGGCGCGGCAGGCGCTCGCGCTCTTTGCAAAAATCGGGGTCGCCATCAAACTTCACGGCGCCGGATTCGTGACGTCGCAGAGCCCGGGGCCCGGATCGCCGTTCAAACCGGGTGACGTGGCCATCCTGAACCTCTCGGAATCGGTCCCGTCGGTCGCGCGCGCCGTCGGCGGCCGCGAGGAGACGAGCTCGAGTCCCTTTCGTCCTTGAAGCTGATGGATCTCCTTGCGGTCCTTCCGGATGCCAGAATCGACGGGGCGGCTCCGGAGGTGGAAGTCTCCGGCGTCTCGCATGACTCGCGGGCCGTCCATCCCGGCGATCTCTTCGTCGCCATCCGCGGGGAGAAGAGCGACGGCGCGGCCCACGTCCCCGAAGCCATGGCGCGCGGGGCGGCCGCGATTGTTTCCGAGAACCCGGCTCCCTCGGGTTCGCTCGTGCCCTGGGTGCGTGTCGGGAACAGCCGGAAGGCACTCGCCCTCGCCGCAGCGGAGCTTGCCGGCAACCCGAGTGAAAAGCTCGTGCTCGCCGGCGTCACCGGGACCAACGGAAAAACGACGACGGCCACGCTTCTCGCGGCGCTCTTGGAGCAGCGGTTCGGCCGCGCGGGTTTCATCGGGACTGTGGGTTACCGAACGGGGAGGCGCGATACGGATGCGGCGCGGACGACTCCGGACGCTGCGGTGCTTCAGGAGCTCCTCGCCGAGATGGTCGACGCGGGTGTGCCGGCGGCCGCGATCGAGGTGAGCTCCCACGCGCTCGCGCTCGACCGTGTCGCGGGGTGCCGGTTCGACGTCGCCGTGTTCACCAATCTGACGCGCGACCACTTGGACTTCCACCGCGACATGGAGGAGTACTTCGAGACCAAGGCGATGCTGTTTTCCCTCCGCAAACCGGGCGCGGCCGGGGTGGTCAACGTGGACGACCCCTGGGGGCCCCGCCTCGCGGCCGCCGCGGCGCGGCCGGTCGTGACGACGTCGTCGCGGAAGGCGCCGGCGGACATGCGCGCGGAAAACATCCGGTGCGACCTCGCCGAAACCTCCTTCGACCTCGCCCGGCCCGACCGCGCCTCTTTTCGAGTGAGCTCGCCGCTGCTCGGGCGGTTCAACGTCGACAATCTTCTTTCCGCGGCCGCCGCCGCGCTCGCCCTGGGACTTTCCGAAGGAGAAGTTGCCGCCGGCTGCGCGAGCGTACTGCGGGTGCCTGGCCGGCTCGAACCGGTGGAAGCGGGCCAGACCTATCGCATTCTGGTGGACTACGCGCACACTCCCGACGCTCTCGAGAGGCTGCTGCTCGCGGTCCGCGAGCTGACGGACCGCAAGATCATTCTGGTCTTCGGGTGCGGCGGCGACCGCGACCGCGGCAAGCGGTTTCCGATGGGGGAGATCGCCGGACGGCTGGCCCACATCCCGATCGCCACCTCCGACAATCCGCGTTCGGAGGATCCGCAGGTGATTCTGGCGGAGGTCGCGGCGGGCCTCGCGGCCTCCGGGGCGACGAAGGCGCTGCGGATCGTCGACCGGCGCGACGCGATCCGCGCCGCCATCGACCTCGCCAACACCGGGACGGTCGTCGTCATCGCCGGGAAGGGCCACGAGTCGACCCAGGTGATCGGCTCGGAGGAACTGCCATTCGACGACCGGGAGATCGCCGCGGAGCTTGCCGGCGGCCGGCGGTGAGATGAACTTTTCGGTTTCCAGAGCGGCAGCGGCTCTGAACATTCCAGCCGCGGCGGATGCCGCGCTCTCGGGCGTGGCTGTCGATTCGCGGAAGGTGCGTCCGGGGGATCTCTTCGTCGCGATCGCGGGAGGGCGGGTGGACGGACACGACTATGCGCTCCAGGCCGCCGTTTCCGGGGCCGCCGCCGTACTCGGCTCCCGCGTTCCCGCGGGGCTCCCCGCGGGTGTTCCGGTCCTCGTCGTGCCGGACCCGGGAAAGGCGCTCCTTCGGCTGGGTGGCGCGATCAAGCGCGAGGCCGGCTTCAAGCTCGCGGCCGTCGCCGGTTCGGTCGGCAAGACCACGACGAAGGAGTTTGCGGCGGCGATCCTGGGACGCCGGCATACGGTCGAGAAAACTCCGGGCAATCAGAACAGCGCGATCGGATTCCCGATGTCGGTCCTGAACTTCCCGCGAAGCCCCGAGTGGATGGTCGGCGAGATGGGGATGAGCGCGGTGGGAGAAGTGTCCCGGCTTTCGCGCACTTTCGAGCCGGACGTCGCGGCGATCACGGTCATCGCCGCCGAACACCTGGAATTCCTGGGGTCCTTAGACGGCGTCGCGCGCGCGAATGGCGAAATCCTGGAAGGGCTGAAGTCAAACGGCGTCTTTGTGATCAACGGGGATGACGAACGCATCGAGCGCCTGGCGACGGCCTGGTCGGGTCGGACTCTGCGTTTCGGCCGGTCGGCCGGCGCCGATGTCACCGTCGAGGACGTGGTGCTCGACGAGAACGGGTCCTCGCTCCGGCTGAAAACGCCCTCCGGCACCGCGATGGCGCGGCTGTCCGTGCCGGGCCTGCATCAGGTCGCCAACTACCTCGCGGCATCGGCTGTCGCCCTCGCGGCGGGCGCAACGCCCGAAGACTGCGTCGCCGCGGCCGCGGAGCTCGCGGCCGCGCCTCACCGCGGCGAGTTTCGCCGGCACGCGTCCGGCGCCCTCCTTTACGACGATGCGTACAACGCGAGCCCGCCCTCGATGCGCGCGGCGCTCGACACCTTGAAGCTCTTGCGGGGTACCCGAAAAATTGCCGTGCTCGGCGACATGCTGGAGCTCGGGCCGGAGGAGCGCTGGTGGCACCGCGAGACGGGCAAATATGCCGTCGGCCGCGCCGATCATCTTCTCTGCGTCGGGTCCCGGGCGTCCGCCATCGGGGAGGGCGCGATCGAAGCGGGATTCCCGGCAGCGCGAGTCGCCAAGGCTCGGGACCCCGAAGAGGCGGCCGCGCTTCTCGACCCGATGCTCGCCGCGGGGGATGCGGTGCTCTTCAAGGCGTCCCGCGGCGTGGGCCTCGATCGGGCGGTGACGAGGCTGGCGGGGACGGGGGCCGGAAAACGAGAGACGGGAGACGGGAAACGAATGAAGGAGCGGCATTGAGCGGAGTCAGGGTCGAAGCGCCGGGGCCGAAACGTTTCCTGTTTTCCGTTTCCCGTTTCACGAGTCTCTGATGCTGTATTCCCTCCTGCACCCCTTCGCCCGGTCCGTCCCGGCGTTCAACGTCTTCCGATACATCACGTTCCGGACGGCGATGGCCGCGGTGACGGCGCTTCTTCTCGCCCTTGCCCTCGGACCGGCGATGATCCGGCTCCTGAAACGTCGTCAGATCGGGCAGTCGATCCGCGAGGAGGGCCCGAAGTCCCATCTTTCGAAGGCAGGGACCCCGACGATGGGCGGCCTTCTCATTCTCCTCGCCGTCATCGTCGCGACACTGCTCTGGATGGACCTCTCGAACCGTTTTGTCTGGATCGCGCTCGGGACGATGATCGCGCTCGGCGCCGTCGGGTTCGCCGACGACTTCGTGAAGTTCACCCGGCGGCGGAATCTCGGCCTGACCGGTCGGGGCAAGCTGCTTCCACAGATCCTCGTGGCGCTCGCGATCGCCTGGACGATCCGCCAGTGGGCCGGCCACGGGAGCATCTCGACCGTCGTCACTTTCCCGTTTTTAAAGCGTCTCGTGCTCGACCTCGGCGTTTTATACCTGCCGTTCGTGGCCACGGTGCTGGTCGGGGCGTCGAACGCCGTCAACCTGACCGACGGCCTCGACGGACTCGCGATCGGCTCCGTAGGCATCGCGGCGGGCACGTACGCGATCCTCGCGTACGTCACCGGCAACGCCGTCGCCGCCCGGTACCTTCAGATTCCGTTCGTCCCGCAGAGCGGCGAGCTCGCCATCTTCTGCGGAGCGATCGTCGGCGCCTCTCTCGGTTTTCTCTGGTTCAACTGTCATCCTGCCGAGGTTTTCATGGGCGACGTGGGGTCGCTCCCGCTCGGCGGCGGGATCGCCGCGGTGGCCGTCATGACGAAGCACGAAGTGCTTCTGGCGATCGTAGGAGGGCTCTTCGTCCTGGAGGCGCTTTCTGTCATCGTGCAGGTGGCTTCGTTCCAATCCACGGGAAAGCGGGTCTTCCGGATGGCGCCTCTTCACCATCACTTCGAATTGTCCGGCTGGGCCGAATCGCGGGTGATCATCCGTTTCTGGATCCTGTCCATCCTCTTCGCGGTCGTCGGCCTCTCGACCCTGAAGCTCAGATGACGCGGCCTCTCCCTTCCGGACGCCTGCTCCCGCAGCGGATCGCGATCCTCGGTTTCGCGCGCAGCGGACGCGCGCTCGCGGGCGCGCTGCTCGACCGCGGCATCGAGGTATCCATCGGCGACCGCGCTCCGGAATCGGCCTTCGAAGGGGTGGAGCCGCTGCGGGCGCGCGGCGCGAAGCTGTTCCTCGGCGGGCCGGGGGAGGGATTCCTCGAGGGCGCCGGGTGGCTGGCGGTTTCGCCCGGGGTTCCCCTCTCGGCGGCCCCGGTGGCGGAAGCGCGCGCCCGAGGCATTCCGGTGTCGGGCGAGCTCGAGATCGCCTGGGAGATCGCCGAGGCGGAGGTCGAGGGAACCAACCGCTGGGTTGCGATCACCGGCACCAACGGCAAATCGACGACGACCGCCTGGATCGCCGACATCCTGAGGCGCTCGGGCCGGGCCGTGGCCATGGCGGGAAACATCGGCGTGCCGCTGTCGACATTCCTCTCGGAGCGGGAGCCGCGCGACTTCGTGTGCGAGGTGTCCTCCTTTCAGCTCGACACGCTGGAGTGGTTCGCGCCGGACGTCGCTGTGCTGACGAACGTCACCCCGGACCACCTCGATCGCTACGCGGGATTTTCAGAGTACGCGGCCTCCAAGGAGCGGGTCTTCGCGTTCCAGGGGGCGGAGGATTTTTCGATCGTGAATGCGGACGACCCCGTCTCATCGGCGTCGCGATCGCGCGGCCGCCGTGTCCCGTTCTCCCGGACGGGCCGGGCGGAGGGAGGGGCGTGGCTCGAGAGCGGGTCGATCTTCTCGGGCATCTCCGGCGTGGCGAGGCGAATCCTCGGCGCGGAGGAGCTCTCGCTGTCGGGAGCCCACAACGTCGAAAATGCTCTCGCCGCGCTCTGCGCCGCGGAATGCCTCGGGGTCCCGCACGAGGCGATCCGGGGAGGGCTGACCCGTTTCCGCGGCCTGCCGCACCGCACCCAGCTCGTGGCCGAGGCCGGCGGCGTGCGCTGGGTGAACGACTCGAAGGGGACCAATGTGGACGCGACGAAAAAGTCGCTGGAGAGCTGCCCGCCTGCGTCCGTGATTCTGATCCTCGGCGGCCGCGACAAGCACGGGGACTTTGCCGCGCTGCTCCCGCTCGTAAAGAACGCCGCCCGGCGCGTCCTGACCGTGGGCGAAGCGGCCGAAACGATCGAGAAGATCTTCGAGGACTCCGTCGTCACCGAGCGGGCCGGCACGATGGATCGTGCCGTCGCCCGCGCCGCGGAGATTGCGCGCCCCGGCGACACGGTCCTGCTCTCCCCGGCGTGCGCGTCCTTCGACCAGTATTCGAATTTCGAAGAACGCGGCGACCACTTCGCGCGGCTGGCACGGGCCGCCGCCGGAACCTCTCATGGCTCGTAAACTCACGAGCGACAAAGTGCTCTTCGCGGCGCTCATCGCCCTCTCTCTCTTCGGGTGCGTGATGATCTACAGCGCGTCGGCCGTTTCCGCGGCGCAGAGCGGGGGAACCCCGTACCGATACCTGGTCAAGCAGATAGTCGCGCTCGTCGCGGGCGGCATCGCCGCGTTTGCCGTGTACCGGACCGACTACCGCAAGTTCTCGAGACCCTGGGTCGTCTACGGGACGTTCGGGGCCGCGTGGGTGCTCTCCGTCGGCGCGCTCTTTCACCCGCCGATCAACAACGCGAGGCGCTGGATACCGCTCGGGCCGGTCATGCTGCAGCCGTCGGAGATGCTGAAGATCGGCCTCGCGCTCGTTCTCGCGTCCCTGCTCGCCCGCAAGGTCGAGAGCACCGGCGATCCGGAGCGCGCGATGGTGGCCTGCCTGATTTTCACGGGGGCCGCCGCGGGAGTCGTGATTCTCGAACCCGACATGGGAACCGCGGTCTGCTATTTGATGCTCTGCACGGTCCTGTTCTGGCTCGCCGGCGTCCGCGCGCGGTTCTTCGCGATTGGAGCGGCTGGGCTCATACCGCTCCTCGCCGCGCTGGCTTTCTCGGCGAGTTATCGCCGCGCCCGCCTTCTGTCGTTTTTGAAGCCCGAGGCGGACCCGCTCGGCGCGGGATTCCAGGCGATCCAGTCGCTGATCGCGGTGGGAGCAGGCGGGCTCGCCGGAAACGGCCTCGGCGGAGGCAAGCAGAAGCTCTTTTTCCTGCCATATCCGCACACCGACTTCATTTTCGCGATCGTGGGCGAAGAGCTCGGGTTCTTGGGCGCCGTCGCGGTCGTCGTCTGCTTCGGAATCGTCGCGTGGCGCGGGCTTCGTGTCGCCCGCCGAGCCCCCGACGTCTTCGCTTCGTATCTCGCGGCGGGTGCGACGGCTCTGCTCGTCGTCCAGGCGTTCATCAACGTCAGTGTCGTGCTGGCCCTCGTTCCGACGAAAGGGATTCCGCTGCCGTTTGTCTCGTACGGAGGGTCCTCGCTGGTCGCGTCCTGGATCGCGGCCGGGTTGATCCTGAACATTTCGCAGCACGAAATGACCACGGTCGAAAATTGAGAACCGAAAACTGAAAACAGAGAGTTCTGCGGGGGGCGCCTACGTGATCGCGGCGGGAAAGACGGGCGGACACATCTTCCCGGGCATTGCGCTCGCGCGCGAGATCCGCGCGCGGCGGCCCGACGCGCCCATCGTCTTCATCGGGACGCCCGAGGGGCTCGAACACCGCCTCGTCCCCGAAGCCGGGTTCCCGCTGGAGTCGATCCGCGCTTCCGGGTTCGTCGGGAAGTCGCCAGGCGCCCGGCTGCGCGCCCTCGTGAACCTGCCGGTCGGTTTTTTCGAAGCGAGGCGGATTCTTCGCCGCCACAAGGCTCGCGCGGTCGCCGGGATGGGAGGGTACGTGAGCGTCCCGGTGCTCGCGGCGGCCAGGTCTCTCGGCATTCCGACGCTCGTTCACGACTCGGATGCGCTTCCCGGCGTGGCCTCCCGCCTCCTGAACCGCATCGCCACGCGGACGGCGGTCGGCGTCGCCGAGGCCAACGCCCGCATGGCCCGCCCCGGCGTGGTCACCGGAACCCCGGTCCGTCCGGAATTCTTTGCCGGGACCGGGGAACAGGCCGCCGCCGGACGCCCAGCTCGGCTGCTCGTGTTCGGGGGCAGCCAGGGCGCGGCCGTCCTGAATCGCGCCATGGCCGAGGCGTCGCGGACCCTGAAAGTCGACGGCCTGTCTGTCATCCACCAGACCGGGGAGAGACACCTGGCCGCGACCCGCGCGCTCTACGGAGAGGTCCCCGCCGGCTGGTCGCTCGAAGCATTTCTGCCGCGCCTCTGGGAGCCGCTCGCCTGGGCGGATCTCGTCATCTCGCGCGCCGGCGCCATGACCTTAGCCGAGCTCGCCGCCGCCGGCCGGCCGGCGATCCTCGTCCCGTTCGGGGCCGCCGCTCACGGGCACCAGGCTGCCAACGCTCTGGCATTTTCGCTGGCGGGCGCGGCCTGGACGATTGACGAGCCGTCGCTCGACGGGGGCCGCCTCGCCGAATCCATCCGGGCCCTCTTTGCCGACCCCTCCCGGCTCGCCGGCATGGCGGCGGCGGCCAGGTCCCTTGCGGCTCCGGAGGCCGCGCGCCGGCTCGCAGATCTGCTCTTCGAGGCCGAAACGGCCGGGAAGGCGGCGTGAGGTTTCTCCGGCTCCGGCGGCTCCACTTCGTCGGGGCCGGGGGTGTCGGCATGAGCGGGCTCGCCGAAATCCTCCTGCTCTCGACCCCCCTCGAAATCTCAGGCTGCGATCAGCAGAGGTCCGAAAATACCGACCGCCTGACGAAGCTCGGCGCCCGGGTCGCCTACGGGCACGACGCGAGCCATGTACGCGACGCGGACCTCGTGGTGATCTCGTCGGCCATTGGCGAAACGAATCCGGAAGTGGTCGCCGCCCGGGAACGAGGTGTTCCGGTGATCCGCCGCGCGGAGATGCTGGCGGAGATCATGCGCTTAAAGCAGGGTGTCGCGATCGCGGGGACCCACGGCAAGACGACCACCACGTCTCTCGCGGGAATGGTGCTGACCGAGGCCGGTTTCGACCCGACGATCGTCGTGGGCGGCCAGGTGCGAATCCTCGGGACGAATGCCCGGCTCGGGAAAGGGGACTACCTCGTCGCCGAAGCGGACGAGTTCGACCGATCCTTTCTGGAGCTGACGCCGGTGGTGGCGGTGATCACGAACATCGAGGCGGACCACCTCGACTGCTATCGCGATCTCGACGACATCCAGGACGCGTTTGCCACGTTCGCGAACCGGGTCCCGTTTTACGGCGCGGTCGTGCTCTGCATCGACGATCCGGGCGCGCGCGAAATCGTGCCCCGGATCAAGCGGCGTATCGTCACCTACGGAGAGTCGCCCGAGGCGAGCGTGCGCGCGAGGGAAATCGATCTTCAGGCCACGGGAACGACCTTCGAGGTGTGGGAAGGGCAGACTTGGTCGCTCGGCAGCGTCCACCTTCGCCTTCCCGGCCGCCACAACGTCGCCAACGCGCTGGCGGCCATCGCCGTCGGCCGGGAGCTTTCGATTCCTTTTCCCACCATCGCCCGCGCTCTCTCGGAATTCACGGGCGTCGTTCGGAGGTTCGAGACCAAAGGCGAGCGAGACGGCGTTCTCGTGGTGGACGACTACGCTCACCACCCGACGGAGATTGCCGCGACTCTCGCCTCCGCGCGGCAGGTCTATCCGGACCGCCGGCTCGTCGCTCTTTTTCAGCCGCACCTCTATTCGCGCACACGCGATTTCGCGGGCGAGTTCGGACGTGTCCTGACCGCGTCCGATCTCGCGATCGTGATGGACGTCTATCCCTCGCGGGAACAGCCGATTCCGGGAGTCTCCGGCCAGCTCGTCGCGGACGCGGCGCGGTCCCACGGCCACGCGAATGTGGTGTATGTCCCTCTGAAGAAAGAACTTGTCGGCGAGCTAGACCGGCTCCTGCGACCCGGCGATCTGCTCTTGACGATGGGCGCCGGGGATATCGTGAAATTCGGGGAGGAGTACCTCCGCCGTGGATAGCGAGCCCGTTTTTCTACGGCGCGGACGCGCCGAGGTCAAGCAGCCAGGCCGATGGCGGCGGCCTCTCTCGCTTCTCGTGGTTCTCCTGTGCGCCGGGTTTGCCGCTTCTAAGTTTCTCGGAGGCCCGCTCTTTTCCCTTCAGCGGTTCGAGATCTTCGGCAACGAACGTTCACGTACGGAGGATGTGCTGCGCGCCCTCGAGCCGTGGCGCTCGCGAAATCTCGTGACGCTCGACCTCGCGCCGGTCGCGGAGCGGCTCGCGAAGGAACCCTGGATCGAGAGAGTGACTCTTTCGAAAAGATTTCCCGACGGACTCGCCGTTCGAGTCGCGGAACGCCGCCCCATCGCGCTGCTCCGTGAGAAAGGCCGGCTCTTCTGGCTCGACGCGCGCGGGCAGGCGATCGCATCGTACGACGCGCGAGGGGATCGTGGCGAGTATGTGCTCGTCTCGGGCGAGCGTCGTCAATTGCCGGAGCTCGTCGGGCTGATAGAAGAGCTTCGTGAAAAGCGTCCGGAGTATTTCTCCGCGCTCTCGGAAATCGCTGCCTTGCCTGATGGCGGTTTCGGTATGATGGATTCCATCTTCAGAAGGCCGGTTCGTGTTCTGCGTCGAGACGCCCCCGAGAAGATCCGCGCGCTCTTGAACGCGCGCGAGCTCATCGTTCGACGAGGTTGGGAGGCCCGGGCCATAGACCTGCGTTTTGCGGATCGCATCGTGCTCGAGGGCGCGTACGGAGCGGGGAACTCGCTCTGATGAGGACGCGTCACCTCGGAAGGTGTGAGGCGTCAGGGGTCAGGCGAAGCGGAGTCGTCAGGCGTCGGGCGTCAGGCGTCAGGCGGAGTTCCGATCTCGAGTCCGTCCCCGCCTCACCCCTCACGCCTGACCCCTCACGGTCGCGGGTGCTCTGATATGTCCAAGCCCGAAAACTTTCTCGTTTCCTGCGATATCGGCACGACGAAGATCTGCGTCCTGATCGGCGAGCAGAACGCCAACGGCTCTCTGGACGTGATCGGCAAGGGCTCCTCGGCCAACCGCGGCACGCGGAAAGGCAACATCGTCAACGTGGACGCCACGATCGAGGCGATCAAGAGGGCCGCGGAAGAGGCCGAGATCATGGCAGGCGTCCAGATCGCCCGGGCGTGGGTGGGCGTTTCAGGGTCGAATGTCCGATCCTTCAACAGCCGGGGCGTGGTCGCCGTGGCGGGGAAGGACCGCGAGATTACGAAGGAGGACGTGGCGCGGGTGATCGACGCCGCCCGGGGGGTGCAGATTCCCCAGGACCACGAGGTCATCCACGTCATTCCGCGCGATTTCGCGGTGGACGGCCAGGACGGGGTCGCCGACCCGGTCGGGATGGTCGGCGCGCGTCTCGAAGCCGACGTCCACGTCGTCACGGCTCCTGTCGCGGTGACCCAGAACATCGTCACCTGCGCCAACAAGGCAGGGATCGAAGTGGTCCAGCTCGTCCTCGAGCAGTTCGCCGCCGCCGAGGCGGTCTTGACCCCCGATGAGAAAGAACTCGGGATCGGCCTCGTGGACATCGGCGGCGGGACGACCGAGGTCGCGATCTATCACCGGGGCTCGATCGCGCATACCGCGGTGATCCCGATCGGCGGCGACCACTTCACCAACGACCTCGCGGTGGTGCTGCGCGCCCCGATCACCGATGCCGAACGGCTGAAAAAGAAGTTCGGTTCGGCGATGACGAGCGCGGTCGGCGAGGACGAGATGGTCGAGGTGCCCATGGTGGGGGGCCGCGCGCCGAAGCTCTGCCCTCGCACCACCCTTTCGGAGATTCTTCAGCCCCGCGCCGAGGAGCTGCTCGGCCTGGTCCGCGAGGATCTCGTCCGCCTCGGGCTCGAGAAGGAGATTCGCTCCGGGATCGTCCTGACGGGCGGGGGCGCGGAGCTCGAGGGGATCGTGGAGGTCGCGGAAAGCATCTTCGAGGGGCCGGTGCGCCGCGGCGTTCCGACCGGGGTGGGGGGATTGGTCGACGTGGTGTCGCGGCCGGAGTGGGCGACCGCGACGGGGCTGCTTCTCTACGGGCACCGGAACAAGGCGGGGCGTCGCCGCGGCCGGGGAGTCGGCCGGGTGACGGCGTCGGTGTCGAAGTTTTTTCGAGAGTTCTTCTGAAGGCACGCGCCGGAACGCGGAAGGGACGGAGGGAGCAACCCATGATCGAGTTCGTTGGTGACGAGAACCGCAGGAGCTCCATCGAGCTGGAGGGCGACGCATCGCCCGCGATGATCAAGGTGATCGGTATCGGAGGCGGCGGTTCGAACGCCGTGAACCGGATGATCGCCGCGGGGGTCCGGGGAGTCGACTACATGGCCTGCAACACGGACCTGCAGGCGCTGCGCCGCGCCGCCGCGCCGTTGAAGCTCCAGATCGGATCCCGCCTGACAAAGGGCCTGGGCGCCGGCGCCGATCCCGACGTCGGCAGGAACGCCGCGCTCGAAGACCAGGAGAGGCTCGCGGAGGCGCTGAAGGGCGCCGACATGGTCTTCATCGCGGCGGGTCTCGGCGGCGGCACCGGCTCGGGCGCCGGTCCGATCATCGCCAAGATCGCGGCGGAGTCGGGCGCTTTGACCGTGGCCGTGGTCACCAAGCCTTTCCAGTTCGAGGGCGTCAAGCGGATGCGCCAGGCCGAGCGCGCCGCGCGCGAGCTCCGCGACCACGTGGACACCCTGATCACGATTCCGAACCAGCGCCTGCTGTCCTTCGTCGAGAACAAGACGCCGCTGGCCGATTCCTTCAAGATCGCCGACGACGTGCTGCGCCAGGCGATCCAGGGGATCTCCGACCTCATCAATTGCCCGGGCGAGATCAATCTCGACTTCGCCGACGTCAAGAAGATCATGTCGGACATGGGCCGCGCCCTGATGGGAACGGCGACGGCGAGCGGCGAGAACCGCGCCGTCCATGCCGCGCAGGCCGCCATCTCGTCGCCGCTTTTGGAGGACGCGTCGATCGAGGGCGCCCGGGGCGTTCTCATGAACATCACCGGTGGATCGGACCTGACGCTCTATGAAGTGAACGAGGCGGCGGCGATCATCCAGCAGGCGGCGGACCCCGACGCCGAAATTCTCTTCGGCTGCGTGCACGACGAGAACATGGCGGGGTCCGTGAAGGTGACCGTGATCGCCACGGGGTTCGATCGTGCCGACGCGGCGGCGGACGCCCTTCAGATCGACGACGAGCAGCCCCGTCCGACGGGAGTGCGCCCGATCCGGTCCCCTTTTCTGCGCGGGGACGACAGCGGCGGATTCGGGCCCAACGCCTCCGCGAGCCGGGACGACTTCGACATCCCGACGGTGCTGCGGCGTCAGATGGATTGAGTCTTCCCTCCTCTCCCCGCGCGCCGGGGAGAGGGCCGGGTTGAGGGGCGGGACAGGAAGCCTGACAGGACTCGAGCGGGAGAGAGAGATCTTCCTGTCTCACCCTGTACCTCTCCCGAGCGCGGGAGAGCGAAGAAGCCACCTCCCCGGTGGTGATGGCCGCACGCTCGAGGGAGAAAAAGATGCCCCCTCACCCTGACCCTCTCCCCGAGCGCGGGGAGAGGGAAGCAGCCCGCAGCCCAACTCACATCCTCGGCGTGTCTTCCTCTTTTTCCTGCCCGAAGAACTCCCTCTCACGGCGGATCAGATCCTGGCGCTTCCTGCGCGCCTTGTCCCGCCACTTCTTGTATGCGTGAGCGATCTTCGGATGCCGGTGCAGGAACCGGCGGAGCGCCCGGCGCAGAGGAGGGAAGACGAGGGAGAAAAAGAGAACGCTCATGATGAAGAAGGGGACCTGCGGGACGATCGGCAACAGGACGCCGATCACCCCCAGGATGAAGAATCCGACCCCGAGAGCGATGTTCCACGCCTTGCTCCGGCGCCGCGGGCGCTTCTGCCGCCTGCGCGGCGGCGGCCGCCGGACGCCCGGATTCGGGATCGGGCTCATACCCGTCGAGTCCCGTGTCTCACGGCCTTGACGACTTTCCCGGGCCGCCGAGGACGTCCTCGACCGACAGGAAGGTGACGGGCCCCAGGTGAAGGGCGGCGACCTGCGCTTCGATCCTGCGCCGATCGCCGACGACCACGATCGCGCAACGACGAGGGTCGATCCACTGCCGAGCGACCCGCCGGACGTCCGCCGCCGTCACGGCCTGGATTCGTCCGACGTAGGTGTTGAAGTAGTCGTCGGGCAGGCCGTAGACGAACTGGTCGCGGACGCGCCCCGCGACCTGGCCGTCCGTCTCGAATCCCGCGGGGTATCGGAGCGCCGCGTAATTTCTCGCGCGCTCGAGCTCGGGCGCCGGGATCTCTTCGCGGATGGCCTCGAGCTCCCGGAAGAACTCGGTCAGCGCAGGGCCCGTCTTGTCGGTCTGGACCGCGGAGGAGGCGAGAAAGGGACCGGTCGAAATCCGGTAATCGAACTGCGAAAACGCACCGTAGGTGTACCCCTTCGTCTCCCGCAGGTTGTGGTTGAGGCGTGAGGTGAAAGACCCGCCGAGGATCGTGTTCGCCACCAGGAGCGGGAAGTAGTCGGTGGTCGACCGCGGCGGACCGACTCGGCCGATCCAGATCTGCGATTGCGGGGCTTCCGGCTTGTCGACGAGGATCACGCGCCTTCCCGAGAGCTGTGGGGCGGCCGCCGGCGGCGAAACGGCAGAGGCGGCCCCGCTCGCCGCCCAGGACCCGAAGGCCCGATTCAAGAGAGGCAGCGCCTCGGCGGCGCGCACGTCTCCAACGAGGACGATCGCCGCGGCGGCCGGAGTGTAGCGCGCGGCGTGGAAGCGGCGCACCTCGTCGCGAGTGACGCTCCGAATCGACGCGGGGCTCCCTTCCGGCCGCCGTCCGTAGGTGTGGCGGCCGTAGACCGCGCGGACAAACGCCGCGGCGGCGATCTCCGCGGGGTCGTCTCTCCACTGGAGCATTCCGGTCAGGCGCTCCTGACGCACCCGTTCGAGCTCCTCGGGCGGGAAGGTCGGGTTGCGGACGAGATCGGAGATCAAAGCCATGGCATCTGAGAGACGCGCCACCGGAACGTTGATTCCTACGGTGGTCGTGTCCCATCCCGCGTCGGCTTCGAGCGCCGCTCCCAGGGTGTCGGCGAGGTCCGAGATCTCCAGAGCGGACCGGCTTCCCGCTCCGCGGTCGAGCAGGTCGGCGGTCAGGCTCGCGAGCCCCGGACGGTTCGCGGGGTCCGCGGACGCGCCTCCCCGGAGAATGACGAGCACCTGCGCGAGCGGCACCTTGTGACGCTCCACGAGAAATACGGGAATCCCGTTTGAGAGCTGGAGCCGCGACGTCTCCGGAAGACGCAGCGGGAGTGGAGGCGCGGGCTGCGGCGGATTCGAGCGGTCGGGCGCCGCGGCCGCGGAGCCCGGTGGGCCGAGCAGAACCAGAGTCCCGAGCAGGACCGCGGCGCCGAGTGCGGTCGGGGCGCGGCGTGTCATCGCGCGACTTCCTTCGTAGCAGCCAGCGATGGCTTTCCCGCAGGCACGACGCTCAAGACGACGCGGGCGTCGTCGGGAAGCTGCCTCCGCGCCGTGCTCTGCACGTCGCGGCCGTCGAGCGCACGGTGACGCGTCAGGTCCTCGTTGAAGTAATCGGGCCGCCCCGTTTCCATGTCATAGGCGTTCAAGAGGTCCGCCTTGTCGCGATTGCGCTCGAGGGACCGGTAAAAGCCCGCCTCGTACTGGTTGACGGCGCGCTCGAGCTCCCGCGCGGTCGGCGGCTCCCGCTTGACGCGATCGAGTTCCTCCTGCACGATCCGCTCGATCTCGGTTAAGGGGTGCCCTTCCCGGGCCGTCACCGCGATCAGGAACATGGACGCGAGCGCGCGGGAGTCCTGCACGGCCGAAACGTCCTGGGCGATCTGCAGGTCGTAAACGAGCCGCTTGTACAGCCGGGAGTTTTTCCCCGAGGCGAGAACGCTCGAGAGAAGGTCCAGGGCTTCGTCCCCCGGCGCAAAATGGGCCGGCGTGATCCAGGCCATGTACAGCCGGGGAAGCTGGACGCGGTCCTCGAGCGTCACGCGTTTTTCCGACGTCAGCACGGCGGGCGCGGCGGAGAGCACCGGCGGCTTCGTCCCCGCCGGGACGTCGGAAAACCAGCTTTCGATCCGGCGGCGCGCATCCGCCGTCTCGAAGTCTCCCGAAACGACAAGGCTCGCGTTCCCGGGCGAGTAGAAGCTGCGGAAGAAACCCGCCACGTCCTCGTGCGTCGCGGCCGTCAGGTCCTCCATCGAGCCGATCACCGGCCAGTGATACGGATGGCCGGGAGGAAACACCTCTTCCTCGATCCGAATCGACGCCAGGCCGTAAGGCTGGTTCTCGATATGTTCGCGGCGCTCGTTCTTCACGACGTCGCGCTGCTGATCGACGCGCGCCGGAGACAGGACCTCGAGGAGATACCCCATCCGGTCGGACTCTAGAAAGAGGGCCAGATCCAGCGCGTTTGCGGGAAGCACCTCGTAGTAGTTCGTGCGGTCGTTGTTGGTCGATCCGTTGTTGTCGCCGCCGGCGCTCTCGAGGAGCCTGTCGAACTCGCCCGACTTCACGTGGGAGGAGCCTTCGAACAGGATGTGCTCGAAGAGGTGGGCGAGGCCGGTGCGGCCGGGTTTCTCTCGCGCGGACCCGACGCGGAACCAGACGTCCACCGCGACCAAGGGGACCGTGTGGTCTTCATGGAGGATGACGTTCAGCCCGTTGGCGAGCTGGAGCTGTGTGTAAGGAACGTCGATCCGCGGGCACGTCTCCACGGAGGCGGCGGGTGCGGCCGCGGCGGGGGCGGGCCCCGCAGTCTGCGCGAGCACGGGCGCCGCGGTGGAAAAGACCGAGAGCAGAAACGCGAAGTACGGCGTCATGGCTCCTCCGGGCGGATGAGAGCACGAAACTCCGTCAGATGCGCCGTGCCGAATTGGCACGGCCTGCCGCCTACTCGACGATCGCCGCCTTGACGGAGTTCGAGCTGCCCGAGACCCCCATCGGAATTCCGGCGGTGATCACGATCCGATCGCCTCGCGAGACGAGGCCGGTCGAGAGGGCGAGCTCCGGTATGGAGTCCATCAGAGCATCGGTCGACTCGGGCATCTCGATGCGGAGCGGAGTGACCCCCCAGACGAGAGCGAGCCGGCGGTAGGTTTCCGGCAGAGGCGTCAGGGCCAGAATCGTGTGCCGGGGCCGGTGCCGCGCGAGCAGCCGGGCCGCGTTCCCGGATTGCGTGCAGGCGATGATCGCGGCCGCGCCGATGTCATCGGCGAGAGTGCACGCCGCGTCCGCCACCGCCTCGGGGAGCGACGTCACGCCGGATTCGACGATGCGCGGCCGCCAGGTGTCGTAAGGGAACGCCGTCTCGGCGTCCTCGGCGATGCGGACCATGGTCTCGAGAGATTCCAGCGGGAATCTGCCGCTGGCCGTCTCCTCGGAGAGCATGACGGCGTCGGTTCCGTCGAGGATGGCGTTCGCGACGTCCGCCACCTCCGCCCGCGTGGGACGCGGACTGTCCACCATCGAGCGAAGCATCTGCGTCGCCGTGATGACCGGCTTTCCGGCGCGGTTCGACCGCGCGATCAGCATCTTCTGGAGGAGCGGCACGTGCGCGAGAGGAGTCTCGACGCCCAGATCTCCGCGGGCCACCATGATCCCGTCGGCCGCGGCGACGATCTCCTCGATGTTGCGCAAAGCTTCGTGTTTTTCGATCTTGGCGATCAGCGGAACGGCCGAGCCGCGCTCGTGGAGAAACGCGCGCGCGTCCGCCACGTTGCCGGCGGTGCGCACGAACGAGAGCGCCACCATGTCCACTCCCTGCTCGATGCCGAATTCGAGATCGCGCAGGTCCTTGTCGGTCAGGGAGGGCGCGTCGATCGACCGCGTCGGCAGGTTGATGCCTTTGTTCGACGACAGGGATCCGCCGGCCACCACCCGGCACACGATGTCGGTCGCCGTCGTCTCGAGCGCTTCGAGCTGGAGGTCGCCATCGGCCAGCAGCAGCGTGTCACCCGGGCGGACGCTCGCCGGGAGGCCCGGCCACGTCACCGAAATTTCGCGCGCGTCTCCCGGGGTCTGCCGGGCCGTGAGCGTGAGGCGGCTTCCCGTTTCGATCAGCACGGGCCCCTTCGCGATGGATCCCAGGCGCAGCTTGATGCCGGCGAGATCCTGGAGTACGGCGACCGCGCGTCCGGCCCGCTCCGCGATCGACCGGATGGCCGCGATGTTGCGGGCGTGCTCTTCGTGCGTGCCGTGGGAAAAATTGAGCCGCGCGACGTTCATCCCGGAGACGATCAGACGCTCGAGAACCTCCGGAGATTCCGAGGCGGGTCCGATGGTGCAGACGATCTTTGCGCGGGGCATCGAGGGGGATTGTGCCTCGAATGGACGTTGCGCGGGAGTGGTGAGGGAAAGGAAGTGTGGGAGGGACGAACGAGAGGCGAGGGCGAAGGGCGGACGGCCCGTGGAAAACGGACTGATACCTTTTGTACCTTTCCGTTTCCCGTTTCCCGTTTCCCGACTTCCGCACTAGAGTCTCCGCGTGGCTGAGGAAAAGAATCCTGGAGAGCTCGAGGTGCTTTTCGAGGGGCGACACCTGACTTTCGTGAAACGCAGGGGCTGGGAGTTCGTGCAGAGGAGGAACATCACGGGGATCGCCATTCTCGTCGCCTTAACCGACGAGGGACGCGTCCTTTTCGTCGAACAGCACCGGGAGGCGGTCGGTCAAATCGTTTTGGAGCTTCCGGCGGGCCTCGCCGGCGACCAGACATCGCCCGAGACGGCGGAAGAATCCGCCAATCGGGAGCTCGTCGAAGAAACGGGCTATCGCGCGGCGACGCTCGAAGTCCTGTGCGAAGGTCCCCCGTCCCCGGGCCTCTCCGACGAAATCGTGACGTTCTATCTGGCCCGCGGCCTCACCCGAGAGGGCAAGGGCGGAGGCGTCGACGGCGAAGACATCCGCGTGTACGAAGTGCCCTTCGCCGAGGCCTACGAGTGGCTGGATGCGCGGCGCGCCGAAGGCCGGCTGGTCGATCCCAAAGTCTACGGGGGACTGGCACTCGCCGGCCGCCGCGGCGGCAACCGCTGACCTCCCTCTCCCTGCGTTCGGGGAAGGCCGGGATGAGCCCGCTCGCCGTCGGGTTGCCCGTTCGGCGGAGGCTGTGCTATTTTTCACGGCCCCGTTGGCCCATTCGTCTAACGGTTAGGACGCAGCCCTCTCAAGGCTGTAATACGGGTTCGATTCCCGTATGGGCTACCAGTTTTCCCTTCCTTCATAAGAAACAAGCTGCGTCGGACGCAGCCCTCTCAAGGCAGTTTCTTCAGCGCGACTACTCCTTAAAAGGTGAAGCCGAACTCGACCAATGCGGCGTTGCCTCTGGAATCCGCGTTCTTGACGGAATACCCGCCATAGACGGTCCAGGGGGCCGAACCCCAGATCAGGCCGGAGGTTAAGTATCCGAGCCCGTTTCGTCCGCTGAACCAGTCTGCTGCGAAGGTCCAATTGCCGCCGATCTTCTGCTCAATTCCAGCGAGCGCCCCCTTCTGGACGGCCAATGCGGCATACCCGGAGGAGGCCCAGTACCCGCCGGCGGTCACCCGGGTGCCCGCGCCGATCTTGCCGGCGACGTGGGCGTACCCGAGCGCGGCGGGGTTCCCGTCCTTCGAGCCTCGCAGGAAGAAGAGGCCGGACACCCCGGTCGTGACGCTCAACCGCTCCGAGCTCCACGGCTGCCACTTGACGTTCGGCGTCGCGACCGGAATCGATCGTCCAGGCGTCGTGAAACCGCCGACGTTGACGCCGGCCTCGACGTGCCCGCCGAAGCCGTACACGCCCCGGGCCGTGAACACGGCGAAATTCGGATCCCGGGGACGCCAGAGGTCGTCTTCTTCGAGATAGACCTTGCCTTTCTCGAGCACGTCGGCGTTTGGGACGTTGAAAATCGTCTGCTGGGCGTGCGCGTGTGCGGTTACGGCAGAGATACTGATTGCCAGCAGCCCTACCAATGCGCATTGACTCCAGCGTTCCAGGCCGGGGTCCTCCCACGTCTCGTCCCGGTGTGGTCTCCAGGTTCGCATGGGAGCTCGAAAAGTGAGGACGAACGGCGTGCGGCCCAGCCGCGCGAGCATGTGCGTTCGCTGCAGCCGCGGATTAGACGGCGACGCGTTCAAAAGCGATAGAGCGGCGGTTTGATGTGCTTGACCCGCAGGTATACCTCGGCCTGGCCCCGGTGGTGGGCCGTATGAACCAGCATGGCGGTCAGAATTTCGCGGCCGGTAGCGTTGGGCAGGTTGTACCACTTGACCTCAAACGAGCGACCCAGTTGCCCGGGGTGCAAAGTGGCGAGCGCCTTTTCGCAAAGGTCGAACGAGTCGATTAGATACTTCAAGATCGACGCCTTCTTCATGTCGGGCGGCCGGGCGCTCGGCTCTTGACCCAGCGTGAGCTTCTGGTCCGCGACTTGACGCAACCTGGACGCCTGCGAGTGCGCGATGTGGACCATCAACTCGCCAAAGCCCATCTCTTCCGGGTTCGGTTTGAACGCGTAGCTCTCCTCCGGCATGGAGTCTGCGATGGCCAGAGTGAATTCTCGGCTGGTTCGCCAGTGCTTCTTGAAGTCATCGAGCCAGGATCGGTCTGGGCCAAAGTTGGCAGCGCCAGCCCGGAGAGCAGAAGAACCGCGCCGAATCTCTTCATGTCAGATCTCGCCATGGATCGAGTCCGAGCTGCTTCCGCCGCATGATGCGAATAGCCGACACCGACGAACACCACAGCGGGAGCACGGGAGCGAAACCATTTCCCGTTCCATGGAAGGAAGCTTCGTTCCCGCAGGAAAAAGAAGTCCGGAAGAGCTCCGAAAGAATCTCGAAAGACGAAAGTCGCTTTCAACCCTCGGGTGAGAAACGATAGCCGACCCAGGGTTCCGTTCGGATGAACTTCGGACGGTCGGGATCGGTCTCGAGCTTTCGCCGCAGGCTCCCCATGTGGACCCGAAGCGTGTCGCTCGAGACGCCTGCCGCGGAGCCCCATACGGCGGCGATGAGCTGCCTGTGCGTCCATACCGCGCCGGGTTTTCCGAGAAGGGTCACGAGGAGCGAGAACTCCGTCGGGGTCAGGTGAACGCCTTGCCCATTCCGCACGACGGTTCGGGCCTCCGGGTTCACCTCGATGTCGCCGAATCGGTTGAGCGGCGTCGAACCGGCATGTCCCCGGCGCAGGAGGGCTCGTGCGCGCGCGAGAAGCTCCGCGACTCCGAAGGGCTTCGTCACGTAGTCGTCCGCCCCCGCATCCAGGAGCCGGACCTTTTCCCGCTCTTCCTGTCGGACCGTCAGGACGAGGACAGGCAAAACGGAGGAGCGGCGAATCCGGCGAACCAGCTCCAATCCGTCCACGTTCGGCATATTCAAGTCGGTGACGATCAGGTCGAACGCTGCGGATTCGAAGAGCGAGATCGCCTCCTCACCGTCGATCGCCGTCTCAACGTCGTGTCCCGCTTTCTCGAGGGCGTCGCGCACGACCTTGCGGATCGCGGCTTCGTCATCGGCGACGAGGATCCGGCTCACGCGGGCTCCGGCAGGTCGATCTCGAAGAGGGTCCCGCCCCCGGGCGCTTCGGAGAGCCGAAGAGCGCCGCCGTTCATTTCGACGAGGCTCTTCGCTATCGAGAGTCCGAGGCCTGTGCCCGGAAGCGACGCGGCCTGGGGCAGCCGGACGAAGTGTTCCATCACCCGCTCCTGCTCGCTCGCCGGGATGCCCGGGCCCCGGTCCGCCACCCGGAGGAGCGCGCGGCCGTCTAAGGCGGCGGCGGAGACGCGGATCTCCGTACCGGCCGGCGAATATCGGGCGGCGTTTTCGAGCCCGTGACCGAGAGCCTCGGTGAGCTGGCTCGGGTCCACGTCGAGGCGGATCTCCTGCCGTGGGACGTCGAGAAAGAGGGCGTGGCGTGACAGGGCATCCCCGAATCGGACGAGCGCCGCCTCGACGACCTCGGCCGCGCTGACGATTTCCCGCCGCGGCCGCGCCAGTCCTGAATCGAGGCGCACGACGTCCATCAGCTCACCGATGCGGCGCGTGAGCGCCTGGATCTGGTCCACTGCCAGTCGCGACATGGGCGAGCCGCCCGCTTCCTCCGCCCAGTTCTCGACCGCGGCCCGGGCCGCCGCGACGGGAGTCTTGAGGTCGTGTGCCAGTGCGGCGAGCAGCGTCGACTTCATCTGGTCGCTCGTCTTCGTTTCTTCGGCCTCCCGTTCGAGGCGGACGAACCGTTCGCGCTCAATCGCCAGGCCGAGCAGAACGGCGCAGCCTTCAGCCATCCGATCACTCGAGGCCATGCCCCTGGCCACCAGGACGCCAGCCCTCTGGACCCCGACGGGGATCGGTAGGTAGATGTCCGTTCCTCCGAGGTCCGAGGGAAACGCGGCGGAGTTCCCCTGCCGATAGGCGATGTCCGCGAGATCCTGACGGACGTCGAACCTCGATGTCGACGCTCGCACGTCGAGCTTGCCGGCCGCGTCCCCGAGCAGCACGGAGACGTGCTTTGCCTGGAGAGCGTTTCCCAGACGATCGGCCGCCACGCCCAGCAGAGACTCCCTGGTCGTGTCCGAGAGAAACGCCTGTGACAAACGGGTCAAGTTAGCAAGGTCGGCGCGCTCTGTCTCGACCTGGCGAAGCCTCTCGCGTCCGATGGCCGAGAGCCGGCCGATCAAGAGCCCGCTGACGAGGAAGACGACCAGCCGCCACATTCCGCGGATCCTCCACGCTTAAGGTGTAGAGCGGAGGGATGAAGAAGAAATTGAGCGCCAGTGTCGCGATAATCGCAGCGAAGGCACCGGGGCCGCTCTCCCAGATCCAGGCGGAAAGAAAGACGGACAGGAGCAGGAGGAGCGCGGCGGTTGAGTCCGTGAGGCGCGGGAAGAGCTTCAGCCCGCCGACGGTGAGTGCTACGAGGACGGCCGCGCCGGGATAACCGGCCCGGAGATTCGGACGGCGCGCGGACACTCTGGAATTCTATCGAGCGGCGGCGGACGCAGCCCGCGGGGGCGTCCGTCCTCCTGCAATCTTTCGGGTTCCTTTCGAACTTCTTTCGGCCCCCGTCGGCAGACTCGCTCCGTGAAAGACGCGGACCCCGCTCGCCCGGCTCCAGATTTCGAGACTCCCGCAGCGCGGCGCGGCGCAGATGAGCAAGCGCCACTTCCAAGACAGGAATCGGCGCTGCGAAGGCTTCGCAACATCATTGTGGGCAAGCCGCGCGATCCCCTCGACCCCCAGGTCTTTCACGACGTCTCGCTCGTCGCCTTTCTGGCCTGGGTCGGGCTGGGCGCGGATGGGCTCTCCTCCTCCGCATACGGTCCGGAGGAGGCGTTCAAGGCGCTCGGACAGCACATGTATCTCGCGGTCTTTCTCTGCGTGATGATGGCGGGGACCGTCTTCATCATCTCGTTCGCCTACAGCCTTCTGATCGAGCATTTCCCGGGAGGGGGCGGGGGATACCTCGTGGCCACGAAGCTGCTGGGTCCCCGCTTCGGGGTCGTGTCCGGCTGCGCGCTGATCGTCGACTATGTCTTAACCATTACGGTCTCCGTGGCCACCGGATGCGATGCGATTTTCAGCTTCCTGCCTCCGGCGTGGGCGCACTCCAAGCTCATGACGGAGGTCATGGTGCTCCTTCTCCTCGTGGTCCTGAATCTGCGGGGAGTCAAGGAATCCGTCAAATTCCTGTTGCCGATCTTTCTCGTCTTCGTCGCCACCCACGTGGTCCTGATCTCGTACGGACTGATCGATCACTTTTCGGCGCTTCCCGCCGTTCTGCATGGAGCGGTCAAGGAGGCTCGCACGACCTCTTCGGCCCTCGGCCTTCTTCCCACTCTATTCATCCTCCTGCGCGCCTACTCACTTGGCGGCGGAACCTACACCGGAATCGAGGCCGTCTCGAACGGTGTCCAGATCCTTCGCGAGCCGCGCGTCAAGAACGCGAAGAAGACGATGCTGTACATGGCCCTTTCGCTCGCCTTCACCGCGGGCGGCATTCTCTTCTGCTATCTGCTCATTCAGGCGCACTCCGTCCCTGGAAAGACCCTGAACGCCGTTCTGGCGGAGCAGCTCTTCGGGCCGTGGAAGCTCGGCGGCTTCAATCTCGGCGGCACTCTGGTCATCGTCACGCTGGTGTCCGAGGGCGCGCTCCTTTTCGTCGCTGCTCAGACGGGATTCATCGACGGTCCGCGGATCCTCGCCAACATGGCCGTCGACTCGTGGGTGCCCCGCCGGTTCGCGCAGCTATCCGACCGGCTGGTCACGAAGAACGGGGTTTTCATGATGGGAGCCGGCGCTGTCGCGGTTCTCCTCTACTCGAAGGGAAAGAGCGATCTGCTGATCCTGATGTACTCGATCAATGTGTTCCTGACCTTCACGTTGACCGAGCTCGGGATGTCCCGGTTCTGGATTACGACGCGGCACAATCCCGAGCATCGGAACTGGCAGCGCAATCTCTCTATCCACGGCACGGGACTGACCATGTGCCTGTCGATCCTGATCGTCAGTATCGTGGAGAAGTTTACCGAGGGCGGATGGCTGACGGTCGTTGTGACCACCGCGTTCATCCTTCTGGCATTTGCCATCCGGCGTCACTACGACGGAGTCCGCGGGCAACTCCGACGGCTGGACGACACGCTTCTTCACATCCCGGTCCGCCCGCACGCGAGCTCCGATGCTCCTGTGGATCCGGCCCTGCCGGTCGCAGTCATCCTGGTCAACGGGTTCAGCGGTCTGGGGGTTCACACGTTCCTCACCACCCAGAAGCTCTTCCCCGGGCAGTTCAAGGATTACCTCTTCCTCTCCGTTGGAGTCATCGACTCCGCCACCTTCAAGGGCGCGGACGAGGTCGAGGCCTTGCAGCAAAACACGCGCGCGGATCTCGCGAAATACGTGGAGTTCGCCCGGCGGTTCGGCTTCCGCGGCGAGGCTCGCGAGGCGATCGCCACGGAGGTGGTTGAGACGCTCCTCGATCTCTCTCAACAGGCGCGTGAGGACTACCCGCGCTCCGTGTTCTTCGTGGGCGCTCTCGCCTTCGAGAAAGACAACCTCGCGCACCGGGTTCTCCACAACGAGACGGCGCTCGCGATTCAACGAAGGCTCCAGTTTGCGGGTCTCGAAACGGTCGTCTTGCCGGTCAGAGTCCGCCGGCCGGTCGGAAGCGCCGCCTGATCATGCGGGTTCCGAAAGGCCGCGATTCCCTGGCGCGCGTTTCCGCAGTGATCCTGGGCGTCGTCGGTTTCCCCGTTTTTCTTGTTGTCGCGGAATGGTTTCCCGCGGGTACGCTCCGGTCCATCTGTTTCCTCGCGGCAGGCGCGGCTGCGATTGCCGCTGTCGCCTTGATTGCGGAATACCTCGAGGTGCGCGTGGACCCGGGCGCGCGCGGTCGCTCGACCGAGACGAGGGGACAGCACAGCGGACGCTGATCTCGGCTTCGCCGCAGCGACCCGCGGGCGCAGCCCTCTCAAGGCGGCGTCCTTTGAGCGCGGCTGCGCCGCGGGCGCGCCTTCGCGGCGCGACACGGGTTCGATTCCCGTATGGGCTACCAGTTCTCTGTTCGTGTGACGCTTCTCGCCGTCGGCGGCGCGCGCGATCCCGGTTCCCTCATTTCCGTTGCTTCCCGACCCCTCCGAATCGTCCCCTGTCGCTGGTCGGGACGACGAACAATGGCGTTTCCGGCGTAAACGGGTTCACAATTCGTGTCACGTCTTCAGGACGATCCTGGCGTAAGTCTCTGTAAACAAAATGAGCGGGCCCATGGCGCGAATGTTGTATCCGGCTCGGACAGACATCGACGTGATGGACAACTCGAAGCCTCCTGAGCCGGTCGTTTACGGCGTCTGGGCGGACCACTCCACTCTCAAGAGGGAGTCGCTCGGGCCTCTGTTCGTCCGCATCTCGATCGGACTGCGGGGCCCTGTCGACGGTCACTGGCGGG
The DNA here is from genome assembly GCA_038253555.1 of Thermoanaerobaculia bacterium. Classification (GTDB taxonomy): domain Bacteria; phylum Acidobacteriota; class Thermoanaerobaculia; order UBA5066; family Gp7-AA6; genus JALYUA01. The sequence goes on from JBBSGZ010000021.1 coordinate 27,837, forward strand.
ATTCGTACCTCTCTGTGCGCTCGGACCTGGAGGCGTTTGTCCGATTCACGCTCGACCGCGAATCCGACCAGATCTCCTTTACCTTCCGACCGGCGGAGCCGACGGCGGATGTCGAGGCGCTGATCGAGCGCCTGGATCTCGCAATCGAGCTCGCGAACCTGCATGCGACCGCGGCGGCCGAGGCGATTCAGAGAAGGAAGGCGGGCGCGTGAACGTCGATGACAGGCGGCGAGGGCCGCGACGCGCCCCGAAGCCGGAGCCCCTCCCATCAACCGGCGAAGAGATCCTCGCGCTGGCGGGTCGCGCCGGACTCGACGCCCATTCGGCCCAGCACCTGCGGCGCCTGATGTTCGATTGGTCGCAGCGTTTCCGCCGGCGTCTCTCGACGTCCGCGGAGGGTATTCCCGACGAGGCTTTGATGGCGCTCACCGTCTCGTACCTCCGGCGTCTGCGCAAAGGGGAGCAGCGCCGCGCGTCCGGAGGTTGAACCCGGTCGCCTGCGGATGACGACGGGAAGCTACGAGGCTTCCCGGGCCGCGGGCGCGGGAGTCGCCTTGCCGGGCGAATAGCGGACCCAGCGCAGGATCTCCGGGATCGTCGGCTTCTTGCCGTACATCAGGATCCCGACGCGGTAAACGCGCCCGGCAAACCAGGCGAGTCCGACGGTCGTCCCGGCGAGCAGGGCGACGGAGAGAAGGATCTGCCAGGTGGGCACCTGCCCGAGGGCCGTCCGCAGAAACATCATGAGCGGAGCTGTGAATGGAAGGAGGGAGACGAAAACCGCGAGCCCTCCCGAGGGGTTGTTCATCACGGCCGGGTAGACGGCGATCCCCGAGACGATCATCGCCATCGGAATCATCGCGAGCTGCTGCGCCTCCTGGTCGGTGTTGAACGGCGCCGCGATCGCGGTGTAGATGCTGGCGTAGAGGAAATATCCGAACAGAAAGAAGAGGACGAAGAACCCGAGCATCGACAGAGGAATCTTCGGCGCCATGTCGGATCCCGCGAGCATGCTCGCGATGCCGGGCAGAGAGAGATTCATCGCGATCAGCGACCAGGCCAGATACTGCGCCAATCCGACGAGGCCGATCCCGATGATCTTGCCGAGCATCAGCTCCGTCGGGCGCACCGAGGCGATGACGATCTCGACGATCCTGTTGCTCTTCTCTTCGATGACGCCGCGCATGACCTGGTACCCGTACATGAAAAACGTCGAGTACATCAGGAAAAAGAAGACCATGGCCGCGATGATCCCCGCGCCCTTCTCCTCGGCCGTTCCGGATTCCGTGATCTTGAAGGCGCGAAGGTCGACCCGCTTATCGAGCTCGTTTCCGACTTCCGGAGCGAGGCCGTGCGCGACAATCTTCTCGCGCAGCCGCACGTGGTTGATGGCGCGTTCGAGCTGGTTCTGCGTCATCCACTCCGAGACCGCGGTCGAGTAGTATTCCACCTCGTCTTTCTGCAGCCTCGCCGGATCGAGGATCAGATACGCGTTCAACTTCTTCGCGAGGACTTCCTTCCGCAGGACTTCCTTGGTCTTCTCGAGATCGCCGGTCACGGGCCTTTGCTCGACGACCCAGTGGACCGTCTGGCGCTTCGGCGCGCCCTCGCTCCTCATCTCCCCGCCGGAGCCTTCGCCCGCGACCGCGGTCGAGGCGGGGTGCGTCAGCTCCGACGCGAGAGGCGCGTACAGGTGACCCGTCATGTCGACGACAGCCAGTCGGCGCTCGCCGCCCGACTTGCGGGCGATGGCGATCTGCACGATGAACAACCCCACGAAAAGGAACGGGATGATGAGAGTGGCGATCCAGAACGCCTTCGTGCGGATCCGCTCGGTGTATTCGCGGCGGACGATCGCGAAGATCTTCTTCCAGTTCATGCGCTCCTCATGAGAAGGTCCGGGTGTCGTCGAGCCCCGCCTTCTGGACGGCGGAAAGGTAGATTTCTTCGAGCTCCGGCTCGCGATCCGAGAACGAGGTCACCTCGTAACGCCCGATCGCGTTGCGCAGAAAGCCCTGGCGGTCGACTCCCGGCGCGAGAGAGATCACATAGGCGCCGTTGACGGCCTGTGACGCCGAGACTCCCGGGAGAGCGGCGACCTCCTCGGCGGACGCCCGCAGCGTCATCCGGATCTGACCCTCCGCCTGCGTGCGCTTCAGCTCCCTGAGGTTGCCCTCGAGGATCTTCTTCGACTTCGCCATCAGGCAGATTTCGTCGCAGAGTTTCTCGGCCTGTTCGAGCACGTGCGTCGAGAAGACGATGGTTTTGCCCCTGGCCCGGAAGGCGGTCAGGTAGTCCTTCACCAGCGCGGTGTTGATGGGGTCGAGACCCGAGAACACCTCGTCTAAGATGAGCACCTCGGGGTCGTGCACGATCGTGGCGATGAACTGGACTTTCTGCTGCATGCCCTTGGAGAGCTCGTCCACTTTCTTGTTGAGCCAGGGACGCAGTTCCATCTTGTCGAGCCACTCCGCGATCCGGGCGCGAGCCGTTTCGCGGTTCACTTCCTTAATCGCGGCCAGGAAGTAGAGGTGATCGATGACTTTCATCTTGCGGTAGAGCCCGCGTTCCTCCGGCAGGTAGCCGATGCGGTTCTGCGTCTCGCGATCCATCGGCCGTCCCAGGACGTTGATTTCGCCCGTATCGGGGGCGGTGATGTTCATCGCCATCCGGATCGTCGTCGTCTTGCCCGCGCCGTTCGGGCCAAGCAGGCCGAAGACGATCCCCCGGGGGACCCGGAAGGAGAGGTCATCGACCGCGCGGAACTTCCCGAAGGACTTGGATACGTTCTTCAGCTCGATTGCGGTGTCCATATTTGTTCCTGCGTCACTTACGGTCTCGAGGGGGTTGGGGTTGCAACGATAGCCCATCAGGCGCTTCGCGAGGGGCGAGGGGGGGGCGCTTCGCGCCGGGGGACGGGCGAGGGGCGAAGGGCGAAGGGGATCGGGAACGCACCCGTTGTGACGCGGGAAGAAATCTTTGAACGCTTGCCGGTTTTCGTCCAGCGCCCAGCGCCCAGCGCCCAGCGCCCTCCCCCGCGCCCCGCGCCTTGCTTCCGCGCCTTGGCCCCCTTGCGCTCCGAATGCTAGGATTCCGCCCCCCGACCGTCCGGAGAGGTGCTGGAGTGGTTGATCAGGCCGGTCTCGAAAACCGGTAAGCCCGAAAGGGCTTCGAGGGTTCGAACCCCTCCCTCTCCGCCAATTCGTCCTCTTTGCTCGAAGGAACCCGCCGGGTCAGAGCCCGGGACTTACCCTCGTCTCGCCCGGAAGAAGGTCCGAAGAAGCTCCGCGCTTTCCTCGGCCAGGAGCCCGCCTTCGACCGCGCAGCGGTGGTTCAACCGGGGATCCGCCGGTATGTTCCCGAGGGTCCCGCAGTAGCCCGCCTTGGGATCGGCGCAGCCGAAGACAATCCTCTCGACCCGGGCGTTGACGGCCGCGCCGGCGCACATCGGGCAGGGCTCCAGAGTGGCGTAGAGCGTCGCGCCTTCGAGGTGCCAGGTCCCGGCGGTTTCTCCCGCCTCTCGCAGCGCCTCGATTTCGGCATGGTGCGTCGGGTCGCGGAGCGCCTCCCTCCGGTTGCGTCCCCGGCCGACGATGCGACCGTCCATGACGACCACGGCGCCGACCGGCACCTCCCGCTCTGCGTAGGCGATCCGGGCAAAAGCGAGCGCTTCCCGCTGGTAGGTCTCGTCGACCGGCGTGAATCGAGGCGGCGAGGGAGGCGGGAAGTTCATCCCGGGAAGGATAAACCGGCGCCCGAAGTTTCGTTGGCTGCGGCGGATAGCCTTGAAAAGGTGGTCCGATTCCGTTAGCCTCCGCGGTTCCTGCGCCCATAGCTCAACTGGATAGAGCGTCTGACTACGGATCAGGAGGTTGGGGGTTCAAGTCCTCCTGGGCGCACCAATTTCCCCGCCTTCCGGCGGGAGAACTTTCCCCTGCCATCACCGTAAAAAGCAGTACCGTAAGGGTTCACGTACGAGGAGCGCCTGATGTCCAAGAAATGGAAGATCCTCCTGGGGGTCGCCGCGGCGGCCGTGCTGGGGATCGTTTTGATGGGTTCGATCCGCGGCCGGGACAGGAATGTCCCGAAGGTCACGACCGCCAGGGTGGACAAGGTGAACCTGGTGGCGAAGGTCACGGCAAACGGGAAGATCCAGGCGCGCCGCAAAGTCGACCTGTCCGCCCTGGTCATGGGCCAGATTGTGAATCTCGCGGTGAAGGAGGGCGACCAGGTCAGGAAGAGCCAGCTGCTTCTCCAGATCGACAAGGCGCAGCTTGCCGCCGGCGTGGCCGGAAGGGAAGCGAGTCTCGCCGCGATGCGCAACGACCTCGAGGCCGCCCGGTCGAATTCCCAGCAGGCAAAGAGCGACTTCGAGCGCGCGCGGCAGAACTTCAGCGCGAAGATCCTCTCCGAGGCGGAGTTCCAGAGAGCCAAATCCGTGTACGACGCGTCGAAGGCGAACGTCTCCGCGGTCGAAGAACGACTTCGCGAGACCGGCGCCAACCTGGCGGCCAGCCGCGACTCGCTCTCCAAGACGACCGTCGTTGCCCCCATTGCCGGCGTCGTGACCGCTCTCCCGATCAAGGAAGGCGAGGTCACCGTCATCGGCACGATGAACAACGCGGGCACGCAGCTCCTGACCATCTCCGACATGTCTGAAGTCGAGGCCGTGATGATGGTCGACGAGACCTCGGTCCCCTCCGTTCACATCGCGCAGACCGCGAACCTGACGATCGACGCGTACCCCGGAAAGACGTTCAAGGGAACGGTGACGGAGGTCGGCTCCTCTCCGATTCAGAAGAACGATCCGGACCTGCTCTCGCTGACGGCGAACTCCGAAGCGATCAACTTCAAGGTCAAGATCCGGATCGACGATCCGCCGCCCACCATCCGGCCCGGCTTCTCGGTGACAGCGGAGATCGTGACCGGCCGGAAAGACGGAGCCGTGGCGATCCCCATTCAGGCGCTCGTCGTCCGCGACGTCCCGGTGAAGAAGGACCCGAAGGCGAAAACGCCTCCGCCTCCGGCGAGCGGCCGGCCGGCGACCGAGGAAGGCGTTTACTACGTCAAGAACGGGAAGCTCGACTTCGCGAAGATCGAGACCGGGATCGCCGGGGAGCTCATGATCGAAGTCAAAAACGGCGTGACTCCCGGCCAGGAGATCGTCACCGGGCCGTTCAAGGTGCTGCGCCAGATCAAAGAGGGTGACAAGGTCATCATCAACAACGAGAAGCCGAAGAACGACAGCGGGCCTAAAGCTTCGTGAGCATCCCCGAGCTCTTCCGACTCTCCTCCTCGGCGCTGACGCGTCATAAGCTCCGCGCCTTCCTGACGCTTCTCGGGGTCATCATCGGTGTGGCGACGGTCGTCGGGGTGGTGTCGGTGATCTCTGGGCTGAACGCCTACGTGAAGGACAAGGTGATCGGGTTGAATCCCGACATCGTCATCTTCACGAAGTACGGCATCATCACCAGCCGCGAGGAGTGGCTCATTGCCAAGAAGCGGCGCGACCTGACGCTGACGGACATGCAGATCGTCCGGAACGAGTGCCGGCTGTGCGCGGAGGTCGGGGGGCGCGGCGATCGAACGAGGCCCGTTAAGTTCGGCGACCGCAAGCTCTCGGACGTCCAGGTTCAGGGGCACACGGCGAACATGGCCAACGCGATGACGATCGACGTCTCGACCGGACGCTATTTCACGCAGGCCGAATACGACCAGGCGTCGTCCGTTGCCGTGATCGGGTGGGACGTCCAGGACCAGCTCTTCCCGAACATGGACCCGATTGGCCGGATCATGAAAGTCCAGGGCTATCCTGTGAAGATCATCGGGACCCTCGCCAAGCAGGGCAACGTCATGGGGCAGAGCCAGGACAACGTCGTCTACATGCCGCTGACGCTCTTCAAGAAGCACATCGCGCCCTCCGAAGACATCGGCATCTTCATCAAACCGAAGAATGGCGTCGAAGGCGTCCCGGCCGCCACGGACGAGGTGCGGTCGATCATCCGGTCCCTGCGAAAGACGAAGTTCGACAAGGACGACCCCTTCGGCCTCGTGACCGCGGACATCCTGCAGGACCTCTGGAAGAACATCTCCGCGGGCGCGTTCCTTCTCATGATCCTGATCTCCGGGATCTCGCTCGTGGTGGGCGCGATCGTGATCGCGAACATCATGTTCGTCTCGGTGGTCGAGCGCACCAAGGAGATCGGCGTCCGCCGTGCCCTGGGGGCGCGTCGCCGCGACATCCGCTGGCAGTTTTTGCTGGAAGCGGCTCTTCTCTCCGCGGTCGGAGGGGCGATCGGCGTGATGATCGGGTCGCTGATCGCACTCGCCGTCAGCCAGGTCTTCCCGGCGCAGGTGAAGTTTTCTTTCATCCTCATCGGCATCGCCGTCGCGACCGTCACCGGGCTGCTCGCCGGCTGGATTCCGTCCGCCCAGGCGAGCAAGCTGCCGCCGGTCGAGGCGCTCCGTTACGAATGAAGGCAGTGGTCAGTCCTCGGGTCCCGGTTCTGAAGGACTGACACATAAGAACCGACAGCCGAGAACTCAACCATGTCCAACGTTTTCGATCATTTCCGCCGCGGTTTCGGGGAGAACGTCCGGTTTGCGCTGCTGGCAGTCCGTACGCACAAGCTGCGCGCGGGCCTGACGGTCCTCGGCATCGTCGTCGGCGTCGCGACCGTGATCGCGATGGTGTCCATCGTCACCGGGTTCAACAACAGCATGGTCCGCAACTTCCAGAGCTTCGGAGCGACTCTCGTGCAGTTCCAGAAGTACGAGGCCCGCTTCGGCCCCGGCCGGCGCGGCGACGACGAGAAGCGGCGCAAGGACCTCACGTACGAGGACGCGCTGGCGCTCAAGGCGTCCGTGCCGGAAATGCGGGCGGTCTCTCCGGAGCGGTACCTGTGGAATACCGACGTGCACGTCCGGCACCGGGACGCGGAGACCACGACGCCCGTAGTGCTGGGCGCGACGCCGGACTACTCCATGGCGAACAACCACTTCGTCGGGTATGGACGCTTCGTGACCGAGTCCGACCTCGAGCACGGCTCCGACGTCATGATCATCGGCGAGGACGTGCGACAGGCGCTGTTCGCGCGCGAGGACCCGCTCAACAAGTCGGTGACCTTGAACGAAACTCCCTATGTCGTCGTCGGCGTCTTCGACATCAAAGGCAAGATGATGGGGCGATCCAACGACAACTTCGTGCTCATCCCCTTGACCGCGTTCGATCACCAGTTTCCGTTCATCAAGACGAGCGGCGGCGACACGATCCACATCGCGACCGTGCCGTACCGGCCCGACCAGGTGGCGCTCATCACCGAGAAGGGCCGGGCGGTGCTCCGGACGCGGCGGCACGTCCCGTTCAACAAGCCGGATGATTTCGCGATCTTTACGCCCGACAAGATGATCGAGAGCTTTCAGGGCATCACCCGGGGCATCACCTTTGCGATGATCTTCATCGCCTTCATTTCGCTGCTGATCGGCGGCGTGGGCGTCATGAACATCATGCTGGTCTCGGTCACGGAGCGGACGCGCGAGATCGGGGTCCGCAAGGCCGTCGGTGCTTTCCGGCGCGACATCGTGCTCCAGTTCCTGACGGAGGCGACGACCCTTTCTCTGATCGGCGGCGCGATCGGCGTCGTCTTCGGCATCGCGATCCCGGCCGTCGTGAAGCGGATATTTTCGGCGCTCCCGGCGGAAACGCCGGCGTGGGCCATCGTCGTCGGGCTTCTCGTTTCGCTCTCCGTGGGGATCTTTTTCGGCCTCTATCCCGCGGTGAAGGCGTCCCGGCTCGATCCCATTGAAGCCCTCAGGTACGAATAGGTCGTGAGCCCCGCCGGATCCCTGCGCCGCGGATTCGGCGAGAACGTGCGGTTCGCCCTTCTTGCCGTCCATGCGCACAAACTGCGGGCGGGCCTCACGATTCTCGGGATCGTCGTCGGCGTCGCGACCGTCATTGCGATGGTCTCGATCGTGACCGGCTTCAACAACAACATGGTCCGCAACTTTCAGAGCTTCGGCGCGACTCAGGTGATGTTCCAGAAGTACGAGCCCCGCTTCGGGCCGGGCGGCCACCGGCCGGAGGGCGAGGCGCAGCGCCGTGACCTGACGCTCGAAGATGCCGCCGCGCTGCGGGCCGGCGTCCCGGAGATGCGCGCGGTTTCGCCCCAGCGGTATCTCTGGGACAACACGGATTTCCACGCGAAGTATCGCGATGCAGAGCTCCGGTCACCTCGGATCTTCGGCGTCGTGCCGGATTACCCGATCGCCACGAGCCGGTTCGTCTCGCAGGGCCGGTTCTTCACCGACACCGACATCGACCACGCCGCAGACGTCGTGATCATCGGCGATGAGATCCGCGAGCGCCTCTTTCCTCGCGAGGACCCGATGAACAAGCGGATCCAGCTCGGGCACGACAATTACGTCGTCATCGGCATCCTCGAGAAGAAGGGGAAGATGTTCGGAGAGTCCAACGACAACTTTCTCCTGATCCCGATCACCACCTTCGACCGGCGGTTCCCCTGGATCAAGGCGGGAGGGAGCCACGGCGACGCGCTGCGGATCGCGACCATCCCGCACAGGCCCGACCAGGTACCGGCCTTGATCCAGAAGGCCACCGCGATCCTGAGGACGCGGCGGCACGTGCCGTTCAACAAGCCGGACGATTTCGGGATCGTCACGCCGGACAAAATGATCGAAAGCTTCCAGGGGATCACCAGCGGAATTACGTTCGCGATGGTGTTTATCGCTTTCATCTCGCTTTTGATCGGCGGAGTCGGCGTTATGAACATCATGCTGGTCTCCGTGACGGAGCGAACGCGGGAGATCGGCGTCCGCAAGGCGGTGGGCGCGTTTCGGAGGGACATCGTTCTGCAGTTCCTGACGGAAGCCACCACACTGTCGGTGCTCGGAGGCGCGATCGGGGTGGTGGTCGGGATGGCGGTTCCCGCGATCGTCAAGCGCGTTTTCGAAGCTCTGCCGGCGGAGACGCCGCTCTGGGCGATCGTGGTGGGCCTTCTCGTCTCCGTTTCGATCGGCATCTTCTTCGGCCTCTATCCGGCGGTGAAGGCCTCGCGCCTCGACCCGATCGAAGCGCTTCGATACGAATAAAACGTCGCCATCCGTCGCCACCCGCCGCCTCCGCTCACGGGGGGAGCGGCCTACGCCGTGCGCGGCGAAGGCACCGGCGAGCGGCTCGCCTGAGGGCTCGACCGCTCGCCTGCTCCCCTTCGTTCGCTTCGGCTCCCGCCCCCACGTCGCTTCCGCTCACTGCGTTCGCTCACGCTCCCGCAGCGGGAGGCTCCTCCTTCCCTTCGGTCAGGAGACTCCTCCCGCTGCGAGC
>JBBSGZ010000022.1:0-37178 GCA_038253555.1 Thermoanaerobaculia bacterium
GCCTCTTCGACGTCTTCTTCTGTCACCAGAAAATCGCCCAAATCAATCTCAACACTCAACGATAACCTCCCTAAAAACCGTCCACCATGTCTCCGAACAACCGTCCACCATGTCTCCGGTCCATACACTCCCCGAGCGCGGGGCGAGGGGGCAGAGCTGCGCCTCCACCACGAGGGTGGCTAAGCTCGCCCCGAGAGGAGTCTCCCGACCAGAGGGAGGGAGGAGCCTCTCGGGGCGGGAGCGGGAGCGAACGCAGTGAGCGGAAGCGACGTGAGCCGAGCGGTCGAGGCCGCATCCGGCCGAGCCGCTCGCCGGTGCCTTCGCCGCGCACGGCGAAGGCAGCTCCCGCAGTGAGCGGAGGCGACGGTTGGGCACCGTTCTTGCGGACCCGCAAGTCATGACACGAATAAACCGGGCTCTCCTCTGTGTGGCTCTCGCGCTCGCCGCCGTCCCCGCGACGGCGAAATCACCGCGGCACCCGGCCCGAAAGGGGCGCGCGGCGCGGGCGGCCAGGCCGCGGGTCCTCCGGATCGACCCGAACACGGTCAACAACCCGGCGACGGCTCCAAACATCGGGCCCGGATCCGCCGGTGGCGCCGTTCTGCGGGCGCAGGTCCTCCTGGCGCGCGCGCACTTCTCCCCCGGCGAAATGGACGCGCGGTACGGAACCACCCTGAAAAAGGTGATCGCCGCATTCCAGAAATCCAGGAGCCTTCCCGAAACAGGCGAAGTGGACGCGGACACCTGGGCTGTGCTGAACTCCGATGCGGCGCCGGCCCTCATCGAGGCGCCGATTGCCCCGGAGGACGTTGCCGGGCCTTTCCAGCCGATCCCGGAGGACATGTCCGAGAAGGCGAAACTGCCGGCGATGAACTTCGCGTCTCCTCTGGAAGGCCTCGCGGAGAAATACCATTCAAGCCCGGACCTTCTGAAACGATTGAACCCGGGAGCGGCCTTCGATCAGGCCGGGCAGATGCTGTGGGTGCCCAACGTCGCCACGCCGCCTCCGGGAAAAGTGGCCCGCGTCGTCGTCTCCAAAGAGGAGCGCTCCGTCGCGACGTACGACGAACAGGGCCGCCCCGTGTCGTGGTATCCCGCGACGATCGGAAGCGAGCACGACCCGCTTCCTCTCGGACGGTGGAAGATCCTGGGAGTCTCGCGGAATCCACGCTTTCGCTACAACCCTGCGCTCTTCTGGGACGCCCGGCCCGGTGAGGGGAAGGAGTGGATCCCGGCCGGACCGAACAATCCTGTCGGGGTCGCCTGGATCGACCTCTCGAAGCCCCACTACGGCATTCACGGGAGCCCGGAGCCTTCCCGCATCGGGAAAACGGAATCTCACGGGTGCATCCGGCTCACGAACTGGGACGTCTGGGAGCTGCAGCAGATGGTTTCGCCGGGGACGCCTGCCCTCCTGGAGCCCTGAACGTGAGGGCTCGGGCAGCGCTGATCTTCCTCGCGGGATTCGTGGCGGGAGCGCTCGTATTTTATTCGGTTGCGTGGCGAACAGGGGCGCTCGCGCCCGGACACTGGCTTTCGCGAACGACGCACGACATCGCAGGCTCCGCCGGAGCGAATGAACCCTCGACGAGCGCCGCGCCGCTTCCGACCATTCCCTTCCCGACGCCGACGCGCGCCGCGGCAGCGGCCGCCGCCGATGGCGCCGCCTTTTTTCCGCTTCCCCTGGCGACCCCGCGCCCCGCCTCTCCCCTGGCCGGCGCGCTCGGCGTCTCGGACCTGAGCCGTCTGCTCCTGCCGGTTCAGGGCGCCCGGATCCCCCGGTTGAAAGACAACTTCCTCGAGATGCGAGGCAACGGGACGCGGCCGCACGAGGCCATCGACATCCTCGCCCCCCGGGGGACCCCGGTTCTCGCCGCGGCGACGGGGAGAGTGGCGAAGCTTTTTACGAGCCAGCAGGGAGGCCTGACCCTCTACCAGTTCGACCCGACGGAGACGTTTGCCTACTACTACGCGCATCTCGACCGCTATGCGGCGGGCATCTCCGAAGGCATGACTTTGAACCGCGGCGATCGCGTCGGGGAAGTGGGCTCGAGCGGAAACGCGTCGCCCGACGCGCCGCACCTCCACTTCGCCATCTTTCGCCTGGGTCCGGAGAAGCACTGGTGGAAGGGCGAGCCGGTCAACCCGTACCCGCTGCTGCTTCGCGCAGAGGAACGATAACTTCTTCCCGCCGGCCGCGACCCCCCCTTCCCCGACGAGAAAGTCCGGTATCCTTGGACGCATCAGCCGGAGAACGGACGGACCGCGCGGGATCTTCAGGTCCCCCCCGGCATCGGAAGCCCGGGTCGCTGAGAAGGAACATCTGATACCGAGCCTATGAACGACCGCAAATACGGCCATCGGGGGTACATGGAATCCGACCGGGGCGAGTCGGAACCTCGTCGCCCGTCCGGGCCGCGGCCGGACCGTCCCGAGGGGCCCCGGGGCCGGGGCGCCGACCAGAACAAGCCCTTCGTCTTCGCGTGCCGCGCGTGCGGCGAAAAACACCGCGACGTCGCCGATCTGCGCCCCGACACGACCTGTGCGAAGTGCGGCGCCGACCTCCATGCCTGCGCGCAGTGCTCGAATTTCGACACGGGCGCGCGCTGGGAGTGCGCGAGATGGAAGGAGATCCCCGCCCGGGTGTCCTCGAAGAAGCTCCGAAACGAGTGCCCTCTCTTCTCCCCCACCCGTTCCTTCGATCTGACGGGAACGCGAGCGACGGAGACCCCCGACACTTCGCGAGCCGCCTTCGACGCCCTGTTCAAAAAATAGGAGATGTTTCCGCCCGGTCGTCCGCCCGTCGGCTGTTCCAGACACCACGCCCGAGACGCGAGCCGGCAAGCCACACGAGGCTCGTCTCCCTCTCCCTCGATGGCCGTCTCGCTGCGGGGCTCCGCAGGAACGGATCCTGCAGAAACTCCGTTTTTCAAGGAGGCGCCATGAAGGCACGGGATTTGATGACGAAGGATCCGGAGACGTGTGAGGCCAGCGACACGCTCCGTGAAGTGATCGAGATCATGCGGGACGAGGACTGCGGGCTGGTTCCGATCACCGAGGGCAATGGCGAGGGCCGGGTGATCGGCGTGGTCACGGACCGGGACGCCGCCCTTTACCTGGGCGCGGAAGATCGGAAGCCGTCCGACGTCCGCGTGTCCGACGTCATGAAGTCGGACCTCGTGTCGTGCGAGCCGGACGCGGACGTCTCGGAGATCACGAGGATGATGGAGAGGGCTCAGGTCCGCAGGATCCTCGTCTGCGAGGGCGAGCGTCTCCTGGGAGTCATCTCGACCGCGGACGTGGCCCGCGCGACCGGTCGGAACGAGGCCGGGCGGGTTCTCGAAGGAGTCTCTCAGCCCGGGCACACGCAGGGGCGCTGACATCGCGTTTTTCTCTCGCCTCCGAGCTCCGGGCCGCCCGCGACAGGACGGTCTGGAGCATCGGCAGCGTGAGTTTTCCCGTGAAGGTGTTCTGCTGGCTCGGGTGGTAGCTGGCGAAGAGCCGGTAGTCGCCGAGCACGATCTCCGCCCCATGCGCAAACCGCGGCTTGGGACGCGGAATACCTTGCCCTCCCCGCGCCAGCGTTCCAAGACAGGCTTCGAAAGCGATCGCGCCGAGCGCCACTAAGGTCCGCACACCGGGGAGCGCCTCCCGTTCGCGGTCGAGGTACCCGCGGCACGCCGCGAACTCCTCCGGAAGCGGCCGGTTGTCCGGGGGCGCGCACCGCACCGCCGCCGTTACGAGAACTCCGAAAAGGGCGAGCCCATCGTCCTGCCTCCGCGAGTGCGGCTGGCTGGCAAGCCCGGCGGCGTGCAGGGCGCGGAAGAGAAAGTCCCCGGAGGCGTCGCCCGTGAACATCCGGCCGGTCCGGTTCCCCCCGTGGGCCGCGGGCGCGAGTCCGACGAGCAGGATCCGCGGACGCGGGTCGCCAAAGGCCGGGAGCGGCCGCGCCCAGTACCGCTCGCCTCGAAAACGGAGCGGCGGGTGCGCCGCGGACTCTTCGCGCCACGCGACCAGCCGCGGGCACCGCACGCACGCGATGACATCCGACTCGATGGAGGCAAGCGGATCGCCGCCGGCCGTCGCCCTCACTTCTTCGCGGGCAGCCCCTCGGGAACGCCCATCTCCCGCCAGCGCTTCTTGTTCGCTTCCCATTCCTCGAGTGCCCGCTTGCGGTTCACGGCGGCCGCCGCGGCGCGGCGATCGTCCTCGTTGTCCGCTGTCCCGGGCGAAGGAGGGGAGGGACCTGGTGTGGGGATCGGATCGGCCATCGCGCGGATTGTAAGGGACACGCTCGATGAGGAGCGCGGGCTCACTGCACGATCAGCGTTCCAAGCATGAACGTGTGCTGTTGCGGGTCCCCCCCGCAGTCGTTGTTCGTGCAGGAAAACGGATGCCCCCCGCGATGGAAAGCCTGGGGCGTGAAGACTTCCGTCGTGTAGTCCCGTCCGGGCGAGATCGTGTTTCCGGGGCTCGCCGAGATCCCGATGTCGGAGATGCCGGAGAAGCCGTGATTGGGCTGGGTGGTGCCCGTCGGATCGACGTTGTGGAACCGAAGGCGGTAGGCGGTGCCCGCGTTCAAGATCAGCGGAGGCGCAAACGGTCCTCCCGGATTGAACTCCCACGCCTTCGTGTTGATCGTGATCGTCTGCACCCCGGCGGGCGGCGTCGGCGTCGCCGTCGGGCCGGGGGTCGGGACGAAACCCGAAGTGTCGAACTGCCCCGACGGGTGCGCGGCGTCCTGCGAGTACGTTTTTACGACGCCGGTCGCATTCTCCTTCACGGACAATTGAAATTGGAGATCGGTCATCGACCCGTAGAAGACCCAGTAGTTCTGGCCGATCCCGGACGCGTCTACCATTTTCACGATCAGCTCCGGGTTGCCCGCGTTGCCGGAGAGCGTCGGGAGACTGAAATATCCGTACACGTCGTTCTGGCCGATCACGATGCCGGAGCCGGTCGCGCCCGTGCGCTGGTCCCGCGCGGTCAGCGTTAGGTCGAAGCTGTGCGCCGCGTTCAGCCGCAGGACGTCTGCGGCCGTGACCGTGATCGGCAGCGAAGCGCTCGTGGATCCAGAGGCATTGGTGGCGGTGAGGCGGGCCGTGAACGTGCCGGGGACCCGGTACGCGTGCGCCGGGTTGCGCTCGGAGGAGGTGACCCCATCGCCGAAGTCCCAGCTCCACGCGGTCGGCCCGCCCACGGATGTGTCCGCGAACAGGACGAGAGAATTGACCGCCGGGTTGGAGGTCGATACGGTAAACGAGGCCGTTGCCGCCGCCGACGCCATCCCCAGAAGGGCGGACAGGGTCGCGGCGAGGAAGAGGGCGGCGGCCCGGCGACCGGGGATGAGTCGCCCCATTCTCATGCGGGTTGGACGCGCGCCGGGCTCTCCCGGTTGACGGCGATCCGGACTCCCGGGGGGCCAGCCCGCCGTCCGCTTCCAGTTTCCAGTTTCAGCCAATCAAATTCGAGGCGATCAGGGGACGACCTGGATGACGCCCGTCATGGTGTCGTGCCCGATCCCGCAGGAGGTCACGCTGCAGGAAAAGGGGTGGAACCCGACCCGCGCCGCCGTCGGCGTGAAGGTCCGCGTGACGAAAGCCGCCTGAGGAGTCAGGTTCGCGCCGCTCAGGCCCAGGGCCGGGATGCCGCCGAACGCGTGATCGAGGCTGCGCACGGGGTCGATGTCGGAGATGTGCAATTCGTAGGTCGTCCCCACCTTCGCCACGAAGCTTCTCCCGCCGGCGTTGAAGTCCCACTGGAATTGTTTTGCCGTCAGATTGACCACCGTGGGTCCGCTCGGCGCCGCGGTGACCGTCGGCGTCGGGGTGGCCGGAGGTCCCGTCGTCGGCGTCGGTGTCGGCAGGAATCCGGAGGTGTCGAACTGGCCGCACGGTTTTCCGAGGTCCTTCGCGTAGGTCTTGACCGCTCCGGTCGCGTTCTCCTTAACCGAGAGCGTGTATTCGAGATCGGTCATGCAGCCGTAGAAGACCCAGTAGTTCTGCCCGATGCCGGTCGCGTCCACCATCTTCACGATCACTTCGGGATTCCCCGCGTTGCCCGAGACATCCGGGATGCTGAAGTACCCGTAGACGTCGTTCTGCCCGATGACCCTGCCCGTGCCGGTGTTGCCCGTGCGGGGATCGCGGGCCGACAACGTGAGATCGAACGTATGCGCCGCGTTCAATCGAAGCACGGTGTCAGGCGTTACAGTCATGGAAAGGGTCGACGTGCCGGGACCTGCGGCGTTGCTGGCCGTCAGCCGCGCGGTAAATGGCCCCTGCGCCGCGTAGGCGTGGGTGGGATTCTGAGAAGTGGACGTCGCGCCGTCGCCGAAATCCCAGGACCACGACGTCGGCCCGCCCGTCGACGTGTCGGTGAACTGCACGACCGAGTTCACCGACGGGTTCCGCGTCGAAGCGGTGAAGGAGGCGGAGGGAGCCGTGACGGCCGAGACCCCCGAGAGAATCGAGAGACCGAGAACCGCCAGAGCTTTGAGAAGGCCTGTTAAAGGTGTCATAAGTCCTCGGGTTGGACGACCCGGCCGGCGAAACGGTTCGCGCCAGGGCGGTAGAAAGAGCGGAAAACCCTCGTAAGCGCCATCAGTTCACGTGCAGGACGCCGAGCATCGTGCTGTGACCGGCGCCGCACTGAGGGCTGGCGCTGCACGAGAAGGAGTACGACTTCCCGCGCTCCGAAAGCGGAGCGGTGAACGTCACCCGGTAGGGCTTCGCCGCGGTTCCCCCGCCGTAGGGATCGCCGTCGCTGCCGGGAATGATGCTCGAAGCACCGGCGATGCCGAGAGCCGGCACACCCGAGAACCCGTGAGTGACGTCGGTAGAGGTGAAGACCAGGGTGGTGGGAGCTCCCGCGGTGACCTGGATGGGCGACGCGGTCCCCGGCGCGAACTCGTACTTCGCGACGCTGATCTCGATTGTCTGAGGGGCGCTGCCGGGCGGCGGCGTGGGGGTCGGCGTGGAGGATGCGCCCGGAGTCGGCGTCGGAGTCGAAACGGCAAAGCCGGACGTATCGAACTGCCCGGAGGGTTTTGAATCGTCCTTGCGGTAGGTCTTGATGACTCCCGTCGCGTTCTCCCTGACCGACAGCGTGAACTCGAGATCGGTCATCGAGCCGTAGAACACCCAGTAGTTCTGGCCGATGCCCGTCGCGTCGACCATCTTCACGATGATCTCGGGGTTTCCCGCGTTTCCCGAGAGCGTCGGCAGGCTGAAGTATCCGTAAACGTCGTTCTGTCCGATCACCTTACCGGCGCCGACGTTTCCGGTGCGCGGGTCGCGGGCCGTCAGGGAAAGGTCAAAGGAGTGCGCGCCGTTCAACCTCAGAACGCCCGCGTCCGTGACAGTCACCGCGAGCGTCGCGCCGGCCGGTCCCGACGCGTTCGAGGCCGTGAGCCGGACAGTGAACGACCCCGGCGCGGCGTACACGTGCGCGGGATTGCGTTCTGTCGACGTCGCACCGTCGCCGAAATCCCAGGCCCAGGACGTGGGTCCGCCGGCGGAGGTGTCGGTGAACTGGACGAGCGAGCCCGCGGCCGGGTTCGAGGTCGCTGCCGAAAAGGAGGGGGGCGGGGCGGACGTCGCAAAGACGCCCCCCACGGAAGCGAACAGCGACAACGTGAGCGCCGCGAGGCCGGAAAACAGGCTGACGGTAGAATTCATACGAGGCGAGCATAGAGGAGGGATCCCCCGGCGCTCCCGATTTTAGGCAGCCTTAAAGGGCTCCTATAATCCCGCCGCACAGTGACTTCCATCGAATCGAGCCTGGAGCTGATCCGGCGCGGAGCCGTCGATCTGATCGATGAACGGGAACTCGCGCGAAAGCTGGCGCGGGGGCCCCTGACCGTCAAGGTCGGGTTTGACCCTTCCGCTCCCGACATTCATCTCGGGCACACCGTCGTTCTTCGGAAGATGCGGAATTTCCAGCAGCTCGGGCACCGGGTCGTCTTCGTAATCGGCGATTTCACAGCGATGATCGGCGACCCCTCGGGCAAGAAAACGACCCGCCCGCAGCTCACTCGCGAGGAAGTCGTCGCGAACGCGGCGACCTACACCAACCAGGCGTTCAAGATTCTCGACGCGGCCGCCACCTCCGTCGAGTTCAACAGCCGCTGGCTTTCGGCACTCGGGTCCGAGGGGCTCATCCGCCTCTGTTCTCGCATGACGGTGGCAAGGATCCTGGAGCGCGACGACTTTCAAAAGCGCTGGAAGAGTCAGCAGCCGATCGCGCTTCACGAACTTCTCTATCCGCTCGCGCAGGGTTACGACTCGGTCGCGCTGAAGGCGGACGTGGAGCTTGGCGGCACCGATCAGCTCTTCAACCTGCTCGTCGGCCGCGACCTCATGCGCGAGGAGAAGCTCGAAGCGCAGGTCGTTTTGACGCTGCCTCTCCTCGTGGGGCTCGACGGGACCGAAAAAATGTCCAAGTCCCTCGGCAACGCCGTCGGGGTGCAGGAGCCGCCGGCCGAAATTTACGGCAAGCTCATGTCG
This sequence comes from Thermoanaerobaculia bacterium, assembly GCA_038253555.1. Taxonomy (GTDB): domain Bacteria; phylum Acidobacteriota; class Thermoanaerobaculia; order UBA5066; family Gp7-AA6; genus JALYUA01. The sequence goes on from JBBSGZ010000022.1 coordinate 8,508, forward strand.
ATCGCCGATTCCGGAATGTGGAGCTACTGGGAGCTCTTGACCGACCATCCGCCCGGCGAGATCGCGGCGCTGAAGAGCGCCGTGGCATCGGGAGCGGCGAATCCCCGGGACGTAAAGGCGGCGCTCGCTCGCGACATCACCGCCCAGTTTCACGGGGCCGAGGCGGCAGCGCGCGCAGAGGAGGATTTTCGCCGCGCATTTTCGAAAAACGAGCTCCCGGAGAATATCGAGATCGAACAGGTCTCTCCCGACGCGCGGGAGTGGGGCGCCGCGAAGGTGCTCGTCGAAGTGCGCCTGGCGGACTCCATGCGGGAAGCACGCCGGAAGATCGCGGAGGGCGCGCTGTCGCTCTACGACCGCAGGGGCGCCGCGCCGGCAGGCGAGGCCGTCCGGGACCCCAACGCGAGGATCCTTTCGACGCTCGGCAACGGCGGGCAGGTGCTCCGGCTGGGGCGCCGGTTTCTCGAGGTGCGGCTGAAAGATTAGGAGGTCAAACCCCCTCGCCCCGGGCCCGGGGAGAGGTGTTGGGGTGAGGGGGCGGGCCCCTCTCCACCGAACCGCCGCGCTGCCGGACGATAGCGCGCGCGTGGACCGGCAGCCTGACCGCTCCAGATTCCCATCGGTTCCTCTACGCATCCTCGGGCGCGCGTGGAGCGCGCGCGCCCGAGGACGAATGCGGGCGTCTTCCCGCCCGCGGCGCCCGCGGGGCCCGCGGGGCCCCGCGCGGGTCGCGGGAGCGGGCGCCGGCACGGAGGAAAAGCAACAGACCGGCGAGGAGAAAAGCGAGAGCGCCCTGGAGCGTCAGAAAGGATGCGAGCTTCAACCACGCAAAGCCGGGATGGACGAAGCGGACGAGCCACGAGCTTCCCTCTTCGATCAGAGCGGAGAAAAACGAGATCGCGATCATGGCGATTTTCGAGCGGCGGGAAAAGGGAGCGAAGATCAGGAGGTGCGTCAGGAGGAGGAGCACGAGCGCCATCATCGGAAGGTGCCCGTGGGTCACCTCGAGCATCGCCCCCGCCGTGCGAGGCGCGCGGAAGTCCGCGTCCGAGCCGCGGTAATACGCGGCGATCGAAGCGGGAGTCAGCCCCAGGCGCGAAACGAACAGGATCGCGTTCGTCCACCAGAATCCGGCGAGCAGGAGACATGTCAGGCCGAGTGTCCACCGCATCAACTCGTGCGACTCGAACCCGCCGCGCTCCATGTACTTCATGGCGCGACTCCGAGAACCCTGTGAATCGAGAGGATGCGCCGTACGGCCGCGGCGATCGCGCGCGTCGTGAGCGTCGCGCCGGACACGTGCGCCAGCCCCCGGCCGACGGACAGCTCCTCGTCGAGGGGTTTCCCGGAAAAAAGCCGCAGCCACGCAGGGCGCGGAAGATAGTCCTCCGGCTCGCCGAAGGCGACCACCTCGACCGTGCCCGCGGAGCCGTCGGGAAGCACCACGACGAGAAGGGTCTCATTGGCGGTGCGCACGGAATGCGTATCGAAATATCCGGTCCCGAGAAACCCCGCCGCGCTCCTTCCCGGATAGGCGACGACGAGCGACGACTCGATCTTCGCGCGGGCTTCCCGGGCGGCCCGGGCGCGCTGATCCGGCGTCAGAAACAGCGTGCGCCGCTCGGTCGTGGCGGGAGGCGGAAACGCGCGGGCGAGCGCCTGCTCCCGGCTTTCATAAACGGGCGCCGCACGCATCCCCCCTGCGAGGAGAACTCCGGTCAGGACGAGTTCCGGGATCCGCGCCGCGCTCGATTTCGGGGAACGCGGGTCGCGGCTCGCCTTCCGCCGTCCGCCCGTCCCGTTCAAAACAACCACCCGAGGGCCACGTTCCAGCGGTCTGTCGCGGAGCGGGCGCGGTCGTTGAAATCCTGGTAATCGGCCTTGACGACGATCTGCGGAATGGGCCGGAACTGAAGGCCGATCGTCCACAGGCGCACGTCGTTGGCGGCATCGGCCGAAAACCCGGCGGGCACGCGCTGCTGCGAGCGGAGCCGTTCGTATCTCAAAAACGGCACGAGCGCCGCGTCGCCTCCGCGCGGGAACAACACGTCGTAACCCGCTTCCGCGTACGCGCCCGAGAAGGCTTCGGGCACGGATTCGGCGCCCGTCAGACCGGACAGGGCATTCACCCGCGCGGCGTCTCCGATCGTGCCGCGCGCATACAGGGCGCGCGTCTGGACGCCGCGCCATCGCCATTCGGCGTGCAGGTCGAAGAGGCAGACGCGGCCACGAAGCCGGCGCCCGTCCACTTCCCGCCCCTGACCGGACCCGCCCGCATACCCGGACGCCCCCGCGACGGCGCCGGGCAGACCCACGTAGTCGACGCGCGCCGTCACCGCGGCGTTCTCCGCGAGCGCCGACGAGCCTTCCTGACGTCCTCCGCGAATCGCCTCGCGGGCGGAAAACCCGGCGGCATCGAGACCGTTGACGACATACGCGCGATAGGCGAGAGGGCCGGCCTGGCCGAAGACGCCTACGCCGAGCTCTCTCCACGTCGAGGGAAGAATCCGCTGTTCGACCTCCGGCCGGTTCGCGCCGAGAAAGACGGGGGGCTCGTGCAACTCGTTGACGAACCCCATCGGAATCAGCACGAGACCGGCGCGGACGCCGAGCGAGCGATTCTTTCCGAAGAGGTAGTCGAGGTACGCGAACTCGACTGAGACCTCCCCCTTCTCCTCGGCTCCCTCCCCCGTGGTGGCGTGTTCGTACTCGATCTCCGAGTTGAAAAGAAAGCGGTCGTCGAACTTGTAACCGAAGTAGAAGACGGCACGCAGCAGGTCGACCCGATCGGAGAGGCGAGAGGCCGTCCCGTCGTCCCGCCGCTCTGCGAAGTTCTGGTAGAGCGCCTCCCCGTACCCGCCGATCGACACCCCGTGGCCCGACCGATAGACCCGGGACGCCGCGGGGCTGAGTCCGCCCACAGGCGGCGAAGCGGCTCCCTCCCTGGAGGTTTTTTCGGGCACGCCCGTGCGCAGGGTCTCGATCTCTCGCGAAAGGGCTTCGATCTGCCCCCGCAGCTCGTCGAGAGATCGTTTCGTCTCCTCGCTGGCGGCCCGGGAGAGCGCATCGAGCCTCTTCTGAAGCTCTTCGATCTTCGCTTCGAGCTCCCGCGTCTTCTGGTCGGAGACTGGCTGCGCCCCGAGAGCCGCGGGGAACGAGAGACAACAGAGGAGAGCTCCGACAACGCAGGCGAAGCGCTTCATTCGCTTCTCCTCCCCGCGTCGGCGGGCCGTGTTGAGTCGACCCAGGAGGCGAGATGCCTCCAGGCACGGCTTCCGTGACGAGCGCCCGAGGCCTCCACGTAGAAAACGGGAATCTGCCGGGCGTCCGCGAACTCGATGCCCTCACCGGGCCCCATCACGAAGAGCGCGGTCGAGAGCGCATCCGCTCGGAACCCGGACGGGGCGAACGCGGTCGCGGAACCGTGGAACGCTGCCGTGCGGCCCGTGCGCGGATCGATCAGGTGACCCGGCTTCTCGGCGTCGCCCGAGGTCGAAAGCGAGCCATCGGGAAGGAGGACCCGCGCGACCAGCCGGCCCGACGAGTCCGGAAACGCGACCGCCGCTCGGGCGTACGCCCGGCCGGCCGGGGTCGAGGAGCCGAACACGAGGATCTGCCCGCCGAAATTGAGCCGGGCGCTCTCGACCCCCGCGTTTCGCAGCGCCGCCTCCGCGGCGTCGAGCCCCTCGCCCTTTCCGAAAGCCCCGGAATCGATCGACAGCCCGGGCGAGTCGAAGGCGAGCGTGGGCGCGAATCGATCGAGCCGGGCGTGCCGGTAGCCGATTTCCTCGGTGCCTGATCCAGACCCGCGTTCCGGCACGCCCGTGGCCGGCAGGGAGACGCCCCGCAGCGTGATCGCGCCCACGGTGGGGTCGAACGTCCCGCCGGTCTCCTCGGCGAGCCCGAGAGCCGCGGAAAGGCTTTTCGCCGTTGCCGCCGTGAGGGGAAACGCACCGCGGCCGGCGAATCGGTTGGCCCGCGATAGCTCCGAGTCCGGCCGCCAGTTCGAGAGACGTTCTTCAACCCGCCCGATCGCGAGAAATGCGCTTTCGACGGCCGCTTCGAGGGAGGACTCCGGGAGTCCGCCGGCCGCATCGATCTCGAGAACCGTGCCCATCCGGTACTGCGCCCGGCGGACGCGGTCAGGCCGAGGCGGGGTGCGCAAACCGACCGGTTGTTCCCGTCCCCCCGACCCCGCGGAAAAGGCGCCACAAAGAGCGAGCGATCCGATAAGACAGAGACTCAGTCTCAACTCGAACGAAAACGAAGATCCCGACGCCGATCGGTTCACGTCAGGCTGTTGGAAGAATTCGAAGTTTGCCGGGCGAACCCGATGCCGCGACGCCGGCCTCGCGGGAGGTCACGCGCGGCCGGCACTGCCGGCAGATTCCGCGCAGCTGATGGCTGTGGGAGAGCGCCAGAAACCCGTACCTCTCGCACACCTGGTCCTGGAGGCTCTCGATGGCCGGCTCGAAGAACTCGATGACACGGCCGCACTCGTTGCAGATCAGGTGGTCGTGGTGCTCGCCGGCGCGAAGGCGCTCATAGCGGTACCCCGACTCGCCAATCCGCACGCGGCCGACGATTCCCGAGTCGACGAGCAGGTCGAGGGTGCGGTAGATCGTCGCCCGGGAAATTTTCTTGTGCTTGGTGCGCAGCCGGACGAGCAGCTCGTCCGCCTCGAAATGCTCGTGCCGGGCGAAGAGCTCGTCAAAAAGAGCCCGGCGTTCCGACGTGAGTTTCAAACCCCGTTTCTCGAGGTACTTCCGGAAAATATTCAGCTCGCGGTGGGGCTTCATTTCCCTCTCCGGGGCGCGAATATGCGATTGCGACTCAGTCTCAACTGGCGTATTCTTCCGCTCCCGGCGGGTGGTTGTCAAGCCGGGCAGGAGCGTTCGGAATGTGGCAGGGATTCACTATTGCGCTGCGAGAGGGCATCGAGGCGTTTCTCATCGTCGCCCTCATCCTCTCCTACCTGAAGCGCACGGGCCGGATCGCGCTGGCCCGCGCCGTGTACGCCGGCACCGCCGTCTCGGTGGTCACCTGCTTTGGCGCCGGCCTCCTTTTCTCCAAGGCGGCAAACCAGTCGCTGTGGGAGGGGATCCTCGCCCTCGTTGCGGCGGTGCTCGTCGGGAGCCTTCTCGTTTACATGAAACGGGTCTCCTCCCGGCTGAAGGGCGACATCGAGTCCCGAGTGGCAGCGCGGACCGCCGGCGCGACCGACAGCCGCGCCTTCTGGGGCGTCTTCGCGTTCACTCTCATGATGATCACGCGGGAGGGGATGGAGACCGCTCTCCTCATCTCGACCGCTCTTTTCCAGCTGAAGTCCGGAACCGTCCTTCTCGGCCTCGGACTCGGCATCGTGGCGGCCGGAGCGATCGCTTTCGCATGGACCCGCCTCGGTCGCGGTGTCGACATTCGCGGGCTTCTGAACGTCTCCTCGGTCTTTCTCCTGATCTTCCTGATACAGCTGGTCCTGTACGGCGTGCACGAGCTCTCGGAAGCGCGGATCCTTCCCGCCTCCCAGGCTGTGCACGACGCGACGGAAATCCTGGGCCCCGACGGAATCATCGGCCACGTGCTCGCGTACGCGCTCGCCATCGTCCCAACGCTCTGGCTCGGCAGACTCTGGATCCGAAAAAAAAGGAGCGCGAACACCGCGAGGATCCCGGCGGAAGGCCGCCCGTCTATCGCGGCCGTTCCGCCGGCTTCAAAGTCGGCCAGCTAAAACTGCGGAACACGCGAAGCGGCCACAGCATCATCCCGTTCCGCCGCTTTCAAGTCCGAAACGCGAACGAGCAAACCCCATCCCGACGCGGCTCCGCCTGCTTCCAGGTCCACACGCGCGCGCCTGCAAAACAAGCCTCGCGCGCGGAGGCCGGCTCTACAGCTCGTTGACCGCCCGAGCGGAAAAGAACAGGTTCGGAAATGCCTGCTTGAAGTAGTTCGTCACTTCGGTCACCAGGCGGTTCTCGCCGTTCTTCCAGCCCGGATCGCGGAACTTGTATTCCTCTCCGGTGTACGTGACGAAGCCCACTTCGAGGCAGAGGTTCTGGTTCGGCCGGAGAACGCAGGTGCTGAAGATTTCCTTGATGTTCTTCGCGTACACCGAGAAATTCCTGTCCGCGTCCCCGCTGCCCGTCCAGGAAATCGTCTCGCCGTCGACGACGAGCTTTCCGACGTTCTTCGTCGACGTGCCGAATACGATGAAGCCCTTGCCGACGCGCGCCAGCCCCGGGAATTCCGCGCGCCTCGCCACGGAGGCGCCGGCGGTCTGAGCGGGCGGCTGCCCGGAGCGCAGCATCGCCTCCAGAACGGTCTCGGAGACGCCCGCGGAGCGCAACTCGACGATCTCGGTCGTGTTTAAGGAGTAGTTGACGTTTTCGCTTCTCACCTTGTTCAGGATGAATTCGTCCGAGAGGCCGGCCCGCTTCAACTTCAGCACGTCCTGGTAGGGCCGGGCCGCCATGGGAGCGGCGACCGGCGCCGGCGGCTGCGAGGGAACGGCCGCGGCCGGGGGCGGCGCGGCCTCGGGGGGGGCGGGGGCCGGCGGAATCACGGAGACGGGAGGCACGGCGGTCGGAGAGGGAGCGGGGACAGGTGTCGCGGGTGGAACGATGCGCGGGTTCGGGCTGGAGGTTCCGGTCCCGGGGTTCGAGGGGCCGGGAGGCGAGGGAGCCGCCCCGGTGCTGCTGCACGCGGAGGCCGCTACGGCCGCGGCGACCCAAAGCACCCAGAAGCGCGTTCGCATGAGAAGTTCTCCTTTACTGATGTTCCGGCGGATGGCCGGATGTTATCGGATCAGAGGAGACCGGTCCGGCCAATTCAGACGCGGTCCGGGCCCGGAACTTGCTGATCCCTGGCCGGCCGCAAGCCACGGAGGACATCTCATGAAATGGACAGGGCTGTATTTCCTCGGATATGCGCTGCTCGTCGTCGGCGCCCTCCTGGCGCTCTGGAAAACCGGCGTTCTGGCGTCGATCGGGACCTTCTGGGTGGGAGTCGGGCTTCTGGTCGCGGTGGGGGTCGGGATCATGATCGCCGTCGGAAACAGCGGCCGCAAAGAGAACATCACGATCGATCGGGACCGCTGAGGCTTCGCGCCCGAACTTCGATCCGAATTCGACCCTCCGCCGCGACAGCGCTGGCTTCCTCCTTCTCTCCACGCTTACAAGCGATCCTCCCCCTCCCCGCCGACTCCTCGCTCCGCTCACCAGCCGCCCGGTCGGTTCGAGGCCCGCCGAGGTGTGGACCTCTCCTTCCCGCTCCGGGGAAAGGGCGTCATCACCGCACTGGCGACTCCTCTCGGCCAGCCTTCGGGTCCCCTCACCCCAGCCCTCTCCCCGAGCGCGGGGCGAGGGGGCAGAGCTGCGCCACCGCCACGAGGGTGTCTACGCTCGCCCCGAGAGGAGTCTCCCGACCAGAGGGAGGGAGGAGCCTCTCGGGGCGGGAGCCGAAGCGAACGAAGGGAGCAGGCGAGCGGTCGAGCCCTCAGGCGAGCCGCTCGCCGGTGCCTTCGCCGCGCACGGCGAAGGCAGCTCCCGCAGTGAGCGAAGGCGACGGCTATGCGCGACTGTCCCAGAGCACGTCGGGCGACCTTCTCCTCGCGTTTTCGGCGCGCGCGAGAACGAAAAGCGCGTCGGAAAGCCGGTTTAAGTACCGGACCGTCTCCGCGCCGACGGGCTCGGCCCGCGAGAGCTCCAGAACGAGCCGCTCGGCGCGCCGGCAGACCGTACGGGCGACGTGGAGATGGGCGGCTCCCGGTGAGCCTCCCGGCAGCACGAAGTTCTCGAGCGCCGGAATCGACTCCGAAAGCCGGTCCATCAGCGTTTCGAGGGCGGCGACATGTCGTTCTTCGATGCGGGGCACGGGGCGCTGCTCCTTGGCGTCCTCCCGAACGCACAGATCCGAACCCAGATGAAACAGCTCGTTCTGAATCGAGCGCAACGGGGAAGAGATTTCCGGGTCGAGTCCCGCCGCGAGCGCCACGCCGATCGCGCTGTTCAATTCGTCGACCGTTCCGTAGGCCGCGATCCGCGGTGAATCTTTAAGGACCCGTCCCCCGTCGCCGAGCGAGGTGGTGCCGTCGTCGCCGGTCCGGGTATAGACACGCGTGATGCGCGGCATCAGAACCCCGCTTCGAGCCCCGCCGCGAATCGCCGTCGCGCGGCGGGATATCCCGCGACCTCGTCGTAACGCCGGTCCGTGGCGTTCTCGATCCGCGCAAACGGGGACAGCCGGCCCCACGCATATCTCACGAAAAGATCGTATCGAAGATAGGAGGGGTTCTCGAGAGAGGTTCCCGTCGTGGCGCTCTGATCGCGACGCCGCCCGACAAAAGTGGCGCGCGGCGCGATCGAAAGGCCTGCCAGCGGCGTCAAAACGAGCGAGACCGATCCGCGGTGGCGCGGACGCCGGATCAGCGTGTCCGCCGCCGTGAGGTCCCGCGCATCGAGGTACGTGTAGCCCAGGTCGACCGCGACGGCGGGCGCGACCTGCTGGCGGAGCGCTCCCTCGATCCCGCGGGTCCTGGCGCGGCCCACGTTCCGGTCCTGAAATGACGCGAAGTCGTACACGATCAGGTCCCGGAACTCGTTCCAGAACAGAGAGACTTCCGCGCTCCCCCGGGGGATCGCGCGCTCGCCTCCGATCTCGTACGCGCGGGAGCGCTCGGGTTTGAGTCCGGCGTTTCCGGAAAACGGGTAGTACAGCTCGCCGATGCTGGGAGCGCGAAAAGCGCTGCCGGCGGAGGCGCGAATCTTCCACAGGGAATCGGCCGAAAGCCAGGCGAGCGTGCCGCGCGGGCTCCACGCGGAGCCGAACTGGGAATGGCGGTCGTATCGAAGGCCGCCCGTCGCGGTCCAGCCCCGCGAAAGCCTCACCGTCTCTTCGATTCCGGCTCCCCAGAGCGTCGTGTGCGATCCGGCCAGGTTCGTCCCGAAGTTGCTCGCGTCGTCGACCTCGCCCCGCTCCCAGGTGGCAAAGCCGGTCGCGCGGCTGATCCCGCTCGTCCACGTGTCGGAGACGCGGCCCTGATAGGAGCGCAGCCGCGTCGTCGCGTCGAAAGACTGGTCGGGGTTCGCATACGTGGGACGAGACCAGACATCGGCGACGAGGAAGGTGGCTTCGTGGCCCTCCGCCGGGGAAAACGAGACCGGAACGGCAAAGCGCTCTTCGCGCCATGTGGAACGCGCGTGCGGAGATTCCCCGCCGACCGGCCCCGGGGTCCCGGTCTTTCCGTCGACGATCGAGGCTTCTAGCCAGAGCCGGGCGTCGCGGAGAGGCCGAAAATCCATCCGCGCGGAGGCGCTCGTCTGACGCCAGTCGGAATTGCGGCGATCGTTGTCGGACCGGCCCTCCCGCACGCTCGCGGCCACTCCCCATGGCCCGTCGCCCCAGGAGGCCGAGGCTTCCCCTTCGCGCTGGCCGGCATTCCCTCCCTCGACGGACGCGCGGCCCGACAGGCCTCTGGCCGGGGACCTGGTGAAGATCTGGATCACGCCACCCAGGGCGTCCGAGCCATAGAGCGCGGAGAAGGGGCCGCGGACCACCTCGATCCGCTCGACGTTTTCGGTCGTGAGCGAGGAAAAGTCGTAGCCGCCGAAAAAGACGGAGTTCATCCGGACCCCGTCGATGAGCAGGAGCGCGCCCGTCGAGTTGGCGCCGCGAAGAAAGACCGACGTGATCGAGCCTTCCGGGCCCGACCGCGCCACATCGAGGCCGGGCACCGAACGAAGCGCCTCGGATACGGTCCGGTACCCGTGCCGGTCGATCTCGTCCCGCGTCACGACCGTCGCGGCGACGCCGATCTCCGCGCGCTCCTCCGGCGTTGCCGTTGCGGTGACGACGACCGTTTCGGACACCGCCGCGGGAGTCGGCTGGGCCACGGGAACCGCGGCCGTCTGCCCGCGCGCCGAACTCGCGCCGCCTCCCATCGCGATCAGCACGACGGCGGCGGTTGCGACCGCGCGGCGGCCCGCCCGCCGCGACAGCGCGTCGAGCCCGAAGAGCACGGCGGTCCCGGCGAGATCCGCCAGAAGCGTGTTCCAGAAAAACGGGATTGCGGCCGTGTAGCAGATCGCGAGCCCCGCGGCCGTCTTCGGGTACACGCCGAACTGCAGCCAGTTGGCGAGGTTCGTCGCAAGGAAGAAGAAGACGGCGGATCCGGACGCTAAGGCGGCCAGCCGCAGGGGTCCGGCGGCCCGCGCGGCCACACGTCCGGCGAGCACCGTCAGAAGAAAGCACCCGTACACGGCGGCGCGGATCGGGGTGAAGACGCCGCGCCCCGTCCCGAAGTCGAGGACGAAGTCCGACAGCGCCATCGCGAAAAGAGGCACCGCCCACGCGAAGCGCCGCGGGAGCCGCGCGCCCGCATACAGCGCGATGGCTCCGAGAGCGACGGCATTCGGTGGATGCGGGAGGAGCCGGGAGAAGAAACCGAGAAGAGTGAGCAGGGCCGCGGTCGTCATTCGAACCTCCCGTTCGACGAGACGAAGTCTCAGACGAGGGAGAGAGGTCCGCGGCCCGCGTGAATTCGAAGGCAGCGCCTCTCCGGTTCCCCGACCGAGAAGTGCAGTCCGTCCGGCAGGTCTCCTGGCTTCCGGATCCTCCGCCGCCGGGCTCCTTCCCGGACGCGCGACCGATTGCTCGATCCTTCGCGCCCAGTGGTTCGTGCCCGGGGCGTCCCCGGTAACAGTGGCGGGGGCCGCGCGGGAGTTTTCACCCGCTTCCCTTATGACCCGGCTCTGTCAGAGGACCGGGTCAACGCCAGACGGATTCAAAGATCTCGAGTGCGGGACGATACGCCTTCGAGGGAGATGAGTGCAACTGCGCCGCGAGGCGCTCGGCGTTGGGCGCTGGGCGCCGGGCGCCGGGCGCCGGGAACGAAGCCACGCGCGAGGGCCAAGGTTGGGAACGAGTCGGCTTTCCCCTTATCTCTTCCCTCTGCGCCCTGACGGCTAACGGCGAGCGGGCTTCACCCTGTTCACCTTCCGCAGGATGTCCCCTTCCCAGTCGTACGACAGCCGGGACCGCCCCTTCGCGGCGCCTTTCTGGAGCGCGTACCCGTAGAGCAGCGGCAGCGCGACGGAGGTTTCGACGAACGCCATCTCGTGCGTCGCCTGCTTGGACACCTTCCCCCACGAGGTCGCCTCGGAAAGCGTCGAGCCGCCCAGGCCGCCCCAGTGCGGCGCGTCGGTCGTGATCTGCAGCGCGTACTTGTGGCCGCCGGTGTCGATCCCGAAGATGTAGGACATGACGATCGAGTCGTTGATGTAGTTCTTCGGCACGCCTCCGGAGACGTAGATCGCTGCCGTCGCGGAGCTCTGGACGACGATCTGCGTGAGCTCGTAGTTGTCGCGGATCGACGAGATTGTGAACGGCTCTTTGCCCGCTTTGCGCGCGCGGTGGTAGTGCTCGGTCAGCCCGATCCCGATCGAGGAATCGTTCAGCGCCGGAACGAAGAGAGGCACCCCCTTGCGCGCGCAGGCGCCGAGGATCGAGCCCTTGTCGCCGCGGGCGCGCTCGGCCAGAAGCGCCAGGAAAGCTCGCGACGAAAGCGAGCCCGGGGCGAGCGAGTCCGCGAACTTCGAAACGGCGAGGTCCGTCTCCCAGTACTTCTCCTCGTCGATGAAGGTGTCGTACAGGCGGTCGATGTAGAGGTCCCGCAGCTCCTTGTCGTCCGCGTCGGGACTGCCGTGGTAGTGCCGCCCGCCGCGCACCTGGTAGTAGTCCTGCGAAATGATCGCTCCCGTCGAGACGAGGACGTCCACCATGTTGTTCTCGATGAGATCGACGATGACCTGCCGCATCCCGGCGGCGATCAAAGATCCGGCGAGGCCGAGAAAGATGGTCGGCCGCTGCCGGTCGCGGAGCATCCCTTCGAACACTCCGGCGCATTTACCGAGAGCGCGCGCCTGGAACGAGGCGTTCCGATAGGAGTCGAGAAGCTCCGAGACGGTGGTTTTTTCGGTCAGCCGGATCGGCGTCGTCGGGCGGCCGAGGAGCGCCTTCTTGCGCTTGCGGTCGACCCCGACCGCGGCTTCGTGCGTGTACTCGCGGGCGCTCGCGGCGGCTCTTTTTTTCGATCCCATCGACGCGGACCTCCGGAAAGAATTCGGTACGCGGCCATCGCGGCCCCGTAGCCGGAGTCAATGTTGACCGCCGTGACGCCGTTCGCGCACGAATTGACGGCCGAAAGAAGCGAGGCCAGTCCGCCAAACGCCGCGCCATATCCGCGGGACGTGGGGACCGCGATCAGCGGACGCCCGACCAGCCCTGCGATCACGGAGAAGAGAGAGGCCTCCATCCCGGCGACCGCGATCACCACGTCCGCGCGCTCGATCTCCTCGAGCCTCGAGAGAAGCCGCAGGAGGCCCGCGACGCCGACGTCCGGAACGAGGGTCGAGGTGACGCCGAGGTACTCGAGCGTGCGCCTCGCCTCTTCCGCCGCGGCAATGTCCATCGTGCCGGCGGTGACGACGCAGACGGTACCCTCGACCCTCGGCATCGGCTTCCCGACGGAGAGGTGGAGGGTCCGCGACCGCGGGTCGTAATCGGCCCGGCCCGGGAGCGGAGCGGAGCCGGCGACTTCCTCCCAGGCTTCCAGCGAAAGCCGCGTGACGAGAACGTCGTGGGCGCGGGCGAGCTGACGGCAGATCTCCGCGATCTGCTCGACGGATTTTCCCTCGGCGAGCACCACCTCCGGGAATCCGAGGCGCCGCAGGCGGTCGAAGTCCAGGTTGTAGTCGGCGGGCATGGAGGGATCTTATTGTGAGTTGTCAGTTTTCAGTTCGCCGGGCGCCGGGCGCTCGGCGGGAGGCGCTGGGCGGATTCGGGGCCCGAAACGGACGCTCGACGCTCAATGCTGAACGCTCGGCCAAATAAAAAACGCGCCCCGCGGGGCGCGTTTTGGATTCATGGCTTCAAGGTCCTTCTTGCTTAAAGAACCTCACCCCTCAACGGCAGCTCGATCGTCGGTTTTTCCTTGTCCGTCGTGAAGAGTTTGACGGTCCCGTCGAGCGCGCCCTTCCGGATCTTCTCGCCGGCCTTCACCACGACGGTGTACGACACGCCCTCCTGGGTCGGAACGACGTCCGTGATGAAGCCGGGGATCGAGACCTCGGCGCGAGTCACCTTCACCGGCGTTCCCGGCTTGTTGTTGGTCACGACGATGTTTCGGGTGATGGGATCCTTGCCGGCCGTGAAATTCCCGAAGTTCACCAGCACGGGCGTCACGGAGACGCGCGCGCGGACGACGCCCGAGATCGGGATTTCAACCGTCGGCTGCTGCGCGACTCCGGTCGCGATGCGGACCGGGGCGTTGAGGAGGCCCTCCGGCGCGTCCGCCGTGACGGTGATGCGGACACGGTACTGCTCGCCCGGATGCCCGGGGATCTTGTCCTTGTCGCTCGCCGGGGAGATCTCGGCCTTCACATACGGCTGCGAGGCTTCCGCGACAGTCGGCTTGAAGGTCTTCTCCTCGGACAGCAGGATCACGTCGCGCGAGTCCGTGTCGCCCTTGACCACGGCGACGCGGACGTACGGCTGCGGGAGGATGTCGACGAACGGCTTCACGGTGGCCTTGATGAACAGGTTGATCTGGCCCCGCTCGGGATCGTTCGAGACGAGAAGAACGGACTTGGAAATCGGACCCGCAAAGGCCTTGGTGTCGACCGAGGTCACGACCTTGCCCTCGGCGCCGGGCTTGATGACCTTGTCGAAGTTGGCCACGGTGCAGCCGCAACCGGGCCGCGCGTCGTTGATCACGAGATCGGACCCGCCGTTGTTCTTGATCACGAACGTGGTCTCGATGACCTGCCCCTTGGCGACGATCCCCGCGTCCTTGGTTTCGGGAATGACCTCGATTTTAGGCGCGGCGACGACCGCCTTCGCCTTGGGATCCGCAGCCTTGGCCTTTGCGGCGGGCTTCTGCTGGGCGGTGACCGCGCCTGCGACGAGCAGGGCGGTGAGCGCGACACACGTGAGGCGTTGGATCTGACGCATTCCGAGGTCCTCCTGTCTTACTATGCCGTGGAATAGAAACTCGGTGGAACGACCGAATATTTCCACAAAACGGCGCGAATGGCCCACTTTTCCCCGCCTCGCACCCGAGGACCCCCCTTTGAAGATCCACATGGTCCCGATCGGCGGCACTGCCATGGTTCCCCTGGCCGCTTTGCTCGCCGAGAAGGGCCATTCGATCACGGGTTCGGACCTGGAGCTCTACCCGCCCATGTCGACCCTCCTCGAATCCCTCGCGATCCCCGTCGCGCGCGGCTTTGCGGCGGAGCACGTTGCCGCAGACACCGAGCGCGTCATCGTCGGCAACGCCGCGCTGCGCGACAACGTCGAGGCGGCCGAGGCCGCCCGGCGCAACCTGCCGGTTCTTTCGATGCCGACCGCGATCCGCGAGTTTCTCCTGCCCGGGAAGACCTCCGTCGTCGTGACCGGGACACACGGCAAGACGACGACGACCGCGCTGGTCGCCTGGATGCTGCTCGATTCGGGGCGCGATCCAGGGTTCATCGTCGGCGGCGAGATGCGGAACCTGGGACTCGGATATCGCCTCGGATCCGGGTCCGACTTCGTCCTCGAGGGCGACGAGTACAACGCCGCGTTCTTCGACCGGGGCCCGAAGTTTCTGCACTACGAGCCGAAACACCTCTTCATCGGCAACATCGAGTACGACCACGCGGACCTCTACCCGGATCTAACTTCGATCGAAGAGGCGTTCCGAAAGGTCGCGGAGATCGTGCCGCCGGAGGGAGTCGTCGTCGTCAACGCCGACGACGAGCGAGCGATCGGCGCGGCCCGCCGTGGCGGAGCGGGCGAATCCGGGAAAGCCCGGCTCGTCCGCGTTTCGCTCGAAGGGCCTGCGGCCGACTTTTCCGCCGCGCAGGTGGAAGAGCGCACCGAAGGCACCTCCTTCACGCTGCTCGAACGAGGGCTTCCGGCGGCGCGCGTCGAGTCGCCTCTGGTCGGAACGCACAACCTGCGCAACCTGCTCGGCGCGATCGCCCTCGTACGCGGGCTCGGGCTCTCGACGGCGGAAGTCTGCCGCGCGCTCCCCCGCTTCTCCGGCGTCCGCCGCCGGCTGGAAGTGAAGGGAGAGAAAAACGGCATCCTGGTCGTGGACGATTTTGCTCATCATCCGACGGCGGTGCGCGGCACCCTCCAGGCGGCCCGCTCCCGATGGCCCGGCCGCCGCGTCTGGGCGCTCTTCGAGCCGCGGTCCAACACGGCGGGCCGGAAGATGTTCGAGGAGGAATATGCAGACGCCTTTTCCGCGGCCGACGCCCTGGTCGTCGCGCCCGTGTTCCACGCCCGGCGGTTGGAGCCGGTCGGGGTGCTCGACCGCGCGGCGCTGGTGCGCCGGTTCACCAGTGCGGGCCGTCCCGCCTTCGCGCCGGACTCGATCGAAGAAATCCCCGCGCTCCTTCGCGCACAGGCCCGATCGGGGGACGTCCTCCTGCTGATGTCGTCCGGCGCGTTCGGAAAACTACCGGCCACTCTGCTCGACAGCCTCTGAGCGCTGTGCGCGGACGCACAGTTCTCCTCTACGCGCTCGGGGCGGTCGGGCTCTGGCTCTATCTCTGGCCCGCGCTTCAGGGTCCGGCTGTGGTCTGGGCGGACGGACGCGTCGACATGCATTGGGCTCGAGAGGGGACCGGACTCTGGAGGCCTCTCAGTGCCGAGGAAGCGAGCCATATCAGCGTGCATCCGTTGAAACCAGGTTATCTGCTGTACCTGCGGCTTGCCATGTCCGCCATTCCCGGAGTCCCCCCGGAGCGTTCCGCGATTCTCGTTCAGTCCCTCCTTCTCTGGTTTTCAATTGCCGCGACTTCCGTCGCCCTGGGACGGCGGCGCGGGTTCCTCACCGGGGCGTCGGCCTACGTTCTCATCCTCCTTTTCATCCCCCTGCGCGACATTGCCAGTGCGGTCATGACGGAGGCCGTTTCGGCCGCGCTGTTTTTACCGATCGCGGCCACGGCGATCGAGCCTCCCCGCACACGAGGCGGAATCCTCTGGACCGCACTCGGCATCTGCGTCCTGTTCTCGATTCGCCCGAACGTCGGCACAGCCGCCCTCCTCCTCGTCCTGGCGGGGTGGCTCGTCTCGAACTCATTCCGCCAGACCCTGGCGGTCGCCGCGCTTTTTCTGGCAGGGGCGTTCGCGATCTGGGCGCTGACGCGTCCGTCGTCGGGACCCGACCCCTCACGGGGCCTGCATGACGCGCTCCTCTTTGGAAGCTCCGAATACAACTGGGGACCCTCGCTCGGCCCGTGGCCGGCCGTCGCCTCGAACCAGAAAGGTGTGACTTTCGACCCGCGTCTCAGGCAGGCCGCCGAAAACTGGCGACGCACCCTCGCTCAGCCCGCCGCGGACCGCGACCGCGAGCTTTTGTGGCGCGCGTGGCATGGACTGTTCGGCCTCGAGTA
Organism: Thermoanaerobaculia bacterium; assembly: GCA_038253555.1. GTDB lineage: Bacteria > Acidobacteriota > Thermoanaerobaculia > UBA5066 > Gp7-AA6 > JALYUA01. Next base: position 24,947 of record JBBSGZ010000022.1, read on the forward strand.
TTACGACGGGCGCTGGTCGGCGACTTACCGCTGCCTCGATCATGCACTGCGCGCGTCTGCGGGTTTCCTCCTGACCGCCGCGCTTGGCTGCGCCCTGGCCCTTCGTCGCGGGCTCGAACACCGGGCCGCGAATATCGTCGGACTGTTGCTCGTCCCCGCGTTCGTTCTGCACAACCTGGCCTTTGCCCCGATCCCCCGATACCTTCTGCCCTTTCTTCCGTTCCTGTTCCTGCTGGCGGCACGGGCCGTTTGCAGGGGGAGGTCCGTCGGATTTTTTGTCAGAGCGGCGGCGCTCTGCCTCGCACAGATCGCATTTCTGGCCCGATACCCGGAAATCGCTTCGTGGGACTGGGGACAGATTGAGAGCGCGGGAGTCACGATCGAGCAGAGACTTCCGCGGGGTTCGCTCCCGCGCCCGGGACAGGTCGCGACGCTCCACGTACGTATGGCTTCGCCGATCCCCGGCGGGGGCGCCCATTTCGCGGTGAGCGCAGACGAACTTTCCGTGTATCGCAGCACGGAAGATCCGGATCGGTCCCGCGCTTACATCACCGCCGTCCTCCCGGCAGAGCTTCTGCGCAGGAACGCCGTCAGCCCGATCACCCTCCGAGTCAGGTCCTTCGGCAGCTATGGCCCCGACTCCTTTCTCTTGTTCGCGATCCGCCCTCCCCCGTGGGGAACCGGCGCGCAACGAGCCGTGAAGGACGCGCTTTCTCCCGGGAGCGACGTCCACGCAGGAGGCCTCGATTGGTGGGCGCATTCCGGAGACCGCTGATTACGGCAGGCGGAACAGGATGATCGAATCTGTGGGCGCGCCGGACGGGCCGGGAGGGTTTTCGAAGCGCGCGGCCTGGGAGATCGCCGGCGCGAACTCAGGGAAAAATTCCGCGGCGGCTCGCCACCCGCTTCGAGTGAGGAAGGGATCCGGAGCGAGAAAGTAGACCGGCTCTCCCCGGGGCAGCCTGACCGGCGCGGGGGGAACCATCTTTCTGAGGTCTCCCGACAGGAGGAACGCGCCGGGAAGCCCGGGTGCCGGAGGAAGGATCCGTCCGGCAACCGCGTCCGGGGAGGAGAAGAGCGCGATGCGCCGGTCGCGGCCGAGCAGGACCCGGGCGGTGTCGCCCGGGTTGCCGGAAACATCCGGCGTCACGAGCACCAGAGGTTCCACCGCCGCGCGGCGCCGAAGCCAGGCCATGGCCTGCTCCGTGGCGAAGCCCGCCGGCCAGCCGGTCACGTACTGCCATCGGTCCTCCGCGACGAGGGTCTGGGCTCGCCATCGGAAGCACTGAAGCGCGAGGTCTCTAACGGGCCAGGCGAAGAGAAGCGCGAGCGCGGAGGCGCGGAGCAGAACGCGGCCGGGAGAAGGGAGCGGGGCGGTTCGAAGCCGGTTCCACAGATGCGCCAAGAAAAAACCGGAGGCGATCCAGAGCGGCGCCGCCGCGGTGAATGTGTAGCGCGGGAAGATCAGACTCGCAAAGATCAGAAGAGGCGCGAGCACGATTCCGATCCACACCAGAAGGAAGGCGGAGAGCCGGGGGTGGCCACGGACCAGCAGCCAGCCGAGCGCGACGGCGGAGAAGAGCGCGACCGGCGGCGTCAGGTACGTCCAGAACCAGATCGCCACGCTCGCGGCGTGTCGGAGACGTTCCGCACCCGACAAAGGCCCCCGGTACGCCGCAACGTGAAAGACGCGCGTCTTCCAGTCCGGACCGGTCTTTTGAAGCAGCATCGGGAGCCAGAGCGCCAGCGACACGGCAGCGGCGGCCAGGAGCCGGCGCAGAAAGAGCCACGGCCGGGCTCGCGCGCCCGCGGAAAGGCAGATCCATGCGCCGAACGGCATGGCCCAGAGCGCATAGCTGAAGTTCTGGCGCGTCAGCATCGCGGCTCCGAGCACGGCGCCCAGAGCGATGCCCGCGCCGATCGACGAGTGGCCGCCGGCCTGCGGGGCGGCGGCGACCCGCAGAGCCAGAAGCGCGGCCAGAAGGGACTCGCACAGAAAAAGGGACTCCGCGAGCGCGATGCGCTGATGAAACGCGGCAAACGGACAAAGGATCGCTACGAGGGCGGCCGCTCCTCCGACCTCGACCGGGTGGGCTCTCCCTCCTCCGAAACGGCGGGCCAGAGATCGGGCCACCTCGAACACGAACACGGTCGAACGCGCGCCGAAAAGGAGAGAGACCAGACGCCCGGCGAGGACCGGATCGCGAAACAGCGGGAGGAAAAGCGCCATGAGCCAGAAGTGGAGCGGCGGCTTCGGATCCTGCATGGAGATGAAGACGTGAGCCACGGGATCTTCCCGGATCAACTGCGACCAGTGCAGGTGAATCGCCTCGTCTCCGAAGATCGGCAGAGCGCGCAGGCCCGGGAGCCGGAGGGCGGCCGTCGCGAGAAAAAGAAGGAGCCACGCCGCACGCCGCGAGACGCGTGGCGCCTCAGGTCCCGGCATCGGTCCCCGGCGGAGGAGGAAGGCGGGCCCCCAGCACGAGGGTCATCACGGGAAAGAGAGTCAGAAAGATCCTGGGAAACGCGCTGTCCACCGCGTATTCCGGACTGTAGGCGGAGAGAGAGAACGCGACGGTGTAGAAAAAACCCTGCGCGATGAGCACGGGCAGCAGGAGGTCGCCGAAGCCGCGCCTGCTGACGATCAGGAAAGCGACCACGGCGGCGGCGGCAATCCAGCCGAGGGCGGTCTCCCGGGTGACGATTCGCGCGAGGACGCTGCCGAAACGGACGCCGAGGTCGGCCCAGCGGCCCGGCTCGAAGAACCCGAGGTCGAAATCGCGAGAGGTCGCGGGGCCGCGCAGGACCCGGAGGGTGAGACCGTGCACGGCCGGGACGAGAAGGAAAATCGCCGCGACCCGGCGGGACGTTGCCCTTCGCGTGCGCGCGATGAGAAGGACCACGCCGAGAAGCACGGAAAAGAGAGCGCCTTCCTGCTTGGCCCCGGCGCAGAAAAGGGCCGCCAGGCACGCCCGGCCGAAGAGCGCGGGAGAAAGGGCGCGTGCGCTGTCCAGCATCGCCGTGGCCGCGAGGACCGCGCCGAAGGCCAGCGCAATCTCGGCCGTGCCGGCGTTGACGGGGTGATAGAGCCCGAAGCAGAGAGCCGTCAGCGCGGCCGCGGCCGCCGCCGCGCGCCGGGAGCCCGTGCGCCGCTTCATAAATCCGGCGATCAGAAGAAGCGTCCAGAGCTCCAGAATCGGAAAGACAAACGCGAGCGCCTGATCGTTCCACCCGCCCGCGAGGCGGGCGATCGACGCGAGGCACAGGGGCACCAGAAGCGGGTACTCCCGGTGCGACCAGTACAACGCGGGGTCGTGGAAGAGCCGGCCCGGGAGAGAGCCGGCTAAGTAAATCGTTTTTCCCTTCATTCCCCAGATCGCGAGGAAATCCGTCGACCACATCGGTTCGGCAACGGCGGCGATTAAGAAGACGAGCCAGGCGCTGGCGGCCACCGCTGCGAGGAGACTCGCCCACGGGTCGCGGCCGTCAACGGGCGAGGACCTCGCGGCCGTCCGACGCGCCGCCGGGATCAGGAACGCGCCCGCGATCGCCGCGCCGTTGCCGGCGAGGAGCCATCGTCCGCGGGGGTCGAGCCCGACGGCGGCGCAAGCGGCAAAGAGCGCCGCCTGAAATAACAGCCCGGCGGCGCCGGCCCACGCGGCGCTTTCCGCCCGGCCCATTTCGGGCGCCAGCCTCCGTGTCAACGCCCGGCCCGTGAGCCATGTCAGCGCGAGCGCGGCTAAGACACGCGAGGCGCCGCCCGGTGTCACCGGCGTGACAGGGACCCGTTCGGAAGAGTCTCCGCCCCGGGTGCGCTTCCCCCTGCCCCGCCGTAGATCGCAACGAACTGCGCTTCCGAAATTCTTTCCAGGTCGAGCACGCGGCGGGGCGCGAGGAAGTAGACGGCCTGGTAGCGGTACACGTCGGGCCGCGGCGGAACGAGCAACGCCACGGAAGCGTTTCGCGGAGTGCGCCGCGCGACCTCGTCGAGAAAGTCGGCGAATTCCGGATCGAGCGCGAACTCGGCAAGGTCCCTCCGGGCCAGGGCTGCGCCGCGGAGCTGCCGCGCGAGCAGCCGCGCGCGGGGAAGGACGTCCCGGGCCCGAAGCGAGGCCGCTTCGGACGCGCCGAGGAGAAGCAGAAGCGCGCCGGGCGCGATCCTCCGAAGTCCCGTCGCGATCAGGGTCCCTGCGGGCCCTTCACCCGGCTCCGAAGCACCCCGATTCCCTCGATCTCCACCTCCACCGCGTCTCCCGCCGTGAGCGGCGCGATCCCCGAGGGTGTGCCGGTCAGGATGAGGTCGCCCGGGAGGAGCGTCATCATGCGCGAGATGTAGCCGATCAGAAATCGAGGGGAAAACACCATCTCGGACGTGCGCGAATCCTGTTTCGTGACGCCGTTGACGCGGGTGGATATCGCGAGGTCGGACGGATCGAGCCCCGCGACGATGTCCGGCCCCAGGGGGCAGAAGGTATCGAAAGATTTGGCTCGCGCCCACTGGCCATCTTTCTTCTGGAGGTCGCGGGCGGTCACGTCGTTGGCGCAGCAGACGCCGGCGAGCGCATCGAGCCATTGCTCCTCCGGCCAGTTTTTCACGGGCCGGCCGATGACGAGCGCGAGCTCGCCCTCGAAGTCCACCCGGGAGGACTCGCGCGGGAGCACGATCTCACCCTCGCTTCCCCAGACGAGCGTCGACGGCGCCTTCAGGAAAAGAAGCGGCTCTTCCTCCGGCGCCGTATTGCCGAGCTCCTTCGCGTGCTCCCGATAGTTACGCCCGACCGCCACGATCTTGCTCGGGTAGGGTGGCGCCTGCGCGGATCCGAAGGCGATGCGGGTCACTCCTGCCATGCTTCCTCCGACGTCTCGGCAGTGAAGATCTCACGGGCGTCGCCGGTCAATACGGCGTCCGCAATGACGTTCTCGATTTCTCCGAACCAGACGGTGAACGCGGCCCCGCTCCGCGTCTCACAGACGACCGGAGGCGTCACTCGTCCCTCCCGCGCCGCAACCACGGCGGAGGCGACGACGCCCGAGCCGCAGGCGAGCGTCTCCGCCTCGACTCCGCGCTCGAACGTGCGGACGGCGATCCGGCCCGGCCCGGCCACCCGGACGAAATTGACGTTGGCCCCGTCCGGCATCCCGGGGTGGCGGCGCAGCGGGGGGCCCAGGCGGAGAAGGTCTAAGGAGTTCAAGTCCTCGCCGTTCTCCAGAAGAACGACTAAGTGCGGCACGCCGACGTGCATCGGGATTCCCCGGGCCGACGGACGCGCAGGAAAGGGAATCGACGCCCCGCCAACCGCCAGCGGCAGGGAATCGCCCGGCCTCGGGAGGGGCGGCAGAGCGAGAGAGACCATTTCTCCCTCGACGCGCGCGGCGATCGGCGCCCAGCCGGTTTCGAGAACGGGCTCCCGCCCCGAGACGAGCCGCCGCGTGACGGCATAGCGGGCGGCGCACCGCGTCCCGTTGGCGCAGAAGGCGGCGAGCCCTCCGTCCGCGTTGAAGTAGTCGAGGTGGATCCGGCCTTCCTGCCCTCCCGAGAGAAAGAGCGCGCCGTCGGCGCCGACGGAAACACCCCTGCGGCAAAGGAGCGCCACGATCTTCCGGTCGCTTTCCGAAAGCGCCCGTCCGTCGGCTTCGAAGACGAGGAAATCGTTGCCCCCGCCCGACATCTTCACGAACCGCCGCGGGACCGCCACGGCCCGAAATTATAGGTCCGGGCTGTGCGCGAGTCGGCGCGGCGCGGAGAGGAGCGCACGCGGGAGGGACGACGTCGACCCTTCATACGATCCTCTGGCGCGAGCGCGCGTCGGTGGCCTGATCCGCCGCAGGGGTGAATCCGCATCGTCTGCCTGCGGGCCCCCTCACCCCGACCCTCTCTCCCGAGCGCGGGGAGAGGGAGCTCTGTCTCACATCGTTTCGGCGGTTGCCGCGGGGGAGGGAGCGCTCGCGTTTCCGGCGCGGTCAAACGACCTCACCGTGTAGACGTAGCGATGGCCCGGCAAGGCGGTCACGTCGTTGAAGAAGCTGTCGACGCCGAGTTCGCGGTTCAACCGTGTCGAGGGAGCGCCCCCTTCGGAGCGGAAGACCGCATAGCCGGCGAGGTCGGGCGCACCGACCGGGTCCCAGACCAGCCGCACGAGTCCCGTTTCCGGCAGGGCGTCCAGGCGCGGAGGAGCGGGCGGCGGAAAGACGTCCTGGTAATCGAGCGCCGCCTCGAGCGCGGCGGCGCCTTCGATCTTCGGTTTGCCGGGAACAGTGGCGCGCAGCGTGTACACGAGCGCGCCGTAGGGCGGCGACGGGTCCACGAACCCCGTCCCGGTCACTGGAGCGGCGTTGAGAGGCGCGGCAAATTCCTCTTCGGGGAGGCTGCGCCGGTAGACGAAGTAGCCCCCGACAGAGACGGGAGCCCGGCCGAGGAGATCCGTTTCGGGCGCCAGCCACTCGACGCAGACGCGGCCTTCTTCGGGAGTCACCGCCAGGATCACGGGCGCGCCCGGAGGAACTTCCGGCGCGATGGTCACGAGATTTGAGAGCGGGCTCTTCTCGCCGCCGCGGCGCACCGAGACGACGGCGTACGCGACTCCGGCGGGCGCCGGCTTTCGGGCGAAGAGAGGGGGAAGCGGATCCTGAAAGACGATACTGGCTCCCCGGGTGCGCCGCGCAATTTCGGCGACGGGGAGCGACGCGATCCGCTCCGCGTCGCGGTAGAAATTCTGTTCCGCGACGCGGGCGTTGACCGCGGTCCGCCGCGTGCCGGCCGCGGGCGCGAGGTCGGTCCGCGCGGGTCCCGACGCCGCGGACCCCGGGCGCGGCGGCGCCGTCAACGAGGCGGTTGGGTTGACCACCCGATAGACCTCGACGGAGGCCAGGTCCGTCAGAGGGAGCCCGTTCATCAGGCGATCCGGATAGGAAAAAGTCAGAACGGCCTCCGCGCCCTCCTGCTCGATGGCGAGGTCCGTGATCGCCCGCGCCCCTCGCGGAAACGGGGGCGACGGGTCGCCCTTTTTTCCGCAAGCACCGTGGAAGAGCGCCGCCAGGATAAGCAGCACAACGGCGATCGCTCCGCGGCGCTGCGGGACCATGCGCGCCCTCCCCCGCCGCGTTTCGCTCTCCGACCTTCGCCGTTTGCCCGACCGGCGCCGGGGCGCCGCTTGGCGGCTCAGAGCACGTAGCGCGACAGGTCCTCGTTCTTGACGAGATCGGAGAGCGCGGCGCTCACGTCGGCGGCCTCGATGCGGATGGTCTTGCCCGCGTTCTCCGGGCCGGCGAACGAAATGTCCTCGAGCAGGCGCTCCAGGATCGTATGGAGGCGCCGGGCGCCGATGTTCTCGAGCAGGCGGTTCACCCGCTCCGCGTCACGCGCGATCTCGCGGACGGCGTCCTCGGAAAACTGCAGGTCGACTTTCTCGGCCGAGAGGAGCGCCCGGTACTGCTTCAGAAGCGCGTTCTCCGGCTCCGACAGGATGCGAACGAAATCCTCCTCGGTGAGCGAGTCGAGCTCGACCCGGATCGGGAACCGCCCCTGGAGCTCCGGGATGAGGTCCGACGGCTTGGAGACGTGGAAGGCGCCCGCGGCAATGAAGAGCACGTGATCGGTTTTGACGAACCCGTACTTCGTGTTCACCGAAGTGCCTTCGACGATCGGGAGCAGGTCGCGCTGGACCCCTTCGCGAGAGACGTCCGGACCGCGCCCCGATTCGCGCCCGGCCACCTTGTCGATCTCGTCTAAGAACACGATGCCGGAGGACTGGGCGCGCTCGACGGCCTCGCGCGCCACGACGCCGGGGTCGACCAGCCGGCCTTCCTCCTCCGCCTGGAGAATCTCCCGCGCTTCCGCCACCGTCGCTTTCCGGCGCTTCTTCTTGCTTCCGAAAAGTCCCGGGAGCATCTCCTTGACGTTGATGTCCATCTCCTCGACGCCCTGGTTCGTCACGATCTCGAAGGAGGGGAACGTCTTGTCGGCGACTTCGACTTCCACCAGCCGGTCCTCGAGCTTGCCCTCCTGAAGCATCGTCCGCAGGCGCGCCCGGGTCTCCTCCGTATCCCGCTCGGGCAGCGGTGGCATCAGCAGCTCCAGCAGCCGCTGCTCGGTGCGCGCCTGGGCGCGCTCCCGGATCTCCGCCGTCTTCTCCTCGCGCACCATGTGCACGGCGACCTCGGTCAAGTCGCGGACGATCGACTCGACGTCGCGCCCGACGTAGCCAACCTCGGTGAACTTGGAGGCCTCCACCTTCAGGAAGGGGGCGTCGGCCAGCCGCGCCAGCCGGCGGGCGATCTCGGTCTTTCCCACGCCGGTCGGTCCGATCATCAGGATGTTCTTCGGCAGGATCTCGCGGGACATCTCCGGCTCGAGCTGCTGCCGCCGCCACCGATTCCGAAGCGCCACCGCAACGGCTTTTTTCGCCTTGCGCTGGCCGATGACGTACTTGTCGAGCTCGGCGACGATCTCTCGCGGCGTCCGGGCTCCCGGCAGGACCGGGACTTCGGCCGCCGGCTTTTCACCAGGCATCAGGAAAACCATGGGCTCATAGTAGTCAGTTCCCGGTTTCCGTTCGGGCCGGTCACGCCGCCGGGCCGGCCGGGAACCGGACGGGCGAGGAAAAACTCGCGGTCAGACTTCCTCCAGCGTGATCCGGTCGTTCGTGTAGATGTCGATCGTCGAAGCGATCAGGAGCGATTCCCGGGCAACGTCCGCCGCGGAGAGATCGGGCCGGTGTTTCAGGAGAGCGCGCGCCGCGGCGAGCGCGTAGGGGCCCCCCGACCCGACCGCGAGCAGGCCTTCATCGGGAGAGATCAGGTCCCCCGTGCCCGAGAGCAGGAGAGACGTGGTCCTGTCCGCTACGATCAGCAGGGCTTCGAGCTGGCGGAGCATCTTGTCGGTCCGCCAGTCCTTCGCGAGCTCGATTGCCGCGCGCTCGAGATTGCCCCGATGCTCCTCCAGGCGCGCCTCGAATCGCGAGAAGAGAGCGAAGGCATCGGCGGACGAGCCCGCAAACCCGGCGATGACGTCCCCGCCCTTCAACCGGCGGATCTTTGCCGCGGTCTGCTTCATGACCGTGGTGCCGAGCGTCACCTGGCCGTCGGAGGCCATCGCGACCCGGCCGTTGTGGCGGACGCAAACGACGGTCGTGGAATGCCAGACGGACTTCTTCATGGCGCGAGGATAGCGCGAGCGGGAAGGGGACCGAATATCGGGAACTTGCGAAAGAAGAAGCGGCCTTTCGCCCTTCGCCCTTCGCCGCCTACCTCTTCAGCCGGCCCTCGAGCGCCTGGATGGCCGCTTCGACGACGGCGTCCTCCTGGCCGGCGGCCTTTCCCGGCCGGTCGGCGACGGCGACGTCCGGGGAGAGCCCCCGGCCTTCGTACGAGCGGCCGTCCGCGTCCTCGATCGCCCGAGCGGAAAACCAGAGCGACGAGCCGTCGGGCAGCGCGGCGACCGCGGCGCCGCCCGAAAGCATTCCCGCGGTTTCCTCTCCGACGATCGGGCCGATCCCGTGTCGCCGGAACTTCAAGGCGAGGGCCTCGCCGGAGCTTGCCGTGCCCGAGTTCACCAGCAGCGCGATGGGCAGCGGCCGGTATTCGGGGGGCACGGTCCTGCTCTTTCCCCGGCTCTGTACGCGGTAGTCGCCGGCGCTCCAACGCCCGCGCAGAAACGTCGAAAGGATTCCGGGGTCGTAGCCGCCGCTGTTTCCGCGCACGTCCAGCAGGAAGCCGTCGATCCGGGCGAGTCCCGCGAGCTCCGGCTTAGCCGCGGCCGACTCGGTTCGATCGGACAGCAGGTCCACCACCGCGAGAGCGACCTCGGTCGAGATCCCCCAGAGGCGCGCGTATCCGAAGACGTGGCCGCCGCGCCGCAGGACGCGCGCGCTCCGCCAGACCAGGGCGTCTCCCGGGGGCTCTGGCTCGAGGACCAGGGCGGAGCTCCGGCGCTCGCCGGCAGCGGTTTCCCAGGCGACGTCGACCGAGGAACGCGGCGGGCCCTCGAGGGCGAGGAACAGGTTCTTGAAATCGGTCCGTGCGGCCCCATACGTTTTTCCGCTAATCGTGACGATCCGGTCTCCCAGGCGCAGGCCGGCGCGCTCCGCCGCCCCCCCGGGCATCACCGCCTTGACCGCGTACCCGGCCCCGTCCTGCCCGATGCGCAGACCCGCCGAGGCCCAGCGCGTTTCCGGGAGCCGGCCTGCGGGGACCCGAAAAGTATGCGAGTCGTTCAGGCGCGCCAGCAGGCGGTCGTAGGCGGCATCCCGGTCGGCGTCGCCCGACGCCGCCGCCAGATCGGCGGCCGCGATTTCGACGGCCCCGTTCCAGTCGACTCCTTTGAGCTCCGGGTCCCAGAACTCCGTGCGGATCCGCCGGTCGATTTCCACGAGAGTCGGGGGCCTCGCGACCGACACTTTTTCCGCGGCCGCCGCCCGGCGCGGCGACAGGAGAAATGGCGCGACCGCAAGAAGGAGGATGGTCGGAGAAGTCCTCATGCGCGCGGGTGCGCCCGCCGGTAGACATCCCGGAGGCGCGCGGCGTCGAGATGCGTGTACTTCTGCGTCGTCGAGAGAGAGGCGTGGCCCAGAAGTTCCTGGATGGCGCGCAGGTCCGCGCCCGCCTGCAGGAGGTGTGTCGCGAAAGTGTGGCGGAGCGCGTGGGGCGAGATCGCGGCGGGCAGTCCCGCGGCGCGCAGACGCCGCTTCAGGACTCTCGACATCGAACGTGTGGTCAGCCGTCCGCCGCGCGAATTGACGAAGAGAGGCTCTCCTCCGCGGCCGCATTCCTGCGCCGCCGCGGGGGTTCGCAGGGAGCGGCGCAGGGGAAGCCAGCAGCGCAGCGCTTCCTCCGCCTCTTCGCCGAAAGGGACGATGCGTTCCTTGCGCCCCTTGCCCTGCGCGCGCAGCATGCGAGCGGAGAGATCGACGTCCTCGAGGTCCAGGGCCGCGGTCTCCGACACTCGCAGGCCGGTGGCGTACAGGAGCTCGAAGAGCGCGCGCTCGCGCTCGGGAAACGGCGTCTCGTCCTCGGTCTCGAGAAGCGTTTCCGTGTCGAGGAGCGTCAACGCCCGGGGGAGACCGCGGGGAGCGCGCGGCGAGGGAAGCCCGCGGGCGGGATTGCGCTCGAGATGGTTCTCGCGGCAGGCCCAGCGCAGAAACGAGCGCACGGTCGACAGGTGGCGGCCGAGCGTGCGGTTGGAGAGCTTCGCCCGATGGAGCGAGGCGACGTGGGAGCGCACCGCCAGCGTATCGATTTTAGAGAGCGGTGTCTTCGCGGCCGGCGTTTCCGCGAATTCCGTCTCCCAGAAATCCGCGAAGCGATCGAGGTCGGAGCGGTAGGCAAGCACCGTGGCCGGGGAAAACCGGCGCTCATCCGCCAGGTAGGCGATGAAGTCGTCGATCGCCCGCGAAAGCGTGATCACCTGGGAGAAGTGTAAGGGAAGAGGGCGCCGGGGGTTGGGCAAAGGGCTTACGACGGAGGACCCTCATTGCTGTCCGCTCTCACTCGCTGTTTTTTCGATTCCCCTTTCCTGTCTCTCGATTCCCGCCCCGTGCGAACCCACGCACGTCGTCCTTCACGAGGCTCTCGATCTGCTCTTTCGAGAACTTCTTCCCGAACGCGGGCATGTCCTCCCCACCCTTCGTGACGGTTTTGACCAGTTCCGCGTCGCCTTTGGCCGACTGCCATTCCGCGTCGGTGAAGTCTCTTGCCATGAGCTGCTTGCCCTTGGGCGTGCTGCCCTTGCCATCCTCGCCGTGGCATTTGGCGCAATACTCGACGAAAGCTGGCGAGGGGTGGGGCCCCGCCGCCATCAGGAGGAGCCCGCTTCCCGTCACTCCCGCAAACACCAGACCGGCCGCCAGGCGCGTGCGCCTCATCCCTTCCTCGCTTTCTCGATGTCGCGGAGCAGGTGCTCCGGCTCCCAGCTTTCTCCGTAATAGATCGACGCCAGCCGCCCTTCGGGATCGACGACCGCCACGGCCTGCCCGTGAATCACCTGTCCGCGCTCGGGGTAGTAGAGGACGCCGAACGAGGACGCGACCTCCGCCACCGCCGCCGGAGAGCCGGTCAGAAACTTCCACCGCTTCACGTCGGCCCCCGCCTTCCGGGCGTAGTCCGCGAGGACGGCCGGGGTGTCGTGCTCCGGATCGACCGTCACGACGATCAGCTTCCCGTACCCCTTCTGCTTCAACATCGCGTCCAGGCGCGAGAATTTGGCGGTCGTCATCGGACACGCGGTCGCGACGGGGCA
>JBBSGZ010000023.1:0-37076 GCA_038253555.1 Thermoanaerobaculia bacterium
CGTGACGGCTGGCTGTCCGCGGAATTTCGGCGGCGGCGATTCGTGGTCGCCACCTCAGTCGAGCTGAATAAATTAGTGGGAGTAGCGGAGAAATACTTCTCCTGAATATCCCGATGGCGGGGTCCGAGTTTTCGGACAAAATCCTCTACCGCGTGCAGAGCGAGCGCGTCGGGCCGTGTTTTCCCGGTTTCCCATCGGTTTATGGACGGGAGGGAGACCTTTAGAAGGGCGGCTAGCGTTGCCTGGCTGAGATCGAGCCGGGCTCGGAGCTCGCGAAGTAGTTCAGGAAGTCTCTCCATGAAGGGAGACCCTGACGATAATCACCTGATAAGTCAAGTGTCTAATGCGCATTATTCGTAGGCGGCGGCTATCTGTCAGCTGTCACTCGAGTTGCCAGCGCGGCTCGCCATGTACGGGCGGAGTCGAAGATCAGCACGCGGTCACTCATCGTGAAGAAGGTAAATCCCATGTCCAGCAGCGGGGGAATCTGGTCGGTCCGCGCCAGCATGATCCCCGCCGCCTTCCCGGCCTTTTTCGCCGCGGCCGCGACCCGCGCGAGCGCTTCCTGGTACATGGGGTCCGTGTACCCGCCCGGGATCCCGAGCGCGAACGTCAGGTCATTCGGTCCGACGTAGAGCACGTCGCAACCTTCGAGCTGCGCGACCGCGTCCACGTCCCGCAGCGCGCCCGCCGTCTCGATCTGAACGACGACGATCGTGCTCGCGTTGGCCGTCACGACGAACTCGTCGAGAGGGAGCGTCCCGTAGCGGTTCGCGCGGACACCGGCGAGGCCGCGTTTGCCCTGCGGCGCGTATTTCGCCGTCTCGAGCCCCATGCGGGCGGCTTCGGCGCTTTCGGCGCGCGGGAAAAGCACGCCGGCCGCGCCGGCGTCGAGCGAGCGTCCCGTTTCGGCGGCGGGGCAGGAAGGAACCCGGACAATCGACGGCAGTCCGACTCCGTCACAGGCCCGGACCATCGATTCGATCGACTCGACGGAAAAGAACCCGTGCTCCGCGTCGAGCACGACGAAGTCGAAATTCGCCAGCGCCAAGACCTCCGGGACGCCTTGCACGGGCCACGTGAGGAAACACCCGAGCAGCGGCTCGCCTGAGAGGATCCGGGAACGGAACGAAGGCGATGTCATCGAGCTCAATTGCTTCTCGCGCGCACCAGATTGAACTTCAGCATCTCCCCGTAGGACACGCGCGAGTCCAGGTCTTCGCGCGCGATCTTCAGGTGCGACGTGAGCCCCTCGAGGACGAGCTCCATTCCGACGGCCAGCTCCTCGGGAGACGCGGGAGCGAAGCGCTCTTCGACCGCCTTACGCAGACCCGGTACCGCCTCGAGCGAGGCCAGGTGCTCGGAGAATGGGGTGTCGTCGGAGACGGTTACCTTTCCGCCGTTCGAGAACCACTCCGCGATCGGCTCGTAGAGCGGGTGAAGCTTTTCGGGGGTGGGCGCCGGCGTGCGGCCGCGCCGCGTCGGGCCTCCCGTCTCCTCACTGTCTTCCGGCTCCTCCCGCTTGCGCTGCGAAGGCCGCCCCGAGTCCGGCGCCGGGAACTTCGCGTCGAAGAGTTTCTTGACCGCGGTCGCGATCAACTTCTTTGCCACGACCTCGGCGCCCTGCTGCTCGCCCTCGTAGACCATCTCCACCTTCCCGGTGATCGCGGGAAGGCAGGCCGGCAGGTCGCACAGCCGCGGCGAGACTTTCTTTTCGCCGTGCCGCAGGCCCCGCCTCTCCAGGTTCGAGGCGAGGATCTCGATCGCGGAGATCGGCATGCGCGCCGAGACGCCCGAAGACTGATCGACGAACTCGCTCTGCCGCGCGACGAAAGCGATCTCCTCGATCAACTCGCGGAAGAAGTCGGGCACCTCGATGCGCGGCTCTCCTGACCGCTCGGTCCAGGCTTCCTGCGCGGTGATCTTCGCCGCCGTTTTCACGTCGTCGGGATAGTGCGTCAGGATCTGCGACGAGATGCGATCCTTCAGAGGGGTGATGATGTTGCCCCGGTTCGTGTAGTCCTCCGGGTTGGCGGAGAAGACCAGAAGAATGTCGAGCGGGATGCGGATCGGGAATCCCCGGATCTGCAGGTCCCGCTCTTCGAGTATGTTCAGGAGCCCGACCTGGATGCGCGGCTGGAGGTCGGGGAGCTCGTTGATCGCGAAGATTCCCCGATTGGTGCGCGGGACGATCCCGTAATGGATGACCTCTTCGTCCGAATAGGTCCGGCGCTCGGTGGCCGCCTTGATCGGGTCGACGTCGCCGATCAGGTCCGCGATCGTCACATCGGGTGTCGCAAGCTTTTCCCGGTACCGCTCGGCACGGGGGAGCCAGGCGACCGGAGCGGCGTCTCCTTTTTCGGCGGTCAGGCGCCGGCCGTACTTGGTGATGGGGACGAGCGGGTCCTCGTTTAGCTCGCTGCCGGCCAGAACCGGGATCTCGGCGTCCAGAAGGCGCACGAGCATGCGGAGGAGGCGGGTCTTGGCCTGCCCGCGCAGACCCAGCAGAAGCAGGTCGTGCCGCGAGAGCACCGCGTTGTAGAGAGAAGGCAGCACGGTGCGCTCGTAGCCGTAAATTCCTTCGAACGGGTTTTCGCCGCGCGCGAGTTGAACCCGCAGGTTGTCCCGAAGCTCGTCCTTGACCCCGCGGGAGCGGTACCCGCTGGCGCGGAGCTCTCCCACGGTTGCGGGTCTCTTTGTTTCCACCGTCGACACCTGAAAACCTTTCCCGCTCGGCTAACTGCCGGCGTTCTTCGACGATCACCCCGGCCGAAGCGCCGGCACCGACTCCCCCGGGAGGAAGAAGCTCTCTGACGGGGCCGTCCGGCGCGTCTGAGCGGAGAATCGGGCGGCAAGCTCCTCCATCTTCGCCCTCTGAAACCCCTCGACAGTCTCGAGAATTCTCCCGTCCTCGTCCACGAGAAAAAGGGTGGGCACGTTGCTCAACCCGACCGCCTCCGACGCGTTCCAGGGCGGCGGATCGTAGAGCGTCGGGATGTCGATCGAGAGCCGCTCGTAGAACGCCTTCGTTTCGGCGGCATCGTCCTGCGAGACCGCGACCACGCGGGCGCCCGTGTCGCCCGTCACCGAGGAAAGCCGGGCGAGGTACGGCCACATCACCTCGCACGTCGGGCAACTCGACTTGAAAAAGGCCCAGAGGGTTTCCCCGGAGGGAGGACTTGCGAGGCGGCCGTCCGCATGTTTCAGGGTCAGAGGGGGAAGCGAGCTCCCGGGTACCAGGACGGCCACCGCTGGATTATAGACTTCGACCCGTGCCGGATCGGAGGTTGTCCGGATCCGCGAGCGCCACTCTTTTCCGTTCCGATGTTTCCATGACCGACGATCGCCTCCGGTGAGATTCCCGGACCACTTCTCAGGACACGCGTCCGACTACGCGCGCTACCGGCCGGACTATCCGGACTCTCTGTTCGACTACCTCGCCGCGGCCGCTCCCGCGCGCAGTCTTGCGTGGGACTGCGCGACCGGGAGCGGACAGGCGGCCCTTCCTCTGGCCGCCCGATTTGACCGCGTCGTCGCGACAGACGCGAGCGAGCGGCAGATCGCGGAGGCCGCGCGGGATCCGCGCATCGAGTACCGCGTCGCGTTTGCGGAATCCGCGGGCCTGCCGGACGGGAGCGTCGACCTCGTCACGGTCGCGCAGGCGCTCCACTGGTTCGATCGCGCCCGTTTCTGGGAGGAGGCCGCGCGGGTCCTCGTGCGAAAGGGGGTCCTCGCGGTCTGGGCGTATGACCTCCTGCATGTCAGCCCTGGCGTGGACGCCGCGGTCCGGCGGCTCGCCCGCGAGATCGTGGGCCCCTGGTGGCCGCCGGAACGCCGCGCGGTCGATCAGGGCTACAGATCGATTGAATTTCCCTTCGAGGAGGTGTTCGCCCCGACGTTCGTCATGGAGAAGGCGTGGACTCTGTCCGATCTCGCCGCCTACCTGCGCACCTGGTCGGCGACGCGCCGGTATTTCGCCTCCCAGGGGCGGGACCCCGTCTCGCTCGTGGAGCCGGAGCTCGCCGCCGCGTGGGGCAATCCCGGGAACCCGCGCCCGGTCACCTGGACGCTCGACCTCCGGGTCGGCCGCTCGCAGGCTTAGTTTCGACGGGCGATGCCGAGTCCCGATACTCGATTCCCCGCTTTCCGACACCCCCAACGGCCGCCGCACCGCGCTAGAATCCTCCCGTGCCCTCCGATTCCCCCCGCGATCTTCTCGGGCGTCCACTGCGGAACCTCCGGCTCTCGGTGACGGACCGATGCAATCTCCGCTGCCAGTACTGCATGCCGGAGCGCGATTACGTCTGGCTTCCGCGGAAGGACGTTCTCGATTTCGAGGAGATCGGCCGGCTCGTCGACGCTTTCATCCGTATCGGCGTCGACCGGGTGCGGCTGACGGGAGGGGAGCCGCTCGTCCGGCGGGACCTGCCCAGGCTCGTCGCGATGCTCGCCGCGAATCCGGCGATCCGGGATCTCGCGATGACGACGAACGGAGTTCTCCTCGAGGAACAGGTTTTCGATCTCAAGGCGGCGGGGCTTCACCGCCTGACGGTGAGCCTCGACACCATGCGTCCCGAGCGGTTCCTGGCGCTGACCCGGTCGGATGCTCACTCCCGGGTCCTGGCGGGCATCGCCGCCGCGTCGGCCGCAGGTTTTCCCTCCTTGAAGCTGGACACCGTCGTGATCCGCGGCGTCAACGACGACGAGCTCGTCCCGCTCCTGGAATTCGGCGCAAGCGTTGGAGCGGAGGTCCGGTTCATCGAATACATGGATGTCGGCGGGGCCACGCACTGGTCCGTTGACAAGGTCCTCTCCCGCGCGGAGATCCTGTCCCGGCTCGAAATTGCGTACGGTCCGATCGAGCCCCTCCTCGAAAAGAGCTCCGCTCCCGCGGAGCGTTTTCGCCTGCGCGGGGGCCGGGAGTTCGGCATCATCGCCTCCACGACGGCTCCGTTCTGCCGCTCCTGCGACCGCAGTCGCCTGACCGCGGACGGGCTCTGGTACCTGTGCCTGTACGCCACGCGCGGGCTGGACTTGCGGGGGCCCCTGCGCCAGGGTGCGACCGCCGAAGAGCTCGCGGCACTTCTTCAATCGACGTGGAGCGGGCGCGCCGACCGCGGCGCCGAAGACAGGCTCGCCCTCCCCGTGCGGGCTCCTCTCGTTGCGGCAGGAGACCTTCGGCGCGATCCGCACCTGGAGATGCACACCCGTGGTGGATGAAGTCCGGCACAACCCCGGCAACGGACCTCCGTCTCCGCCTGATCCGCTGGGCGGGCTGACCGATCCTCGCCTCGTCTCGCTCGAACGCGTGCACATCCGCACGCGCGAGGCGGTGACCACGCGATCGGCCTGGCGCCTCGTTGCCGCGACGGGGGAGGGGGAAGGGACAATCTCCCTGATCGAAATTTCGCCGACCGTGTCGCTCTTCCGGGGCGAAGGGGTTTTCCTGGGATGGTCGTCGGACCGGCTTCAGAGCGCCTACCGGATTCTGCTCCCACCCGACACCGGCCCGGACATGGAGTTCAATCAGCTCGGATAGTTGCCGGTCGCGATCTACGGGTCGGGACGGGCCTTCTCGAGGGAGCTCCAGGCTTCGGGCGTGAGCACGGCCATCGCGGCGTCGAGGTAAACGGTTTTCATCTGGGAGGCGTGGGCCAGGAGCCGCCGGTCCAGGTTCTGGATCAGCCCGAGGATGTCCGAGAGCGCCGCCCGGTCGGAGATCTGCTCGATCAGGTAGCGCGTCAGCTCCTTCAACTGGACGAAGTCGAGAGAGAGCTCGCGCTGAAGATCCCGGCGCGGCGAGGACGCGGCGGCGAGAGCCGGCAGGAAAGTGGATTCCAGGGCCGCCGTCCACTCGCGGAGCCGCGCGTGGAAGTCGAGAATGGCAACGCGCGCCGCGGCTTCGTCTCTCCTGTCGAACGCCCTTTGAAAATCGTCGAAGCGATTTCTGAGAGCCCGCTGGGCGGCGCCGAGCACGCTCCCGGAGTCACCCGCTCGGCCGCCAGCGACAGGAATCTTTGCTTCCTAAAGGCCCGCGAGGCCGGGCTCGATCCGGGTGTAGCCCTGCTCGGCCGCCCAGAGGTCGAGCGAAAGGGAGACCAGGTCGTCCACCTCGGGGATGGGCCTGGCGTCGGTGGACAGGTCGATGGACTTCACGTATCGCCGGCAGGTGTCGCACGCCTCGATACGGACCGTGGGGTGCCGGTCGGCCTGAAACGAGGGCAGCTTCACCGGATCCTCTTCGAAGCAGGCCGGACACTGGATGCGATTGACGGTCCACTGCTCGCCGCACAGGGCACAGTGAAGGAGCCTCTTCGCGCCCTCGGACTCGGAGCCGTCGCGGCGGGAGGCGATCCCCGGAGGTCCCCCGCACGCCGGGCATTGGCCTTGACGGTGGATCCGGTCCGGCGCCGTGCGGCGCGAGCGCAGGACCTCCGCATAGGGCCGCAGGGCCGCGCGGGAAAGGTAGTCGGCGGCGGCGGTGCGGTCGCCGTTCCAGAAGACCAGGAGGCGGGTTCGAAGGACCTCGGGGTCCTCCTCGCTGCGGACCTGCGCCTCGTGTGCGAGCGGAGCGGGCCCGTGCGCGGCGGCCGCGCGGAAGACCTCGCGAACGACCGTCTCGATCGCCGGGCCGTCCTTTTCGAGGGACCCGGTCAGGGGCAGTCCGGCGAGAGCTTCCGCGGCGCCGCCCTGGGCCCGGCAAAGGGCGGCCGCGAAGAGAAGGGGCTCGCGCGCGGCGGCGGATGGCGTCGCCAGCAACTCGGCGCGCCGCGCGCGGAGACCGAAGCCCTGACCGACGCTCTTCTCAGCCGCGGCGGGAGTTGTCGTCACCCGTCACGTCGCGGAACCACCGCGGGTGGTGGAGACGCGCCCATCCCCGCGAGACCGTGCCCCGCGTCATCGCCCCGAACGTGCCCGGTTCGGCGGCCGTGCCCAGGTAGATGTGAAACACGATGGCGATCGCGAAGAAGATGAAGGTGATGTCGTGAACGAGGTAGGAAAACTGGAGGACCAGGCGGGGAAATACGCTCGGCCACCACATGAGGAGGCCCGAAACCAGTAGTCCCAGGGCGCCGAGCGACGTGGCAAAAAAGAAGAGCTTCTGACCGCCGTTGTACTTCCCGACTTCGGAGTCGTCGCCCTCGTACCGCATGTACTCGAGGGCCTTCGGTCCGAGCCAGCCCCGCTCGGAAGGCAGGAAGCGCATTTCGCCCACCCAGTGGAAGAACATGAAGGCGGATGCGAGGGCGAAGGCGATCCCCGCCCACGGGTGCACGACGCGTGCGGCCGAGAGGCCTCCGAACAGGGCGGCCATCCAGCCGAAGATCGGGGACCAGATCGGCATTCCGGAAAACAGGCAGACGAAGAAGGTCAACGAAACGGTCCAGTGAATCAGGCGCGAGGCGCGCTTGTGCCGAACGATCTCATTGCCCACGATAATGTTCTCGCGATCGCGCGCGGCGACCACGGCGAGGTCCACTGGCCGATGCCCGACGGTGGGTGTGGCGCTCATGGTTTCCCCTTCGTTCCGCGTCAGGCGCCCGGAGGCTCGACGCCGGAGTCGCCGGAGCCCGGCACTTCCTTGCGTCCGTATTTGGTGAAGTGGCCGAAAGCCCCGATCACGGCGCCGACGATCGCGACCATCCCGAGCGGCCGGACCACGTTTTTCCAGAGCCGCGTCAGGATCGGGACGTGCGGGTCGCTCGGCAGGCTGTACCAGTCGAGGTGGTCTCCGTGAGCGAGGACCGTGACGACGCCGGTGCCGCCGACGCCCGCGGGGTTGTAGAGCGCCGCGTTCTTGAAGCCCGCCGTCTGCAGCTGAGAGACGCGCTGATTGCCGAGCGCGACCATGTCGTCCTTGGTCCCGAACTGCAGGCAACCCGTCGGGCACGCCTTCACGCACGCGGGCTCGAGACCGACCGTGGTGCGGTCGACGCACAGCGTGCATTTGGCCATCTTGCCGGTCGTGGCGTGGAATTTCGGCACGTCGAAGGGACACCCGCTTTCGCAGTATCCGCAGCCGATGCAGAGGTCCTGGTTGACGTCGACAATTCCGTTGGCGTACTGGACGATCGCGCCCGGGGCCGGGCACGCCGCGAGACACCCCGGGTCGTCGCAGTGCATGCACTGATCCTTGCGCATGATCCACGCGATCCCGCCGTCGAAGTTCTGCTCGTTGAAGCGAATCAGGTTCCAGAACTCCGGATGCAGCGTGGGCATCGTCTGGTACGTGCCGGTCTGAGTCGTCTGCACCGGGCGCAGGTCGTTCCACTCCTGGCAGGCCACCTCGCACGCCTTGCAGCCGATGCAGGTGCTCGTGTCGATGTACTTGGAGACGATCGGCAGCGATCGGATTCCCGACGGAATTCCCCAGACCGATGCGGACGAGCGCCGAATTTCGAGGCTTTGCATCACCATGGCGCGCCCCCTACGCTTTCTCGATCTGCACGAGGAAGGCCTTGTACTCAGGAGTCCATGTGTTCGGGTCCATCGCGGAGGGCGTCAGCATGTTGGCGAGCGGGCCGCGGTGCCCCTCGGCGGCGCCGAAGCCCCAGTGAATCGGGAAACCGATGTGCCAGGTCTCCTTGCCGTCGATCTTCAGGGGCTTCAAGCGGTTCGTGACCATCGCGACGCCCTGGATCGCGCCGCGCGCCGACGACACCTTGACCTGGGAACCGTTCGCGATGCCCTTCTCCTTCGCCAGGCCTTCGGGGATCTCGACGAAGAATCCGGGCTGCAGCTCGTTCAAACGGCCGTTCTTGTGGTGCTGCGTCCAGTAGTGGAAGTGCTCGGTGAGACGGTACGTCGTGCAGACGATCGGGAACTTATCCGCGGTGCCGTACTTGTCCTTGTCGGTCGAGAAGCGCTTGGAGACCGGGCTCGACGTGACCTTCGGGTGAAGGGCGTTCAAAACCGGGGCCTCCACCGCCTCGTAATGTTCCGGAAACGGCCCGTCGTTCAAGACCGGCGAGTAGAGCCGGCCCACGCCTTCGGGCAGCATGATGAACGCTCCAAAGGTTCCCGGGGGAGCGTCCGGCTTCATGTCCGGCACGTCGCCGACCCACTTTTCGCCGTTCCACTGGATCCCGATCCGCTTCGCATCCCACGGCTTTCCTTCCGCGTCGGCGGAGGCGCGGTTGTACATGATGCGGCGGTTGGCGGGCCAGGAGAAACCCCAGTTGTGGTACATGCCGAGCCCGGTCGGATCGGCGGTGACGCGCCGCTGCGTATTGTTCCCCGCCTCCGTGTAGCACCCGGAGTGAAGCCAGTTGCCGCACATCGTCGAGCCGTCGTCCTGCAGCTGGCCGAAGCCGTCGAGCTGCTGGCCCGCGGTCTTCAGCATCTTGGTCGGGTCCTTGGGGTCCGGGATGTCGGAGAGAGCGCGACCGTTGATCTCCTTGAGAACGTCACCGAGGTCGGGGTTTACGGGGTTCGCGTACGCCCAGGACGTCTTCAGGATCGGGTCGGGCAGGGCGCCCCCCTCCTTCTTGTAGAGGTCGCGCACGGCGAGGAAGATCCGGGCGAGGATCTCCTGGTCGGCCCTGGCGTCGCCCGGCGCATCGAGCGCCTTCCACTTCCACTGCAGCCAGCGCGCCGAATTCGTGAAGGTCCCGTCCTTCTCGGCGAAAGACGATGCCGGCAGCAGGAAAACTTCGGTCTGGATTTTCGACGGGTCGCCGCCCTCGTACTCGGCCGGGGCCTTCCAGAACTGCGCGGTCTCGGTTTCGAGGTTCTCGACGACCACCATCCACTTCAACTTCGAGAGAGCGCCGATCATCTTCTTGGAGTTAGGGCCGAGACCCACGGGATTCATCCCGAAGGTGACGAAACCCTCGGGTCCGGGCTCCTTTCCGCCCGCCCGCATGGAAGAGCCGCGGTACATGTCGTCGAACATGTACATCCAGGAGTAATTGCCGTCGACTTTCGGCATCCAGGCGTAGCCGAACTCGTTCTCCTTCGTCGCGTCCTTGCCGTAGAGGGACTTCAAAAGCGACACCATGAACTTCGGATAGTTGACGAAGTAGTTCATGGACGCCCACCCCTGCTTGTTGAGCGTCGTCGGCGTTGCGCCGTCCAGGTACCCCTGAAGGTTGGTCATCGCGGAGGTCGGAGTCTTGAGATATCCGGGAAGGATCTCGAAGTTGCCCGCCATGTCGGTCGCGCCCTGGATGTTGGAATGCCCGCGAAACGCGTTCACCCCGCCGCCGGGCCTTCCCACGTTGCCGAGGAGCAGCTGGAGGATGGCCGCGGCGCGGATCATCTGGACACCCGTCGAGTGCTGCGTCCATCCGAGCGCGTAGGTGATGGTCCCGACGCGGGCCGCGTTGCCGGTCGAGGTGACAATCTGGGCCACCTTCAGGAAGGTTTCCTTCGGGGTCCCGCAGATGCGCTCGACCATCTCGGGGGTGTATCGGTCGACGTGTTGCTTTAAAAGCTGAAGCACCGAGCGGGGATTTTCCATCGTCGGATCGACCCCGTACGCCTTCGTCTTCGCGTCCGGGTTATAGCCCCAGGATTCCTTCTGGTACTCGCCCTTGGCGGCGTCGAATCCGGAGAAAAGACCGTCCTCGAACTTGTAGGCGTCTCCGATGAGATAGGGACCGTTCGTATGCAGCCGGACGTAGTCCTCGTGGTAGCGGCTCTTGTCGGCGAGCGCGTACCGGATGATGCCGTTCAAAAACGCGATGTCCGTCCCGGGCCGGATTGGCGCGTAGAGGTCCGCCTGCGAGGCGGTGCGCGTGAACCGGGGATCCACGGCGACGAGCTTCGCGCCGCGTGTCTTTTTCGCTTCGAGAAACCACTTGAACCCGACCGGATGATTCTCGGCGGGATTTCCGCCCATCGCCAGGATGACGTCGGCGTTCTTGATGTCGATCCAGCCATTCGTCATCGCTCCGCGTCCGAACGTGGCGGCCAGACTGGCCACCGTGGGGCCGTGTCAAACCCGGGCTTGCGTGTCCCGGTACGGCACCCCCAGGGCCGTGATGACTTTCCACTGGAGGAAGTTGAACTCGTTGGTGTCGGTGCAGCCGCCGATCATCGCCATTCCCGGGTTCCGATTGACGACCTGCCCCTTCGCATTCGCCGTGATGAAGGACTTGTCCCGGGTCGTCTTGATGTTGCGAGCGATCTTCGCGATCGCGTCGTCCCAGGTGATGTCCTCCCACTTGTCGCCGCCGGGCCGGCGGTACTTCGGTTTCGTCAACCGGTTGCCGTGGATGATGTCGTCCTTCAGGGTCGCGCCCTTGGGACACAGGCTTCCGCGGCTGATCGGATGATCGGGATCCCCCTCCACGTGGACGACGGACGCCTTCACATTCTTGGAGCGGTCCCCGAGCGTGTGAATGATGACCCCGCACGACACGGCGCAGTAGGGACAGATGCTGCGGGTTTCCGTCGTTCTGGAAATCTTGAATTCGCGCATTTCCGCTTTCGCGGCCGACACGTCGAATCCGAGAGCGACCGTCCCTCCGACGACCGACGCCTTCAAGAAACCGCGGCGGGTGAGCTCCATCTCGGCCTCCTCCTCGCGCGAGAAATGTTCCCCGACTTTCGCGGCTCATTCCGTACCCGTCCGGGAGCTTTGTCAAGAGATTTGAAGAATTTGTGAGGAAGTTTCGACCGCCCCTAGCGCTGCGCCTCGAGACGGAGCGCATGCGCATACACGTTGAACCGCGCCCCCCTCAGAAACCCGACCAGGGTCAGCCCGGCGGCGTCCGCGAGCTCTACGGCGAGGCTCGAAGGCGCGGAAACGGAGGCCAGCACCGGAATTCCCGCGGCCGCCGCCTTCTGCGCGATTTCGAAGCCGGCGCGGCCGGACACGACGAGCACCCGGTCGGAAAGCGGCAGCCGCGATTCGAGCCAGGCGGTCCCGACGACCTTGTCGACCGCGTTGTGGCGGCCGATGTCCTCCCGAAGGGCATCCAGAGTCCCGGACGCGTCGAAGAGGCCGGCGCCATGAAGCCCGCCCGTCTGCGAGAAGACGGACTGGCCCGCCCGGAGGAGATCCGGGAGGCGGACGAGCACCCGAGGGTCGAGCCGGAACCCCGGCGGAAGGGACGGGCGGTCCTCCGAGAGGACGCTGTCAATCGACGTCTTGCCGCAGACCCCGCAGGCGGAGCCCATGACGGTGCGCCGCCGGAGCGATTGGCTGCGGGCGAGAGCCTCCGGCGAAACCGTGGCGACCAGGACGTTGGCGCGCAACTCGGGGTCGATGCGGGGGTCTGACGGACGGGAGAGATCGAGGAGGTCGGCCCGGCCCGCCAGGACCCCCTCGGCGAAGAGAAGGCCCGCGGCGAGCTCCTCGTCGTGTCCCGGAGTGCGCATAGTC
This sequence comes from Thermoanaerobaculia bacterium, assembly GCA_038253555.1. Taxonomy (GTDB): domain Bacteria; phylum Acidobacteriota; class Thermoanaerobaculia; order UBA5066; family Gp7-AA6; genus JALYUA01. The sequence goes on from JBBSGZ010000023.1 coordinate 12,332, forward strand.
GTGACAAAAGGCTCGGCGGGGGTCGCGCCCGAGGTGCGGAGCCGGATCTCGAGAGGCTCTTCGACCGCGAGAGAGTCCTCCCTCTCCGTCTCCGACTCGCCGTCGCGTGCGATGACGCGAACGCGTTCGATCGGGTTCACGTCGGCGGACTCATGAGGAAAGGCCGGATTTTACGCGGCGCGCGGAGGCCACGATCATGACTTCTCTTCCGTCCGTTCGGAGAGGGCACCGGCGTTCCGGCGGTTCTCCCGTGGCAGGGTCAGGGCCACGGCGGCCCCGAGGAGAGGCACGAACACGACCGTGGAAACCGCCGCCCTCACCCCTCGGACGTCGGCGACCCGGCCGAGGAGCGGCGCCGCCAGACCGCCGAGCGTCACGGCGAGCCCGATCGTCAGTCCCGAGGCGGTCCCCACGCGTCCCGGAAGATATTCCTGACCCATCACCGTCATGACGGAGAAGGGCGCGTAAAGAGCCAGGCCGATCGGGACCATGAGCGCCAGAGCCACGTCCGCGCGATGCGAGCCGACGAACGCGAGCAGGAGGGGGAAGAGCAGGACCATCGAGACGAGGACGGTGGTGCGTCGGCCGAATCGATCGGCGAGCCACCCTCCGGCGAGCGTTCCCACGACTCCCGCCGAGAGCATCACCGTCAGCGCCACCCCCGCCGCGGCTTTCGAGGCGCCGAATTCCCGGATCCAGTAGAGCGGGACGAACGTGTTCAGGGCGTAGAACACGATCGCGCGGCAGAGCACCGGACCGGAGAGCCGCGCGAAAGGGCCCCAGCGGTCGGCGCCCGCGGGCGGTCCCGGCGCCGCGCCGGCGGGCGGGGAGGGGGCGCGCAGAGCCCCCGCGCGGACGAGCGCCAGCGCCATCGCGAGGGCGGGCAGGATCATGAGAACGGTTCCTCGGAGCCCGAAGGCGATCTGGATCGGGGTCGCGATCGCGGGACCGATCGCGAAGCCGAGGTTCCCCCCCGTCGCGAAGAAGCTCATCGCGGTCGCCCTCTTCTCTCCGGATTGAAAGTAGACCTGCCGGGCCGCCTCCGGATGAAACGCGGCGACCCCGACCCCCGTGGCGCCCGCGCACGCGAGCACCAGGGCGTAGGTGGGAGCGAGGCCCGCCGCAGCCACCCCCGCCCCGGCGAGGAGCAGACCCGCCGGCACGAGCCACGGCGTGCTCTTTTTATCCGCCAGCATCCCGAACAGGGGCTGCAGGACGGACGAAGAGACGTTCGACGCGAAGATCAGGCCGGCGGCGGCCGCGATCGAGAACCCGCGTTCCGAGACGAAGAAGGGGATGAGGGCCGGGATGACGCCCTGGTTCACGTCGTCGCAAAGATGCGCCGCCGCGAGCCGGGCGATGGCGCCCTTTTTCAACGGGAAATCCCGACGGGCCGCGGGCTCACGCGCTTGACGCTAACCTGCTGCGGGAACGGCACCACCCGCCGCCGCCTGCGAAGTCAGAAGGAGCTTGCCGGTCGTCTTGCGGCCCTCGAGAAGACGGTGCGCCTCCTCCGCCTGCTCCATCGGGATCTCGCGGAAGATCCGGATCGACAGCTCGCCCGCCGCGATCCATCCGAGCACGTCTCCGGAGCGCTGCGCGAGCTCCTCTTTCGCCGCGACATAGTGCGCGAGAGACGGGCGGGTCAAGAAGAGTGATCCCTTCGTGTTCAAGATCTGCGGATCGACGGGGGCGACTTTCCCGCTCGACTGCCCGAAAAGCGCGAGAGTCCCCCGCAAGGAGAGAGAGTCGAGGCTTCCCTCGAAGGTGTCGCGACCGACCGAATCGTAGACGACCTTCACTCCCTTTCCCCCGGTGATCCGGCGGACTTCCTCGGCGACGTTCTTCGCCCGGTAGTCGATCGTTTCTTCCGCCCCGGCCTCGCGGGCGAGCCGCTCCTTGTCCGGCCCTCCCGCGGTGGCGATGACCCGGGCGCCGATCCGGCGGCTCATCTGGCACAGGAGAAGGCCGACGCCTCCCGCGCCGGCGTGTACGAGGCAGAAGTCGCCGGCCTTCAGCCGGTAGGTTGCGTGCGTCAGATAGTGCGCCGTCATTCCCTGGAGAAGAGCCGCGGCGGCCTGATGGGTCGAGACCGCGTCGGGAATCTTCACCAGCCGGTCCGCGCGGGCCGTCGCGAACTGCGCGTACGAGCCCGCGAAGTTGACCGACCCGACCCGGTCGCCGGGCGAAAGGTCGCGGACACCGGCGCCGACGGCTGCGACGGTCCCCGCTCCTTCCATGCCCACGGTGAAGGGCAGCGGAGACTGGTACTGGCCCGTCCGGAAATAGACGTCGATGAAATTGACGCCGGCCGCTTCGATCGAGACGAGCGCCTCGCCTTCCTGCGGCGCCGGGGTCGGCACCTCTTCCCACCGCATGACCTCGGGGCCGCCCGCTTCCGCAACACGAATGGCTTTCATGGGGGAATCGTAGCGCTTCGCGCCGGCGAGAGGCGAGAGGCGAGAGGCGAGGGGCGAGGGGCGGAGGGCGAATGGCGACGGGCGAAAGGCGAAGGGCGAAGAGTCATGGGCCGAGACCTCACGACGGACACCTGATAACTTCCCGGCATGCCCCGGCCGGCCGATCCCTCGTCCACGCTTCGCGCGTTCGCCTTGAAGCTGCCGGGAGCGCACGAGGACTTCCCCTGGGGCGAGCGCGTCGCGAAGGTCGGAGCCAGGATGTTCGTTTTCCTGGGAAGGCCGCCCGAGGAGGGCGGTCTGTCGCTGGCGGTGAAGTTGCCGGTGTCGAGCTGCGACGCGCTCGACCTCCCGTTCACGGCTCCGACCGGCTACGGCCTCGGCAACTCGGGCTGGGTGACGGCGACGTTCGCGCCGGGGGAGGAGCCGCCCGTGGAGATCCTGACGGCGTGGATCGAGGAGAGCTTTCGCGCCGTGGCGCCGAAGAAGCTCGTGGCGGAGCTCGACCTGCGCAACGCGCCTCCGGCTCGCCGGGCGCCCGGCCGGCGCAGATGACGATCGGAAAGGCGGAGTCCCACGCATGATGCCAACCCGCCGGCACCGGCCGTCTGAGACCGGGTCCCGGAATCCCGGAGCGGACCTCCCGTGGACCTGATCAACCCCATTGTGCGGCGGTGGCTCGAGGACGGTCTCGCCGACCCCGAAGAATTCTGGGCCCGCGCGGCCCGGGAGTTGCCGTGGTTTCGCCCGTGGGACAAGGCGTTCTCGTGGGAGCCGCCGACGTTTCGCTGGTTCGAGGGCGGTCGGACGAACCTCTGCTTCAATGCGCTCGATCATCACGTGCAGCGGGGACGCGGCGGGCAGGCGGCGCTCGTCTGCGTCAACGAGCGGGGAGAGCGGCGCCTCTTTACTTACGCGCAGCTGCGCCATGAAGTGGAGCGGGTCGCGGCGGCGCTGCGCGGCCTGGAGATCGGGAAGGGCGACCGGATCACGATTTACATGCCGACCTGCCCCGAAGCGATCATGCTCATGCTGGCGGCCGTGCGCATCGGCGCCATCCACATGGTCGTCTTCGCGGGGTTCGGCGAACGGGCCCTGGGCGACCGGATCCGCGCCAGCGCCTCGCGGCTCGTTTTCGCCACCGACGTCACGTATCGCAAGGGCAAGGACGTCCCCCTGAAGGGAATCGTCGATGCGTCGCTCGAAGGCGAGCCCCATGACGTGCAGCATGTGATCGTCTTGAACCGCGGCGCCGAAACAGCCCCGATGCGGAGCGGGCGGGATCTTCTCTGGGACGAGTTTCTTCTGCGGGGAAAAGGCCAGAGCGGCGCTCACGTCGAGGTCGAGTCGAACGAGCCCGCTTTCATCCTCGCCACTTCGGGCACCACCGCGAAGCCGAAGCTCGCCGTGCACACCCACGGCGGGTACCAGGTGCATGTCGCCAGCATGGGCCGGTGGTGCCTTGGCCTCCGCGCCGGTGAGGTGTGGTGGTCCACGTCCGACATCGGGTGGATCGTCGGCCACAGCTACATCGTCTACGCCCCGCTGCTCGCGGGCGCGACGACGCTCGCCTACGAAGGGTCGATCGACCATCCCGCGCCCGACGCGGTCTGGAAGATCGTCGAGGAGTTCGGCGTCACAGGCCTGTTCACCTCTCCGACCGCGGTGCGCCTCCTGATGCGTTACGGCGAGGAAGCGGCTCGAGCGTGCGACATCTCTTCGCTCGAACGCGTCTTCTGCGCGGGCGAGGTCTTGAACGCTCCCGCGTGGGACTGGCTTCAGAACCGGCTTCTTCGCGGCCGCGTTCCCGTGATCGACCACATGTGGCAGACCGAGACGTCCGGTCCGGTCTTCGGCAACCCCTACGGGATCTCGCTCCTGCCCATCAAGCCCGGTTCCGCGACCGTTCCTTTGCCGGGCATCGAATGCGCGGTCATCGGACCCGACGGCAAGACGTGCGGCCCGGGAGAGAAGGGCATCATGGTGATCCGCCGCCCCTTCCCGGGTTTGACCGCGAGCCTCTGGGGCGAGCCGGAGCGCTACGGCCTCGACTACTGGGAAAAGATCCCGGGCGTTTACTACACCGGAGATTCCGCCCACATCGACGCCGACGGGTACGTGTGGTTTGCGGGCCGCGCGGACGAGATCATCAAGATCGCGTCGCATCGCCTCGGAACGATCGAGGTCGAGACGGCCTGCCTGCAGCACGCCGCCGTCGCGGAGGCGGGAGTCACCGGCCGCCCCGACGAGCTTCGGGGCGAAGTGATTTCCGCGTTCGTCGTTCTCAAGCAGGGCCGGGAGGCGTCGCCGGAGCTGCGGCAGGAGATTCTCGACACGATCCGCCGTGAGCTTGGCGCGGTGGCCGTGATCGGAGACCTGAACTTCGTCCACAGCCTTCCCAAAACCCGCAGCGGCAAGATCATGCGGCGCGTCTTGAAAGCGGTGACGCTCGACCGCGATCCCGGGGACATCACCACCATCGAGGACGAAGGCTCCGTCGAAGAGGCGCGCCTCGCGTGGGAAGAGATGAGGCGGGGTCTGGAACATCCCGGCTGAGCGGTCCGAGAGGCCGGTCCCCGTGCGGGGGAGGCGATCTGATCAGACGCGGGTGATGAAACGCTCGGGCTGCCTGCGGGTCCCCTCACCCCGACCCTCTCCCCGAGCGCGGGGAGAGGGAGGTGGCGAGACATCACCGTGGCCGGCTACACCCTTCGCCAGATCAGTGCTCGCCGCAACTCCCGTCCTTCCCGCACCAGTGGCGGCGGCCGGAGGGTCAACTCGTCTCCGGAGAAGGTGAAGAACCGCTTGAGGTCCCGGCCCACCCGGTTGGGGATCAGCGCGACCGCGACGTGATGGAGGACGAACCCCCGCTCCTCGTCCACCGTGTACCGCCCCGCATACGCCCCGTAACCCGCGCCCGCGTGGGCCCGTTCCAGGTCGGTCGGAGACTCCTCGAGTCCCCAGAAGAGCCTCTCGGAGCGCATGAAGTGCACGGAGACTTCCCCCGAGGCCGTGTAGAGCAGCCGCCCCTGCGGATCGGACCCGAATGCCGGATCGTCCGCCTCCGGCAGGTCGCCGGTCTGCTGACGAATCGAGACGAGGCGCCAGACGCCGATGAATCGCTCCCGGGCGGACGAGGTGCTCAAGCGGAACTCCTTTCGCTGTTGAATGCTTTCGAACCCCCGCATATCCTGCCCTCTCGCAAAACGCGGCGGCGGCAAAGGAAGGGATCGAGCCATATAGTTCACTCAAAAGCGACTCATTCAAGCCACTCATTAAGGAGGAGCCTCATGAAGAGAACGGGATTCTTTTCGGCTCTCGCCGCCTGTCTGAGCCTGATTTTTCCGGCTCGGGCGCAGGCGGCCGACACCAACACGATCGTCTTCGGCGCCGCGATCTCGATCACGGGCAAGACCGCGAAGGAAGGCGAGTACACGCGCGACGGGTATCAGATCGTCATCGACAAGATCAACGAAATGGGCGGCCTGAAGGTCGCGGGGAAGACCTACAAAGTCGCGCTGAAGTTCTACGACGACGAATCCAAGTCGGAGCGCACGGCGCAGCTCGTCGAGAAACTGATCAACGAAGACAAGGTCAACCTGATCCTCGGACCGTACGGGTCGGGCCCTTCGGGGACCGCCGCTCCCATATGCGAGAAATACAAAGTGCCGATGGTCGAGGCCAACGGTTCGGCCGAGAGCATCTTCTCCAAGGGCTACAAATACACGTTCGCCGTGCTCTCTCCCGCGAAGCTCTACCTGCGCGGCCTCCTCGACCTCGTTCGCGCGAAGGATCCGGGCGCGAAGACGGTGGCCATCCTGGGTGAAAACGAGCCTTTTTCGAAAGAGGTCGCGCAGGGCGCGGCCGACTACGCCAGGGAGAAGGGTTTCGAAGTCGTGTACCACGAGCTCTACCCGACGGGCACGCAGGACGTCAGCTCGCTCCTGACCAACATCAAGGGGAAGAATCCCCACGTGATCTTAGGCTCCGGCCATCTTCAGGACTCGCTCCTGATCGTCAAGCAGGCGAAGGACCTCGGTGTCACTCCGCGCGCCATGGGATTTTCCGTCGGGCCGTCCTCCCCCGAGTTTCGCGAGAACCTGAAGGGAAACGCCGACTACGTTTACGGCGCGACGCAGTGGACGCCGGCGCTGAGATACGAGGGGACGGACCCGTGGAAGACTCCGCAGGGCTTCGCGGCTGCCTTCAACGCGAAGCACGCGGACTACAAGTCGATCCCGTACCAGGTTGCCGAGTCGGCCGCCGCGGTCTGGATTTTCGCGAAGGCGGTCGAAAAGGCGGGCAGCCTCGAGGGCCCGAAGGTGCGTGACGCGGTTGCGGCGACCGACACCATGACCTTCTACGGACAGATCAAGTTCGACGCGCGCGGCGTCAACATCTACAAGCCGATGGCGATCGAGCAGCTTCAGCCCGACGGGAAGAAGTACACGGTCTGGCCGGCCGCCGTCGCCGAGAAGGCGCCCATGTATCCGATGGCCGCCTGGGACAAGAGGTAGGAAGCTCGGGAAACGCGAAGCGGGAGACGGGAAACGAAAGATGCGATGCGTGTTCGTTGCCACCCATTTGGCGTGCTCCCGTCTTCCCGGCCCAGGCGCGACGTCTCTTGACAGAACAGGGCGAAGGACCGGAAGTCGGGAATCGGATCGGCGAAGTCCAATCACGGGAAGCTCCGGCATTCCGGCCTCCCGTCGTTTCCCGTTTCCCGTTTCCCGTTTTCCGCTCCCGGTCCCGGTCCCTCAATGAGCGCCGCCGAACTTTCCCAGGTCGTCGTCAACGGTCTGCTCCTGACGGGGATCCTCGCGCTGGTCGCGGTCGGATTTTCGCTCGTCTGGGGCATCATGAACATCGTCAACCTGGCGCACGGCGCGATGATCGTGCTGGGCGCCTACCTGACGTTCGGGCTGCACCAGTGGAAGGGCGTCGATCCGTTCCTCTCGATTCCCATATCCATGGCGGCGCTCTTCCTCCTCGGTTACGCGATCCAGCGGCTCCTCATCAACCAGATCATCCGGGCGCCTCTCCTGGCCACGTTTCTGCTCACGTTCGGGCTCGAGATCCTCATCGTCAATCTTCTGAACTTCTTCTTCAAAGCGGATCTGCGGTCGGTGACCACGGCGTACAGCGGCTCGGGCTTCGTCCTCGGACCGGCCAGGGTTCCCTACATCCGGCTCGCCGCGCTGGGCATCTCGTTTCTTCTGGTCCTCGCGCTCGGAGCGTTCCTTCGCCGGACGAAGACCGGCCGGGCGATCCGGGCGACCGGGATGGATATCGACGCCGCGCGGCTCACGGGCGTCAAAGTCGCGAAGATCTACGCCATCACGTTCGCGCTCGGAGCCGCGATGGCAGGGGCGGCCGGGTCGCTCCTTTCCCTGTCGGTGCCTTTCGATCCCACCTTCGGCGGTTCCTACACGCAGCGAGCCTTCGTGATCTGCGTTCTGGGGGGCCTCGGCAACGTGGTGAACGTGATCATCGGCGCGACGATTTTCGCGTTCGTCGAGGTCTTCGTTGGTGCGCGGCTCCCCGCGCTCTCGCAGGCGGTGACTTTTGCCATGCTCGTCCTCCTGCTCATCTGGAGACCGCAGGGGATCGCCGGAAAGTCGGTTTAGAGGCGTTTGTGAACCGCCGGCGCGTCGTCACGTACGCTTTGCTGGCTCTCGGCCTGGCCGCGCTGGTCCTGCTGCCCCGCTTCGTCACCTCCTACAAGCTTCTGACTTACACGCGCCTCCTGCTTCTCGCGCTGATGGCACAGGGCTGGAACTTCATCGGCGGCTACACGGGTTACGCCTCGTTTGGAAACGTCGCCTACTTCGGCATCGGGGCGTACACGACCGGGCTCCTGATGATCGGGAAGTGGCACGTGCCGTTCTACCCGGCGCTCGCCGCGGGCGCCGTCCTCTGCGCGGTCCTCGCAGGGCTGCTCGGTCTCCCGATCCTGCGGCTGAAGGGGCACTACTTTGCGATCGCCACGCTCGGCGTCGCGGAGGCCAGCCGTCAGATCGCCGATACCTGGGACAGCGTCACGGCAGGATCGACGGGAATCGACCTGCCCTTGAAGACGGAAGGCGAGTTCTTCTACTACACCGCCCTGGCCTTAGTCGTCGCCGGGATCGCTCTCACGGCGATCCTCGTGCGATCCAAGGTGGGGTATGCCTGGGTCGCGATCCGCGAGGACCAGGATGCCGCCAGAATGCTCGGGATCGCGACCACTCGCTACAAGACGCTGGCGTATTCGCTGTCGGCCGCGTTTTCGGCTCTCGCCGGAGGCGTCACGGCGTACCAGAACATACACATCACTCCGACCGACTTCTTCAAGCTCGATTACACCCTCGAATCGATCATCGCCGTCGTCATCGGCGGCACGGGAACGATCTTCGGCCCGCTGATCGGAGCCGGCGTCTACCAGCTCCTCTCGACGTTCGTGTGGAGTCACTTCCTCGAGCTGCATCCGACGGTGCTCGGGATCCTGATCATCTTTTTCGTCGTGTTCCTGCCTCGAGGTCTCGTCACTCTGTTTCGCGCCACCCGGCAGACCCTGGGCGCCGGCCGCCGGTTTCAGTGGCGCGACCTGTTCGCGAACATCCGGGCGCACAGGGTCACATGACGGTCGCCGCCGCCGGCCCGCACGCGAGCATCGCGCCCGGGGAGCCCCTCCTGGTCGCTACGGGGATCACGAAACGTTTCGGCGGACTTGCCGCTCTGGACAACGTCGACCTGACGATCCGGAAGGGCGAGATCCTGGGCGTGCTCGGCCCGAACGGAGCAGGCAAGACGACTTTCGTCAACTGCATCAGCGGCCTCGAAAAGCCGACCTCGGGGCAGATCGTGTTCGGCGGGCTGGACATCACGCCGATGCCGAGCTTCCGCATCGGTCGGCTCGGCCTCGCGCGGACGTTCCAGGTCGTCAAGCCCCTGCGCCAGTTGTCGGTACTCGATAACGTCGCGGTCGGCGCGATGTTCGGCCGGCTCGGCGCCGGGCGCACCGCGGGCCAGGCTCGCGCCCGGGCGGCGGAGGTTCTCGAGCGGGTCGGGCTCCATAAGCGTGCCGCGCACAGCGCCAACGACCTCACGATCCCGGATTTAAAGCGCCTCGAGCTCGCGAAAGCGCTCGCGATGGATCCGGAGCTGATTTTCTTGGACGAGGTGATGGCGGGATTGAACCCGGTCGAGATCGAAGGCGCCATGCAGCTCATCCAGAGCATCAACCGGGACGGCGTGACGCTCTTCGTCATCGAGCATGTGATGAAAGCCATCATGGGGATTTCCGACCGGCTCGTCGTGCTGCACTTCGGCAAGAAGATCGCGGAAGGGGAGCCGTCGACGATCGTGGAAGACCCGCAGGTGATCGAGGCGTATCTCGGAGAGCGGTTCGCCCGGCGCGCAAAGGGCGCGGGAGAGAAGGACGCGCTCACCCCGGGGGGAGAGCTCCGCAAGCCGCCTGAGGTCAAAGAGGGCGAGATCCTCCTCGAGGTGAAGGACCTGTCTTCGGGGTACGGAGACGTCCAGATCCTGTGGGACGTTTCGCTCGAAGTGCGAAAGGGCGAGGTCGCCGCGTTGATCGGGGCCAACGGCGCGGGCAAGACGACCCTTCTTCTGACCATTTCCCAGCTGCTGAAGCCCTTCTCCGGGACGATCCGTTTCGCCGGAGAGGACATGACCGGCGCGACGAGCGACCAGGTGTCCGGCGCGGGGATCGTGCACGTCCCCCAGGGGCGCCGTCTTTTCCCGGGCCTGACCATTCGCGAGAACCTGCTGCAGGGCACTTACCAGCGCAGCGATCCGAAGAAGATCGCCGAGGACCTCGAATGGGTGTACGGGCTGATGCCCCGCCTGAAGGAGAGGTCGAACCAGCTCGCGGGCCGCCTCTCCGGGGGGGAACAGCAGATGTGCGCCATCGGCCGGGGTCTGATGGCGCGGCCCCGGCTTCTTTTGATCGACGAGCTCTCGCTCGGCCTCGCCCCGCTCGTCGTCGACAAGCTGCTCGAGCTGATCTCCCACATCAACCAGGAGGGCACGACGGTGCTCTTGGTCGAGCAGGACGTGCAGGTCGCCCTCGAGCACGCGCATCGGGGTTACGTGCTGGAGACCGGCCGCGTGGTCCAGACGAGCACGGCGTCGGAGCTTCTCGAAGACCCTCGCATCCGGCAGGCTTACCTCGGGCTCTAGCAGGCTGCTGAAAAATGGATGCGGGCGTCGTATCTGGCCTTTTGCAGATTGCGATGAAGGTGGAGTTGAGTTGAAGCGAAACTTTTCATTGTGAGGATGAGGGGGCAAAAGGCCAGCCACCGCAAGCGGTTGCGGCGGCGCGGGGCCGTCTGCGGCGTCGCCGCTCCTCTCCGATGCAGAGGCATCGCCTTCGTCGCGGCTCCTTGCATCCGGCTGCGCGGCGCTCGCAACGCCGCCTCACACCCTTTTTCAGCAGCCTGCTAGGCGTGGGATTCCCCCGCCGCTCCGGCCCGTGACCTCGACGCCTGCCGCCGCCGGGGAGCGAGTCGGCGTCTCCCCGAGCCGCCGCGCGAGCGCCGCTCTGACTCTCGCCACCGTCGCCGTTTACGCCGACATCTACATCACCCAGCCGATCCTGCCCGTCCTCTCGCGCGAGTTCCACGTCCGTCCGGCGACCGCGGGGCTCTCCATATCGATCGTCGTTCTGATGATCGCGATCGTCTCGATCCCCTACGGCTCGCTGTCGGACGTGGTCGGCCGCAAGCCCGTGATGGTCACGACGCTCTTTCTTCTGGGCGTGCCGACGCTGCTCTGCGCGGTCGCCCCCTCGTTTTCGGTCCTCGTGGTTTTCCGCGGCCTGCAGGGCGCGCTCATCCCCGGAGTGACCGCGATCGCCGTCGCGTACCTCGGGGACGCCTACCCGGTCGAGGAGCTCGGCCCCAAGGTGGGAGGGTGGATCGCGGCCTCCGTCGCGGGCGGCCTCATCGGCCGGGTCGTGAGCGGCCTTCTGGCGGACTGGACGAACTGGAGGGCGCCGTTCCTCCTGTTCGGCATGCTGACCGGTGCGGCGGCCGCCGGACTCGCCCGCGAGCTTCCGCGCGCGCCGGTGCGCCCCCGGCGCCTGGCGCTCGCCGGCGCCGAGATCACACAGCATTTTTACAACCGGCGGCTGATCGGCGCGTTTTTGATTGGCGCGGCCGTTTTCTTCTGTTTCATCGGGATCTTCACCTACCTGCCGTACTACCTGACGGCGCCGCCGTTTCATCTCTCGACGGCGTTTGTCTCCAGCATCTATCTCGTTTACATCGCGGGGATCTTCACGTCGATCGTCTCCGGCCGTCTTTCGCACCGGTTCGGCGGCCCGCGCGTCATGGCCGTGGGGCTCGTGATCGCCGCGCTCGGGGTGACCGGGACGCTGATCCGCTCCGTCCCGGCGATCGTCGGGAGCCTCGTGGTCCTGTGCGTCGGGATGTTCACCGTTCAGTCGACCGCGCCCGCTTTCGTCAACTCGAATGCGCGGAACGGCAAGGGAGCCGCGGGCGCCCTCTACGTCAGTTTCTACTACGTGGGAGCGACCTTCGGGTCGATCCTCCCGGGTCTCGCCTGGCAGCTCTGGGGATGGCCGGGGGTGGTGTCCTCCTGTGTGACCGCCCTTGCGGTGGCCCTCCTGGCGGATGCGACTCTGTGCGGGTAATCGAGGGCTCCGGCTCGCCTCTTGCCCACTCCTTCTAAAGCCGCAATGGGAGGCGAGCCGGCCCGATCCCCACCTCGCCACCCGCGACCCCGGGGGGAGAAAGGAGTGAGGGGGCAAGCTCTCTCGCCCGCTCCCGTCATAAGATCCGCGTCGACGGCTCCGAAGCATGAAGAGGGAGATTTCATGATTTCAAAATTTCAAGCGAAGGCGGTTCGAGGCCTCGTCGCGTGCGCATTTCTGACGGGTTTTCTGTCTCCGGCTCTCTCGGCGCAGACGGAGATCAAACTCGGCGCGGTCCTGCCCGTCACGGGAAAGGAATCGAAGATCGGCGCCGCCTACAAGCAGGCCACCGAGTACGCCGTGAAGGAAGTGAACGACGCGGGCGGGCTCGACGTCGGCGGAAAGAAGCTGAAGATCAACCTGGCCCTGCTCGACGACACGTCCGACGCGGCCAAGAGCGCCCAGCTCGTCGAACAGCTGATGGCGCAGCAGAAGGTGGACGCCGTGATCGGCGGCTACGGATCGCAGCTCGTCCAGGCGCAGAGCGTCGTGCCGGACCGCTACGGGATTCCGTACATCTCCGGCGGTGCGGGGGCGCGAAGCATCTACGGCCGCAGCAAATGGGTGTTCGGAACCCTGTCCCCGGTCGACGTTCTCTCGCAGACCCAGATGGACTTCCTGGCGAGCCTCGTGGCCGCGGGGAAGCTCAGGAAGCCGCTCAAGATCGCGCTGGTCACCGAGAACACGGAGCACGGCAAGGACTACGCGCAGGGCGTCCGCGACTATTTGAAGGCCCATCCGGGAAACTTCACCGTCGGGCTCGAGGAAAGCTTCGAGCTCTACACGCCGGATTTCAAGCCTCTGATGAGCCGGGTCCAGGCGGCGAAGGCCGACCTTTTCATGGCCGACGCGCACCTCGAGGACTTCATCGCAATGCAGCGGACCTACACCCAGATGGGCCTCTCCCACCAGATGCTGACTTATGGCGCGCGCGGCGCGGACGCGGCGGGGCGCAAGGCTCTGGGCGCAGCGACCGATTACATCTTCGCGAGCGGGTGGTGGTCCGATCTGCTGCCGTATCCGCAGGTCAAGGCGTTCAACGCGAAGTGGAAGGCGGCCAATGGCGCGGAGCCGCAGTGGTACCACGCCACCGCGTACGAAACCGTGCGGGCCCTTTTGAGCGCGATCCATTCCGCGGGCAGTGTGAAACCCGAGGCGATCCGGGCCGCGCTGGCAAAGACGGAGCTGAAGGACTCGATCCTCCCGGGCGGAGTGCTCAAATTCACGGCCTCCGGCCAGGCCGTTCTGCCCTTCGTCGTCACGCAGAACAAGCCGGGGGACAAGGTCGACATCGTCTGGCCCCGCGAAGCGAAGACGGGCGACGCGGTCGCCCCGGTGCCGCGGTCCTAAAAGCCGCGGTGCCGCGCTCCGACGCTTTCCGTTCTCCCGCGGGAGAGGGTCGGGGCGCCGCACCTGCTCGGTTTTGCGATTCTGTTCCGGTGGTCTGCGAATTGCTGCGAGCGCGGGTCAGCCCATGAACACAGAGGCGAGATCTCGCTTTCTGAAGGGTCTCCGCGACTTGTTCGGGCGGGAGCACCGCCTGCGGGCCCGGGATCTCCCCGACCTCGCCCACGCGCTGCTCTCAGGACGCGGCGAGGCTTCGGGGATGGCCCTCGCCGACCAGTTTCTGACCACGTATGCGGCCCTCCCGGCGGAGGAGAAGCGTTCGATCCTGGAGGTCTTAGCCGAGCGGTTCGGACCGGAGCTGCCTCGCCTCGATCGTGCCATCGAGGCATACCGCCGCGATCCCGGCGCTCCGACGGCCGCGTCGCTCCACCGGGCGGCGGAGCCTCGGCGGCAGGAGCTGTTTCGCCGATTGAACGCGGCCCCCGGCGGCACCCTGGCGCTCATCCGGATGCGGGAGGACGTCCGGCGCGGGATGGCGGTTTCCGAGCCGCTGCGCGCGATCGACGCCGATTTCGTGCACCTCTTCTCGTCCTGGTTCAACAGCGGCTTTCTGGACCTTCAGCGCATCGACTGGTCGACTCCCGCGCGGATCCTCCAGAAAATCATCCAGTACGAGGCGGTGCACGCGATCGCGAGCTGGGAGGATCTGCAGCGCCGGCTCGATCCTGCGGACCGCCGATGCTTCGCCTTTTTTCATCCGCGACTCTCGGGGGAGCCGCTGATCTTCGTCGAAGTCGCGCTGACGGAAACGATCCCCGAGACGATCGCGCCGCTCCTCGCCGAATCGCGTGCGCCCGCCGACCCGGACCGGGCGACGACGGCGGTTTTCTATTCGATCTCCAACTGCCAGCCCGGCCTGCGAGGCGTTTCCCTCGGAAACTTTCTGATCAAACAGGTCATCGACGAGTTGAGGCGCGAGCTGCCCGCGCTTCGCGCGTTCGTGACGCTTTCCCCGGTCCCGGGGTTTGCGGCCTGGTTGCGCAGCGAGCGCGATTCGGCCGGGTCGAGTCTTCTCACGTCGCGCGAAAGGACGGTACTCGAGGCCCTCGACCGCCATGATTGGGCCGAACGTCTGACCGACCGCAGTGCGCTCCGGCCCGTCCTGATCGCTGCTGCGGCCGAGTACCTCGCCCGCGCGAAGAATCCGGCCGGGAAGCCCCTCGATCCGGTGGCGCGTCTCCACCTGAACAACGGAGCCCGGCTCGAACGCATCGACTGGCTGGCAGACCTGTCGCCGAAGGGCCTGGCCTCGGGGCTGGGGTTCATGGTGAACTACCTCTACGATCCGGCCCGCATCGTCGAAAACCACGAGCGGTTCGCGGAAAAGGCGGAGGTCGTCATGTCCGCCGCCGTGCGGAAGCTGCTGCCGCCGCGGCACCTGGTCCCGGTGGCGCCTTCCCCCGTCGCCGCCATCTCTTCGAGCGGCCGACCCCGGTGACGAAGCTCCTCGGAGTCCTCGTCGACTCGCTGCTCGCTGGCGGACTTTACGCGACCATGGCGTACGGTCTTGCCGTCATCTACGGGGTGATGCGCATCATCAACCTCGCGCACGCCGGATTCCTGATGCTCGGCGCCTACGCCACCTTTTTCCTCTTCACCCGTTTCCACATCGATCCCTTTCTTTCCCTCGTCGTCGTACTTCCAGCGTTCTTCCTGATCGGCGTCGCGCTGTACCTCGCCATCGTCCGGCGCCTTCCGCGGTCCGGGGCGACTCCTTCGATGGAGTCCCTCCTGCTTCTCTTCGGCCTGTGGCTCGTGCTGCAGAACCTGGCCTATGCCATCTGGGGCGGTGACACGCAGTCGATCCTGACGGGATACACGATGAAGTCCCTCTCCTTCGGGGGCGTGCGCGTGGGCGTCCCCCTCCTGCTGGTTTTCGTGGCGAGCGCCGCCTCCCTCGTGGTGTTGACTCTCTTTCTGCGCCGGACCTACGTCGGCAAGGCGATCCGGGCGGTGACGGCCAATCGGGACGCCGCGCTGATCTCGGGCGTGAACGCCGACCGGATCTCGGCGACGGCCTTCGGGCTCGGGACGGCGTTCGCGGCCATGGCCGGAAGCCTGATGTCCACGCTCTACGCGTTCACGCCCGACTTCGGGCGGAGCTTCCTCTTGAAGGCCTTCTGCATCATCGTGCTCGGAGGGATGGAGAGCGCCGCGGGAGTCGCGCTCGGAGCCTTCGTTCTCGCGCTGCTGGAAAACGTCTTCGGCGCCTATACGCCCATTCCGACGACTTTTCAGGATGCGATCAGCTTCAGCCTGCTCGTCGTCGTGCTGGTCCTTCTTCCCCAGGGCCTGCCGCGGCTGTTTGCGCGGCGCTCGGCGCACGCGCGATGATCGCCCGGCCGGCCCCGCGGAATCTTCCGGCGGCCGCAGCGGTCGTTGCCGCGCTCGTCCTCCTCCTTCTCGCGCCGCGGTGGCTCGAGCGCGGCTCGTTGAACGATCTCTGGAGCATCGCCTTCGCGATCGTGCTCGCATCCGCCTGGAACATCCTGGGCGGGTTCGCCGGGCAGATCTCGATTGGCTATTCGGCGTTCCTCGGGATCGGCGCCTATACGACCGCGCTGCTTTCGCTGAAGGGAGTCGGACCGTACTGGACGCTCGCCCTCGGGGCGCTCCTCGGCGCGGCGTTCTCTTATGTCGTCGGCCTCCCGACGTTCCGGCTGCGGGGCCCCTACTTCACCATCGCCACGATCGGCGTGTCGGAGGCGGTGCGCGTGTATGCGGCCGGCGTTTCCTACACCGGGGGGTCGAGCGGGCTCCGCATGCCTCCCGGCACGTTCGACTTCGGTCGAGACTACGCGGCCATGATGGTTCTCGCCGCGGCGGTCGTATTGCTGTCGCTGTGGATCCGATCGAGCGCTCTCGGAAAGGCGCTCTTCGCCATCCGCCAGGACATCGACGCCGCGGAGGCGCTCGGCATCCACTCGACCCGGGTGAAGTTGATCGCGCACGCCGTCTCCGCCGCGATCGTCGCGCTCGCGGGAGGGCTCTTCGCCATCAACTTCCAGTACATCTCGCCCGGCTCGGTCTTCGACTTCCGCCTGAGCCTCTCGATCGTGCTGATGCCGATCGTCGGCGGCATCGGGACGGTCGCCGGTCCGATTCTGGGAGCGGTCATCTTCAGCTACCTGCAGATCAAGCTGCTTTCGACACCCGCGCTGCGGGACTCCTATCTCTTTCTCTACGGCGGCCTGTTGATGGTTGTCATGCTCTTCGAGCCCCGCGGTCTCGTCGGCGCCTGGCAGCGGCTGCAGGGGCTTTTCCGCGTCCCGCTGCGGAGGAAGGGGGTGCCCGGTGGTGCCTGAGGCGGGGGCGCTGCTCGTCGTATCGGGAGTCTCGAAGCGCTTTGGAGGCCTGCTCGCTTTGAGCTCCGTCTCGTTCTCGGTCGAAGCGGGGCAGATCTATGGAGTGATCGGGCCAAACGGCGCCGGAAAAACGACGCTTTTCTCGTGTCTCGTCGGCGCCGCACGGCCGAGCGGGGGCGAAATCCTTTTCCGGGGCGGCCGGATCGACGGTCTCCCCAACTGGGCGGTGGTCTCGCGGGGGCTCGTCCGGACGCATCAGATCGTGCGGCCGTTCCGGCAGATGACGGTCCGGGAAAACGTGTCCGTCGGCGCGCATTTCGGCGCCGGCCGGCGGCGGGGATCCGACGCGGCGGCCCGAGTGGACGCCATCCTCGAAAAGACCGGCCTCGCCGCGCGGGCCAACGCTCTCGCGGGGACGCTCACGATCGGGGAGTCGAAAAGGCTCGAAATCGCCCGCGCTCTCGCGACCGAGCCGTCCGCCCTCTGCCTGGACGAGGTCATGGGAGGTTTGAACCCCTCCGAGATCCAGTCGGCGATGACCCTGATCCGGACACTGAAGGAGTCGGGGCTGACCATTCTCATGATCGAGCATCACGTCCACGCCGTGGTCGGCCTCTCCGACCGCATCCTGGTCCTGAACTTCGGCGAAAAGATCGCGGAGGGCGCGCCCGCCGCCGTGATGCGCGATCCGGCCGTCGTGTCTGCGTATCTCGGCGAGGACGCTCCCGCGGAGGCGACCTCGTGAGCCACCTGACGGCCGAGGGGCTTCACTCCTTTTACGGCGACGTGCAGGCGTTGTGGGACGTCTCCCTGGACGTCGAACAGGGAGAGATCGTCACGTTGATCGGAGCGAACGGTGCGGGAAAATCGACCCTCCTGAAAACCATTGCCGGGCTGCTGGCTCCCCGGCGCGGCCGCATCCTGTTAGACGGCGAGGACGTTGCGGGAAAACCCGCGTACCGGCTCGTCGAGCGGGGCCTCGTCCTGATTCCGGAAGCGCGACAGCTCTGGCCCGCCATGAGCGTTCGCGAGAACCTCGAGATGGGGGCGTACTCCCGTGCGGCGCGCCCTGAGCGGGCCAGGACCCTGGAAGCCGTGCTCACGATGTTCCCGATCCTCGAGAAGCGGGCGAAGCAGAACGCCGGCACGCTCTCGGGAGGCGAGCAGCAGATGTGCGCCATCGGACGGGGGTTGATGGCGCGTCCCCGGCTGCTGCTTTTAGACGAACCGGCGCTCGGCCTCGCCCCGAAGCTCGTTAAAGAGGTCTTCGCCGCTTTGAAGGAGATCCGCGGGACCGGAGTCACCCTTCTGCTGGTGGAGCAGAACGTCCCGCACGCTCTGGCGCTGGCCGACCGAGCCTGCGTTCTCGAGTCCGGGCGAGTGACCCGCACCGGACCCTGCGCCGAGCTCGCGCGCGACCCGCGCGTCCGCGAAGAGTTCCTCGGGATTGCTTCGATTTGAGAGAGCCGGCGGCCGCCCGCCTGTTCTCCCGGCTGTCGGCCGAGCCCGACAGAGAGGCGATTCTTTTCGCCGGCCGGTCTCTCACGTTCGGAGACCTGGACCGTCTCTCGCGCCGGTACGCGGCCGGACTCGCGTCCCTGGGCGTCGCGAAGGGCGACCGCGTGGCCGCGTTCGCCGAGAGCCTGCCGGAGGCCGTCGTCTCGATGCTCGGGCACTATCGCCTCGGCGCGATCCACGTCCCGATCAACACACGATACCGGGGCGACGAAGCGGGGCATATCCTGGAGGACTCGGGCGCCGGCACCGTCGTCGTACGCGCCGGAAGCGAGTCCGAAGGGGTCCTCAGAAAGCTCCCCGGCGACCGGCGCGTCATATCGATCGGGGGCCCCGGGACCGCCGGCGGCGTCTCCTTCGAGTCTCTGCTCGAGAGCGAGGAGCTGCCCGGAGAGCCCGCCTGGCGGGACACCGAAACGGCCCTGCTCGTCTACACGTCCGGCACCACGGGCAGGAGCAAGGGGGCGGCCCTCTCGTACGGCGCGCTCGTGTCCAACACGGAGGCGCTGACGGGGTTGTGGCGTTTTTCGGACCGGGACCGGATCGTCCTGACGCTGCCGCTCTTCCACGTCCACGGTCTGTGCATCGGCGTGCACGGCGCTCTTTTGAACGGCTCCGCGACTCTCCTGTTCGAGCGATTCGACGCGCGCGAGGTGGTCCGCGCCTTCGCGGAACAGGGCGCCACCGTCTTCATGGGAGTTCCCACGATGTACGTGCGGCTGCTCGAGCTGCTCGAACAGACTCCCGAGCACGCGGGCGTGCTGGCGCGGGGCCGCCTGTTCACGTCCGGCAGCGCCGCCCTGCCTGCCGCCCACTTCGAGGAGTTCGAACGGCGGACGGGGCATCGGATTCTGGAGCGCTATGGCATGACGGAAACGCTGTTCACGCTTTCCAACCCCTACGAGGGCGAGCGCCGCGCGGGGACGGTCGGCGGCGCGGTTCCGGGCTGCGAAGTGCGCCTCGTCGAGGACAACGGAGATGACGTTCCCGAGGGGGGCGCGGGGGAGGTCGTCGTCCGCGGCAACAGCCTGATGACGGAATACTGGGGCCGTCCCTCCGAAACGGCGGCTGCGTTCAAAGATGGCTGGTTTTCGACGGGCGACGTCGCCCGCCGCGACGCCGACGGGTACGTCTCGATTGTCGGCCGGAAATCCGTCGACGTGATCAAGAGCGGAGGCTTCAAGATCTCCGCGCGGGAGATCGAAGACGTGCTCCGGGAGCATCCGCGGGTGCGCGACGTCGCCGTCCTGGGGGAGCCCGACGCCGTCTGGGGAGAAAAGGTGGTGGCGGCGGTGGTTCTGCGGGAAGACTTTCCGGCGGCCGACACGTCCAACCTGCTGGCCGAGCTCGCCGCGTTCACGGCGCGCAGCCTGGCCGACTACAAGCGGCCGCGATCCGTCTACCTCCTCTCGGAGCTGCCCCGCAACGCCATGGGCAAGGTGCAGAAGCACCGGATACTGGAGAGCCTTCGAAAGGGCTCGTCGTCCGGGCGGGGGGGGCCGGTCCCGGGTGAGATCCCGCGATGAATCCGTTCCCGACCTCCCGCGTAAATTCCAGATGGAGGATCCAGTTTCCATGAGCACTTCCATTTCCACCAATCCCGCGGCGAAAAGCGAAGGAACATTCGAGGTCGACGCCTGGGCCGCCCCCGCCGCTCACGCGCCGCTCCGGGCGTTTCGCGTTCCCCGCCGGGAGACCGGCCCCCGCGACGTCGCGATCGAAATCCTGTTCTGCGGCGTCTGCCACAGCGACATTCACCAGGCCCGGGACGAATGGGGGGGATCGATCTTTCCCATGGTGCCCGGTCACGAGATCGCCGGCCGCGTCCTCGAGACGGGATCCGATGTGTCGAAATTTGCAAGCGGCGACATCGTCGGGGTTGGCTGCTTCGTGGATTCCTGCCGCCGCTGTGAAGCGTGCATCGCGGGGGAGGAGCAGTACTGCGCGAACGGAATCGCGGCGACATACAACGGGCTCGAAAGGGACGGGAAGACTCCGACCTACGGGGGCTATTCGACACGAATCACCGTGGACGAGAACTACGTCCTCAGGATTCCCGAGAGCCTCCCTCTCGACCGCGCCGCGCCTCTCCTCTGCGCCGGCATTACGACCTACTCGCCCATGCATCACTTCGGCGTGCGGGACGGCGATGAAGTGGCCATCGTCGGGCTGGGCGGGCTCGGCCACATGGGCGTCAAGATCGCGCGGGCGATGGGGGCGCGCGTGACCGTGCTCAGCCATTCGCCCGGAAAACGCGACGACGCGCTGCGTCTGGGAGCAGACGATTTCGTCTCGACCGCTTCCCCCGACTCCTTCGAGAAAAACACGGAGCGATTCGATTTCGTGCTCGACACGGTGTCCGCGCCTCACGACTACAACGCCTATCTGAATCTTCTGCGTCGCGACTCGACGATGGTGCTCGTCGGTCTCCCGGACCCGGCCCTCCTTTCCGCGGGGCCGCTGATCAGCCGGCGGCGGCGCCTCTCGGGGTCCTCGATCGGCGGCATCCGCGAGACCCAGGAGATGCTGGACTTCTGCGCCGAGCACGGGGTCGCGTCCGACGTCGAGGTGATCCGGATCCAGGACGTCAACGAAGCGTACGAGCGGACCGTTCGAAGCGACGTGCGGTACCGGTTCGTGATCGACCTCGCGAGCCTCCGCGGCCCGGAACAGGAGAGGCGCTGATGCCGGGGGCCACGGGCAACCGCGCGTTTCAGGTCTCCGCGCCGAAGGGATCCCTCGATCTCGTCCGCCGCGATCCGGCGGAGCCCGGGCCCGGGGCCGTCCGCGTGCGGATCGAGGCCTGCGGGATCTGCCACAGCGACATGCTGACGAGGGACGGCCTCTGGCCCGGTTTGACCTACCCGCGCGTCCCCGGCCACGAGATCGCGGGGAAAATCGAGGCGCTGGGCCGCGATGTGGAGGGCTGGCGGGTCGGAGACCGGGTGGGGGTCGGCTGGCACGGCGGCCACTGCGGACACTGCGACTCCTGCCGCCGGGGCGACTTCGTCACCTGTCGCGTGGCGGCCCGGGTCCCTGGAATCTCCTACGACGGCGGCTACGCGGACGCGATGATCGCGCCCGCCGGCGCGCTCGCCCGCATCCCGCAGGAGCTGTCGGCGGTCGAGGCCGCCCCGCTCCTGTGCGCCGGAATTACCACTTACAACTCGCTTCGGCACAGCGGCGCGAAGCCGGGCGACCTCGTGGCTGTTCTCGGCGTGGGCGGTCTCGGGCATCTGGGCGTCCAGTTCGCCTCGAAGATGGGATTCGACACGGTCGCGATCGCGAGAGGCCGGGACAAGGAGGCGCTCTCCCGCGAGCTCGGCGCCCGCCATGCGATCGACAGCGAGGCGTCGGATCCGGCCGCGGAGCTTCAGCGCCTCGGCGGCGCGAAGGTCATCCTGGCGACGGTCACGAGCGGACAGGCGATGACCGCGGTGATTCCCGGACTCGCGGTGGATGGGAAGCTCGTCGTCCTCGGCGCTCCCCACGATCCGCTCTCGGTCCCGGCAGGACTCTTAATCGGGGGGCGCCGATCGATCTCGGGTTGGCCCTCGGGGACCTCGATCGAATCCGAGGACACGATGAAGTTCGCCGTGCAGACGGGCGTCCGGTCCAGAAACGAGGTCTTCCCGCTCGAGCGGGCGCCGGAAGCCTACGACCGGATGATGAGCGGGAAGGCGAGGTTCCGGGTGGTGCTGGAAATGTGAGGAGGCTGAGAGTCCCCGAGAGGACGTTCAAGAGTCCGGCGTCGGTTCCACCACGCCCTCAACCTGACTCCAACTGTCCGCTTTCTTAGAGGGATTTGAGGTACTCGACGAGCTCACCCTTCTCCTGATCCGAAAGCCGCAGGCCGAAGTGCCGGTCGTAGTGGTCGACGACCGCGCGATAGTCGGCGAACCGTCCGTCGTGGTAGAAGCCTCCCTTCGCGCGCGCGAAGAGGCCCGCGAGAGGCGTCGTCCGATAGAACTTCCTGTCCGGAGACCGGCTCGCCTGGAAGTTGTCTATGCCGATCTCCTCCCCCGTATGCATGGACCATCCCGGCTCGATGAAGAGGGGCGGAACATGGCAGCTCGCACAGCGGCCCTTCCCCTCGAACACGAGCCTGCCGCGCTGGGCAGCCGGTCCGTCGTAGGAATCGGTCTTCGGTTTCGGCGCCGGGATCGCGAGCTGGTAGTAGTGGAGCGCCGCGAGCTTCGCGCTCACGAGATCCGGCGAGTTGCGCACGTTCCCGAAGCCGGCCTTTGCGCCGACCGGGTACTGGTCCGGGTTCTTCTGGATCCGAGGATCGAAAAATGTCCCCTTGCCGTGCATCTGCGTAATCGCGACATACGCGTTCCAGTAGGGCACGGATCCCCAGCCGTTGTACGTGTGGAGATTGACGCCCGCCAGCCCGAAGGCGGCCGGGATCAGAGTCGCGGCGGACTTGCCGTCGGGCCGGAATCCCTTTCCGTCGATGTCGAGCTCGGCGTCGTACTTGCCCGGCCCCCACGCCATGAGGACCTTCTTGACCGTCGCTTCATCCGCGCCGAGCAGGTCCTCGAAGGGCTTCAAGTCGGGAGCCATGGCGACGATGGCGCCGACATTCAGATCCCGGTTGGGCCAGCCGTCCAGGCGCCGGCCAATCCCCTTCGCGAAGGAGTCGTCGACCGTCGAGTGACAGAACGCGCAGCGGATGCCGATGCCCGTGACTTTCTTGCTGTCCCTGTCCACGATGGCCTTGACCCCGACGACGGCGTCCGCTTTGAGCAGCTCCAGCGTTGTTTCGGGATTTTCGAGGCTCACGCTGCCCTTCTTCAGGACCTCGCCCAGGATCTTCGGGAGCTTTCCGATGTCGACCTTCAACCCGACTTTCAGGGCATCGATCGCCTTGAGTCCCGGGCCGACGCCCCCCTGCTTTTCGCCGAGGATCGCCTCGTGGAGGCGGGTCTTGGCCCAGAAGTCTTCGCTGCCGAAGGTGTCGTAGCGGAAGGTCTCCCGCCCCTCCTTCAACATTCTCTCGGAGTTGTCCTCGATGTCGTCCCGCTGGCCGGCGAGCTGTTTCTTCTCCGACGCGACGGCGGGGTTGGTCTGGACGCTTCTCGGCCCGGACAGGCAGGCAAAGACCACCAGGAAGAGGGGGAGGAGAACGAAAATCCACCGCTGGCGCGCCATGAGTCCTCCTGAAGTCATCGCCGGTCGCCGCGATCATGCGTTCCGGGCAAGGCTCTCTGTCCTATAGAGTCGCGCGACGCGAGGCGGTGACAGGAATTTTGCGGGTTTTGAGAAAGACTCCGACGCGAGTGCGGGAGGAAGGGCTCTCTCGGGGGCAGCCTGAAGGAGGAAGGATCGAAGATGGCGCGGAAGACGCCGATGCGCGTTCAGATCGCGGAAGCCATGACGGACGACCAGCTCGTCCGGCGAGTTCTGGCAGGCGAGTCTGAGCTCTTCGAAAACCTCCTTCACCGGCACAGCCAACAGGTCTATCGGGCGGCGCGCGCCATTCTGAGAGATGACGACGAAGCGGCCGACGTCGTTCAGGAGACCTATCTCAAGGCATACCGAAATCTCGAGCAGTTCGCCGGACGCGCGAAGTTCTCCACATGGCTGACAAGGATCGCGGTCTACGAGGCTCGTGCCCGTTACCGCAGGAGCAGGGCCCGGGGCGACAGGCCCGGAGCCTTTGCCCCGTCAAAAGCGGCACGGGACGAACCCACCCCCGATCTCGATCCGGAGAAGCGGGCCCTGATCGGGGAGGTCACGGCGATCGTGGAGGCGGCGATCGATACTCTGCCTGACCTGTACCGGACCGTTTTTGTGATGCGCGGCGTCGAGGAATTGAGCACCGCCGATACGGCTCGGTGCTTGAATCTGACGGAGGACGCCGTGAAGACCCGGCTCCGGCGTGCGCGGGTGTTGCTGCGCAGGAAGCTCTACGCTTCCGTTGGACCGACGCGCCGGGAGGCCTTTCGATTCGCCGGGAAGAGGTGCCTTCGAATGTGGGTCGAAAAGATTTTTCCGGCGATCCGATCGTTCGGGGCAGCCGGAGTCGGTTTGCCAGGAGGGCCGTAACCCGATCGGATTCGAGGCCGGGAGCGGTCGTTCCGGTTCTCTGACCTTTCGGATAACCTCTTCCCAGCCGGCGCGGAATTGCCCAATTGACGGGAGACCTGTATTCCGACGACGAAGATCGACGACACGTATGACGTCCTGATCATCGGAGCGGGTCAGGCGGGAGTCCCGCTCGCCCACGCGCTCGCGCGGCAGGGGAGGCGCGTGGCGATCGCGGAGCGAAAAGAGCTGGGCGGCTCCTGCGTCAACTTTGGATGCACTCCCACGAAGGCGGTCATCGCTTCGGCGAGAGTCGCTCACCTCGCACGGCGGGGCGACGAGTTCGGGCTCAG
>JBBSGZ010000024.1:0-35830 GCA_038253555.1 Thermoanaerobaculia bacterium
GTCCCCAACAACAAGCAAAAACTGTTTCAAGCCGGTTTTACAGGCATTTTTCTATACTCGAGCCGAGCTCACCGCCGTCGCCCGGGAACTCAACAACCGCCCTCGACGGACGTTGGGTTGGATGAAACCATCCGAAGTGTTCTGCGGGTCTCTTGCGTCGATCAGTTGAGGCTGCCGGGTCAACTCCAACCCCTCCGCCTCCTCGACGATCCGCATCTGTACTCGCGCGTGAAGCTACGCCGCTTGGCCACCGCCACCACCTCCGGGTCCGGAGTCCCGAAAGCCTCGCGTCCCGAGGAGCCGCTCCGCCACTGCCGTGGCAGACCCGAAAACCCCTACTTCTTCCATCATCGTCCCAAATTCCTTCCCCGCCCTGCTCACTAATTTCCCAGGGGGTACCTGTCTCACTCATGTTGGCACAGAGGGTCGGTAGGTGATGCGGCGGTGGCCATGTCGCCGCCGACAGCGTTATGTACGCGTGGACTGCGCCTTCCAGGGTGCTCTGGAATGCGCCGTACGTGGCCATCGCCATCGCCGCATCGCGGCCCCCAGCTGTGGCGCGGCGTCCACCGCAGCATGAGAGAACTCGAAAACGCCATCCATCACTACATCCGCCTGACTAACACCCACTGCAAACCCTTTGTCTGGACCAAAACCGCTGACGAAATCCTCGAAAGCGTCGCTCGCTTTTGTCATCGAATCTCTAACTCAGGACACTAGGTGACATCGAAGACCTCCATCCATTTATCCAGCATGAAGCAACGAACGAGCGCTTGGCCGGGCTCGTCGTGGCGCCCGGACATCTGCCAGGTCTCCGTGGCGAGCCTCCGAACGGTTGTGCGGTCGACCCGGTCCCAAACCGGGCGGTCGGATTCCAGCCATCGGGTCAAAGCGGGGCGAAGCGGACCGCACAGCCAGCGGTCCTGCGGCACCCAGAAGCCGAATTTACTTCGGCGGCGTGCCACCTTCTCAGGGAGCGCCTCCTGGAGACCGCGGCGGAGTGGCCATTTGGTCCAGCCGCGGTGATACAGGATCTCGGTTGCGAATGACAGACACAGCTCGATCAGCTCGTGGTCGAGGAAGGGGTAGCGGCCTTCGATGGAAAAGGCCATCGAGTTGCGGTCCTCCCACTTCAGCAGTCTGGGAAGGTACATCATCCGAATCTCGTCCAATCTTCGAGCCTGCCCGAGGCTCGTCAGCGCGCGCTGAAGCACTTCGCTGACGCCGGTTGAGTGTCCCCCCGAGGACGCGAGCCCTCTCCGCCGGGCCAGGTACCGCCGCACCATCACAGGAACTTGCCGGAGCAAGGACGGATTCCCGTCCGGCAGCAGCGCGCCTGCGAGGTGCGCCCCCAGAGTGAGGACGCGACCGCGCAGCCCGAGCTCCCGCAGGTACATGAAATACGACTGCCAATAGCCGGAGAGGATCTCGTCTCCTCCCTGTCCACTCAGAACCACGGGCACTTTTGCCGCGTGACTCGCACGCGCGACGCAGTAGCCGGCGTACATCGAAAGGCTTCCGACCGGCTCGTCGTGGTGCCAGACAAAGTCGTTCAGGTCGTCCAGAAAGCCCTGAGCGGACGGGGTGACGAAGTGAGGCGCCGCGCGAATGTCCCCCAGCACCGCTTCGGCGTACTCGCGCTCAACCGCGGGGTCTCCGACACAGCTGGACGTGAAGGTGGGAAGATCGGTCGCAACGTCTCCCTGCCTGTGGACGAGCACGGCGATGGCGCTGGAATCCAACCCTCCGCTCAGCGCGCAGCCCACGGGAACGTCGCTGCGCAGGTGGATGCGCACGCACTCCTCGAGCTTGACGGCAAAGGCCGCGCTCGCCTCCTCGGCTTCGAACACAGACGTCTCGACTCGCTCGGGCCACCAATAGGGTTGAGGCGACGAGAGTACCTCTCCGCCGATCGAGAGCGTAAGGTAGGTGCCCGGCGGAACCGGGGTCACGTCGCTGAAGAAACTGCGCGTTTGATCTTCGTACCCGGTCGCCAAGTATTCTTTCACAGCCTGCTCCGAGCGCCGGGCGTGAAAACCAGGAACGTCGATCAGTTGTTTGATTTCAGAAACCACGGCGAGCAGCCCGTCGCTCCGCCAGACGTACAGCGGCTTGATTCCCAGTCTGTCTCGGCAGAGGACCGCGGTCCCGGTCTGGGCGTCCAGCAGCACCAGACCCCACATCCCACGCATGCGCTCGAAGCACCGCAGCCCCCATTCGGCGAAAGCGGCGAGCACGACCTCGGAGTCGCTCCTGGTGCGAAAGGAGTGACCGAGTCGCTCCAGCTCGGCGCGGAGCTCGGGAGCGTTGTAGATCTCGCCGTTGTACGTGAGCCAATACCGGCCACGGTAGACCATGGGCTGCGCCGACGCCGGGCTCAGGTCGATGATCGAAAGGCGTCGATGAGCGAGAGCGACCTGCCACGCGGTCGATACGCACGAGCGAATGACGGCGTCGCCCTCGAGGCCCATCAGGCCAGCCCCGTCGGGTCCCCGGTGCGAAACGGCATCGCACATCGTGCGAGCGAGCGACAACGGTCGTGCCAGATTTCTCCGCTTGAACAGAGCCGCTATTCCGCACACGTTATTCCCTTCTCGGCGGGTCTTGATCTTCCGTTCCCCCGATCGGGGTTCTCAATCGTGGATGGTGTGTTGACGGGTCGTTGCCGCTTCGGGCGCTCCACATCGACGTTCTCACGCCGCAGAGATTTCATCCAGGAGAGCGGATACGGTCGATTCGATCGTGAACTGATCGCGCACCCGTCGAACCCCTGCGTCGGCGAGTTCGCGGCGAAGGTCGCTATCCGCCGCGAGCCTGGCCAGAACCTCCGCGATGGCCTTGGCATCCTGTTGCGGGATGAGCACTCCGGCGCCGCCGTTCAGGAGCTCTGAAATCCCACCCGTATCGGTGGCAATGACCGGAACCACTGCTGCCATCGCCTCGATCAGGAACACCGGGATTCCTTCCCTGCTCTCACTCGTCTCGACACTGGGGAGAAGTGCCACGTCCCACCGATGCTCCTGGAGCTTCGTGAGGAGCTCCTGATGATCGATGAAACCGGAAAACTGCACGCGATCCAGGAGGTCGAGCGCGCCGGCATACTTCTCGACTGCCGCCCTCAAGGGCCCGTCCCCCGCACACTGCAGCGACACGTGCACGCCGGCTGCCTTGAGCCGAGCGACGGCCTCCACAGCGTAGCGATGGCCCTTGAACTCATCGAAGCGAGCTCCCAGCAGGACTCGCAGAGGCCCTCGCGGCCTCCCTTCTTTCCGGGAGCTCGGAGGGGGAAGGGCGACGCCCATGTGAATGACGCGCACCTTGTGGCGATGCGCTCCCGCGAAGGTCGCCAACTCTTGCCCTCCCCGCGCATCGATGGCGCGCGCGAACTTGGCCGCCTGTGCTTTCTTGTCGAGGAGATTGTTCTCCGAGATGTCCCATCGATGGGCGGTGAAGCTCCAGGGAATGCCCGAGATGAAACCGGCGATCAGCGCGACCGTACCGCTGGTAGACGCAAAGTGGGCATGAATATGGTCGACGCCCTGCTGTCTCGCGATTCGCGCCAGCCACAAGCCCTTCGGAAAGACGGCCAGATTCTTGAGAAGGACACGGATGTTCCGACTCGTCGCCATCAGCCATGCAGACCGAAGTGCGAGTGTCGGGGCTCTCACGATCTCTGCGAGGGCGTGGCCGAGGATGGCCGGGGACAGCACGGGTTTGGCGATCGTGGAATCAGTCAGTCGCCGCGCATCCTCGTGAATGACCGCGCGGCGGGGTCGGATGGGGATCACCGTCACCCGATGCCCCCGCCTCTGGAGCTCCAGGATCTCGGGGACGATAAACGTCTCTTCGAAGCTGAAGGGCAGCGCAGAAGTCACATAAACGAGATGCATAAGCTAGGTGGTCGTCGCGAGGGATTTCCAAGCCGGGACTGAAACGAGCAGGGAGCGATAGACGGCGAGAGTCGCATCGATGACCTGATCCAGCGAGAATTCTTTGATCGCGATTTCACGACCGCGAGCGCCCATCTCCGCCCGGAGCGGCGCATCTTCGATCAGCCGGGCGAGTGCCCCCGCCAGCGCGTCGCCGTCCCCCACCGGGAACAGCAGGCCGTTCTGGCCATGCCGGACGACGTCGCGGCATCCAGGAATATTCGTGGCCACGATGGGGCGGCCCGAGGCCGCCGCCTCGAGGAGAATGCGAGGGATACCTTCGCCGTAGCTCGACGGCAGGCAGACGACGTGGCACTGCGCGATCAGACTGGCCATGTCATCTTGCCAGCCCAACCATTCCACATCGCAGGCGTCACGCCAATCACGGAGCAAGCGTTCCGGGATGGCGGATGGATGACCGGGATCGGGCTCGCCGACCAGCACAAAACGGGCTCGGATTCCGCTGGCGCGTAGTCTTCGGGCGGCGGTTACAAATTCGCCGACGCCTTTCGTCCATAGGAAACGGCAAGCCATCAGGACCACGGGCGGTCCCTCCGGTTCCGGCACCGGCGTGAACAACGACAGATCAACGCCCGACCCCTTGATGAGCACCGCGCGATCGCCAGTCATGTCGCTTATTGCGAGCAGGCAGTCGCGGTCGTCCGGATTCTGGAATATGACGCGATGGTTCTGATGCCTGAACGAGAATCGAAGCCCACCCGCGACGATCGACCTCAGAACGCGCGCCTGCCTGGTGTGTGTCGTGAACAGATATCCCAGTCCAGCGATGGTATCGACGGCCGCCGGCACACCGGCAATCCGCGCTGCGATGCCGCCATAGAGCGTGGGTTTCAGACAGATGTGATGCACCAGAGTCGGTCGCACTCTTCGGTAAAGGCGGAAGAGGGAGACCCAGCAGCGAAGCTCATCCAACGGGCGAGCGCTCTTGCGCCGTAGATAGAAGACATGGCCGGTCATGCCCTGGCGGGAGATCTCCTCCAGGCCGGGCTCCCGCGGGACGGCAACATGGACGTCGAAGCCCGCCTCCCGCAGTCTGCGGGCAAACACCATTCGGTACTGCAGGAAGTCGCTGACCTGGTTATCAACGACGAGAATCCGTGGTCCGGTCTCCGTTGGCAGCATGGGATGGGAGCTGCCGCGGCACCCGGCGCCCAGATTCTTATGACGCGGCGCGGCGGCCCTGCAGCCCACCTTCCTTTCTCTAATTCCGCCCACCGACGCTCGGGTGCCGCCAGCCACCGCGACGCCGTGGACCGTCAGCGCTGCGAATGCCTCCGGCGCGCCAAGTCACCAACGACAGAAGAAATCTTTCGACAGCCACGCCAACGTTCGACATCCCGACCGTAAACCTGGTCGGATACCAGCGGGCAAGCCCCAGCCTCAGCTGTTGCCTTCGATAGGAGGCGCGCTTTGCAGACGGATCGTATGTGACTCCCCATTTTTCCATGAACAGCCGGTTACGGGCTTCCCACGACGCGGCATCCCAGCGTAACTTGAAAGGCGGTATGTCGCGGACTTCCCACGGTGGAGGCGCTGAGTACGTGACCACCGATCGCGGTTCGAGAAACGCGCTGATTCCATACTTCCGCAGCATGAGCCCCAGATCGACATCGAACGGCTCCACGTCGTCGAAGATGTCGATGGCCGGTAAGACCTGCCGGTCAATGAGAAGGCAGTGGTTCTCCGGATAGTCGACTTGCCGCCGGTGAATTTCCGTGTACATGATCCTGTGCTGAAATACGACGGCGCCATCCTCGTTTCGTTCGTCGAACGTGCAGCCGGCGGCGTGGATACCGCGATGCCACAGAATCAAGGGCGTGACGACCGCCGCCCCTTCGTCTCGCATGCACTCCAACATGGGAGCGAGCCAGTTTTCGTGAACAATCGTATCGTTCTCGAGGATGACGCAAAATCTTTCGTCAACCTGCCGGAGCGCTATGTTGCGTGCCTCGGCCTGCGTCAAGAGCCGGTCCACAAGCACGACGCTCAAGTCGTGTCTCTGCATCGGAAGTCGCCGAAGGTACTCTTCGGTTGTCGGATCCGTGCCGCCGGCCACCACGATGACGCGAAACGGCACATCCGTGCACGCATAGAGTGACTCGAGACAGCGGGGGAACATGCTGAATCGGTCGCGCGGCACGACGGCGATCGCGACGGGCGCGGTCACCTCTTCACGCCTATGCGGTCGCTATTATCCATGCGGTTGAGAAAGATCGGGAGGTCGTGACTCCCAAGATACTCGTCAACGGCCTTTCGTTGACCGGCCCAGTAGCCATAGTCATCCACGATCAATACGCCTCCAGAGACGAGCAAAGGGAACAGATAATGCAGCTCGCCTCGCGTTGATTCATAAAAATCCGATTCCGGCGGCGCGCAACGCGCGGCGAGGTAACTCCCTTACAAAGCTACTCATTTGCGATAAACCTCACGTCGAATCAAAGTCTCCACCGGCAAAAACAGTTTACAGGTCACGAGAGCGCCCCGAGATCCGCTTCAATCGCTACCTCATCCATTGGAAAACGCCGGTCTCAAGCATATCCCCGCCGATCTCCGCCTAGCGGGCTCCGAACCAGCCGGAGGACCCGGTATGGTCAACGCGTCATGCCCCTCATTGCCATCGTGGTCGCCGCCTGCTGGTAGGGGAGCCCCGATCCGGTTGAGGCACAGAGCGGAAGGGCCTCGCCTCTGCAAAATCCCGTGCGACCGTGAACCGAGAGGTCGCAAGCCTGAAGCAGGCTTTCCACCTAGCCCGAAAGCAGGAGCGGATTCACCGGGTACCCTATTTTCCGATGCTACGGGAAGACAACGCACGCCAAGGATTCTTTGAGAGAGACGAATTTGAAAGGCTTGTTGCAGTTCTGCCGGAGCCGCTGGCGGACGCCGCGCGGTTTGCCTATTTTTCTGGTTGGCGGAAGGGAGAGATCCTCCCGCTTCGATGGGAAGCCGTCGATCGCGCCGCCAAGGAGATGCGGTTATCCACCTCGAAGAACGGACGTGGACGAGTTCTTCCTTTGGACGGAAGCCTCTGGGACGTGATCGAACGTCGGTGGAAAGCGCGCGAATTCCAGCTGGAGGAATCAGTTCGGTTTCTCCTCTCGTCTTCCATGTTCGAGGCAAGCAAGTCGGAGACTTCCGGAAGGCCTGGGCGGCAGCCTGTAACGGCGCCCAAACCCCCGGAAAGCTGTTTCACGATCTCCGGCGAACCACCGTTCGGAACTTGATCCGTGCTGGAGTTCCAGAGACGGTGGCGATGTCGATAACCGGTCACCGGACCCGCGCGGTGTTTGATCGGTACAACATCACTTCCGAATCTGACAAGCGGGCGGCTCTCATTCGCGCGGATGCTCACCTGGCGACCGCAGAAACCAACGTCTCAGCCTTCATCGGACGGGCCGAACACGGACAGATCACGGACAAAATCGGTTAGGGCGGACGAGCATCACGCTCCGATGATCTAGTTGCCGCCTTCGCAAAACCCTGGACCAAAAGAAATTATTGGCGGAGGAGGAGGGATTCGAACCCCCGGTGCCGTTTCCGGCACAGTGGTTTTCAAGACCACCGCCTTAAACCGCTCGGCCACTCCTCCGGCTTGTGAATTTCATCATTGTTTTCGGGGCGCCGAGAATGTGTCCTCGAGGTCCGATTCACCCAGCACACCAGGCAGGCGGCGAAGAAAAAAGCAGCAGCGGCGCGGCGCAAGCCCGTCACCTCCACCGTCTAGCCTCTTCCCATCCCCGAGTCCTCTCCCCCCTGCAGCTCCCGGAGCTGGCGCTCGAGCTCCTTGATCGCCGTGACGTCGCGGTGCACGAAGATCGCGGCCGTCAGCCGGCCGTATTCGTCGGAGTGCGGGACGACGACCGTCTCCGACGTCCCCCGCGCGCCGTCCTTGCGCCGGAACCGGACGGACCCCTCCCAGCGGCCGGTGTGCCGCATTCCGTCCAGCATTTTCGCCGTCTTGTCCCGTTCCTCGGCCGGCGAAAGAAGCATCTCGGGATTCTTGCCGAGCATCGCCTCGCGCGAATAACCGAAGATCTTCTCGGCCCCGGGATTGCAGTCCAGGATCTTGCCCGACAGGTCGGTCACGATGACCGCATCGAACATGTGCTCGAAGGTCCTGGCCTGCCGCCGCAGGATCTCTTCCATGCGGAGTCGATCGCTCACGTCGCGAAAGCTCCAGACCCGGCCGATCGTCGCGCCGCCCACCCGCTGCGGCTGGGAGTAGCGCTCGAAGACGCGGCCGTCGTGAAACTCCAGCCAGTCGAAGCTCTGGGAGTCGGGGTGCTCGTAGAGGTCCCGGACTTTCTTCAGAAAGGAGTCCGGCGCCTTCAGCTGGTCGAGGACGAAGGCGAGCGCGCGCCCGTCGTCTCCCGACGCCACCACGCTTTCCGGAATCCTCCACATCTCGACGAACTTCCGGTTGTAGCTGACGATTCTTCCCTCGGTGTCGACGACGAGGAGGCCGTCCGCCGTCGATTCGAGCGTCGCCTCCAGCAAAGAAAGCGAACGGCTCCGCTCTTCATCGGCGCGGATCCGGTCCGTGATGTCGCGGAAGCTCCAGACCCTCACGCGCTCCGCCCCGGGAGAAGAGGGTGCCGGTGAAAAGCGCTCGAAGATGCGGCCGTTCTTGAACTTCAGGAGATCGTAGGTCTCCGTGTCGAGATGGACGTAGTGGTCCATGGTGCGCATCACCATCAGGCCCGGATCGACCAGTTGATCGAGAACGTAGGCGATCGCCTTGTCGTCCTCGCCCGCCTCGAGAAGCTCCTCCGGAATTCCCCACATGTCCACGAACCGGCGGTTGTACGTCACGATCTTGCCGGCGTCATCCACGACGAGGATGCCGTCTTCCGTCGAATCCAGAGTCGAACGGAGCAGGGCGACCAGGCGTTTGAGCTCCTTCTCCGCCCTGTCGCGATCCGTGACGTCCAGCGCGACCCCGACCACGCCTTCGATGCGGTCGCCCGGGCCGCGCAGCGGCTGCACCTGAGCCGAATACACCTGCTTCGACCAGGCGAGCTGGTAAGACACCGACTCACCCGCCAGGGCGCGGCGATGCGCCGCGATCGGCGCGAACTCTTCGTCGGTCGTCCCAAAGTAGTCGAAGAGGCTCATCCCGGCGAGGCGGTCCGGGGTCAGCCCCAAGAGCGGCAGCCCGCCGCCCATCGACGACACGAAGTTGAGTTCCGCGTCAGTCGTCCAGATCACGACCGGCATCTGGTCGGCGAGGAGCCTCAGCATCTCCTGCCGGTCTCGGCCGGAAGCGCCGGGAGTCGCCCCCGAAATCTCGTCCATGGGTGGTGGCCGGATTTTACGCCCGGGAATCAGCCCCTGAGGTACAGCGTCCGCGGCTCGGTCATGTCTTCGATCGCGAAGCGGACTCCCTCGCGGCCGAATCCCGACGCCTTGATCCCTCCATAGGGAAAGTTGTCGATCCGCAGGGTGGGAGCCTCGTTCACGATGACTCCTCCGACCTCGAGCGATTCGAACGCCGAAAGAGCGCTTCCGATGTCGCGGGTGAAGATCGACGCCTGGAGGCCGTACGCCGTCTCGTTCGCCGAGGCGAGCGCTTCGGCCAGATCCCCGAACGCATCGACGGTCGCGACCGGGCCGAAGATCTCGCGGTCGCGGACGAGACTGCCGGCGGGCGCTCCCGAGAGCACACCCGGAGAAAGCCGGGCCCCGTGCCGCTCCGGGGCGAGCAGGACCCGGGCGCCTTTCGCTCGCGCTTCTTCCACCCAGCTCTCGACGCGGCGTGCGCTCTCTTCGTCGATCATCGGGCCCAGGACGGCCGCCGGATCGGCCGGATCCATGGGAACGATAGCCCGCGCCGCCGCGACGAAGGCCTCGACGAACTCGCGCTCGACGGCCCGGGCCACGAAGATGCGCTGCGCCTTGATGCAAACCTGGCCCGCGTACGCAAAAGACGCGGCCGCCAGCTTCTCGACCGCGTCCGGGATGTCCGCGTCGGCGCAAACGATGGCCGCCGCGTTGCCGCCGAGCTCCAGCGTCACCTTCTGCCTCGACGCCTCCTGTTTGATCTTCCAGCCGACTGCGTCGGAGCCCGTGAAGCTCACGAACCGGATCCGCGGATCCGTCCAGAGAGGCCGTGCGACGGACGGCTCGGCGTGAATCAGCGAAAACGCGCCGCTGGGCCATCCGGACGCTTCGATTGCGCGGGCGAGCAGGTCTGCCGTCATCGGAGTACGCGGCGAGGGTTTCAGCAGAACCGGATTGCCCGCCGCGATCGCGGGCGCGACCTTGTGAAGAACCAGATTCAACGGAAAGTTGAAGGGGGTAATCGCGGTCACGGGTCCCACCGGAAAGCGGCGCACGATGCACAGCGCGCCCTCCCCGCGAGGCTCGATGTCGACCGGGAGCACTTCGCCCCCGATCCGAGTGGCTTCCTCGGAGGCGAGGCGAACGGTGATCAGGGCGCGATCGACCTCGGCTTCCGCATAGCGCCGCGGCTTTCCCGCTTCTGCGATGATCGTCTCGACGTACTCGCTCCGCCGGGTCGCGAGCTCGGCTTCGATGCTCTTGAGAACGGCTGCGCGGCGATGGGAAGGGAGCGCGCGCGTCTCCCGAAAGGAGCGGTCCGCCGCCTCGATCGCGCGATCGACCTCGGCGGCGCCCGCGCGCGCGACTCGGGCCAGCAGGGACCCGGAATGCGGAGACCGGACGTCGAACCAGTCGCCGGTCGTGACGGACGCTCCGGCGATCCGAAGAGACAGATCGGGGGAGGCCATGGTTTCTGTGTCGCCGGACGTCAGCGCGGCGGCGCCGGCTTCACGGGCGCGGCGGCGAGCCGGTCTCGAATCGTCTTCGAGAGAGGAACCAGGGTCTTGTCGGCGCGTGCGGCCTTGTCGTAGGCGTCGAACAGCGCCCGGGGTCCGGCCTGCAGAGCCTGCCGGAGCCCGGCGAGCCCCGCGTGCTGGATGACCCCGTCGACCAGGTAGGCCCCGTCCTGGCCCGCGATCCGGCGCGCGAAATCTCCTCGCCGGATCTCCCCGGTCAGCTCCATGCGGCGCTCGAGGTTGCCCTCCGCCTCGGCGAGGCGGTCCGCCCGGCGGTTTAAGTCCTCGACCGCCCGCTTCATCGGCTCCTTCAGCCACGTCGAGAGCGGGAAGAAGTTCTCATCGACCGTGTACACGGCCACGGGGCCAGCTTCGGCAACGGCGCGCAGGAGGACGTCGAGCTGCCCGAGCTGCGGGTCCGGGTGCTGCCAGGCCGGGCTCTGCGCGCGATAGGTCGCCCAGGCCTGCCGGAACGCTTCGCCCGCGATGACCCGGGCGATGCGGGACATGCGGCTCTCGAGCGGCTCGCCCTCCGAGTCGCCGAGCGCCCGCGCCAGATCGAGGACCATGGCCTCGCGGCCATTGTCGCCCTTCAGGACGATGTGGTCTCCGAGGCCGGCGACACCGAAGGACAGAAAGACGTCCAGCCGCGCGGAGACCGGGCGGTCGCCCGGAAGAAGAGCGGCGGCGCGCGTCGACGCCATGCGCGACAGATCGGCCTCGCGAGGCTCGACGGCGTCGAGAAGCGCCTGCCACCGCTCCCTCGACTCTCGAATCGAGCGGAAGTCAAACACGGACGTCCGCGTCTTCTCGTCGAATGCCGCCGCGAAGTCGCGCTCGAAGACCTCCACCCCGCGATTGGAGTCCCGGATCGCGAAGCGCACCGCCGGCAGGTCCTCGAGCAGTTTCGTATCGGAGGCTTCGAGCTTCGGCCTCGAAAGAGACGCCAGGATCTCCCGCGCGGCCCGAGATCGGATGGTGATGTCCACCTGGTGCGCCGCGGCCGCCGGGGCGTCGTACGGGGCGCGGGGCCCGCTCGGAGGCGCCTTGGACGCGGGAGCCGAAGACGACGACGCGCATCCCGAGAGGGTGCAGGCGATCGCGGCAGCGGCGGCGAGCGCGGCGCGTCTCACGCGAGGATCGCCTCCGCGGCGCGGTCGACGTCCGCGAAGCTTTCCAGCAGGGCGTCGGGTCTCTCCGCGGCGAGCCGTTCCGGCCGGGTCGGTCCCGTGGCGACGGCCACGGAGCGGACTCCCAGCGTTCTGCCGCAGCCGACGTCGTGGACCGAGTCCCCCACGATGACGATCGATTTGCCGGAGAACGTGATCCCGGTGCGCGCGCGTGCGCGCTCGACGGCGATGGAGGGCAACTGGTAACGGTCCGCCGAATCGCTCCCGAACGCGCCGAACGGAAAGTAGGAATTGAAGCCGGGAGGCTCGAGCTTGATGCGCGCCCCCGGCTCGAGGTTGCCGGTCAAAAGCGCCAGCGTGACGCCGGACTCCGCCGCGAGGCGGGCGAGCAGCTCTCCGACACCCGGCTTGAGAACCACCGCCCCGGGGGTCAACCTCCGGGAAAGCTCCGACAGATAGACGTCGAGCGCCCGCTCGAGCAGCGCCTCGCACCGATCATCCCCGATCGCCTCGAGAATCAGCTCCCGGATAATCTGAGGATCGGTCTTCCCGGAAAAGTCGTGCGAGTCCGCGCAGCCCGTCCAGCCGTAGACCGTCTCGATTGCGGCCAGCACCGATTCGCGCGCCGCCCGCCCGGCGGACAGCAGCGTCCCGTCGATGTCGAAGAGAACCAGGCGGTGGCCGTTGGCGGTGGACTGGGCGCCCATCACAGTGTCGATCGCATCGCTCCGGATCATACGCAAACATGGCAAAGGGGACGCGCGTCCCGAGACTCTCCCAACGCGCGGGAGGCCGGCCCGGCTTCCCCGCCGG
The DNA here is from genome assembly GCA_038253555.1 of Thermoanaerobaculia bacterium. Lineage (GTDB taxonomy): Bacteria > Acidobacteriota > Thermoanaerobaculia > UBA5066 > Gp7-AA6 > JALYUA01. The sequence goes on from JBBSGZ010000024.1 coordinate 12,688, forward strand.
CCCTTCGGGACGGGTCGGCGCTACTGGCCGGCGCCCGGCCGGAAGAGAGCGTCGTCGCGCGTCGAGGAGACCGACACGTTCTCGAAACGGATTACCGCGGGCTTGCCCATCATCGGTTTTTCCGTCGCGAGAGAGATGCCGCCGTAAGGCTTCCAGTCTTTCCAGAGCGCGGTCGTGGGCTCTTCCTGCGCGCCGTTCAAAACGTACTGCCAGGCGACCATCCGGCGGCCGTCCTTCGTGATCCAGAGCCAGTAGACGTCCTTCGGCGTCATGCCGACGTTTTCGAAGGAGAGCTTCAGGACGTCGCAGGCCCCGCCTCCGGTGCCCTCGGGACAGGGCTTTTCCCCATCGTAGGCGAGCCGGACGCCGGGATCGAAGATCTTCCAGGGAGCGAGAAGCCAGTAGCTGTCGTTGATGAAGCGCCCGTACGCGCTCTTCAAGAGCGCCTCGCGGGCTTCCCCCTCCGCGGGCTTGCCGTTGACGAAAGCCTGCCCCTCCTTCGTGTTCACGTTGAAAAAGACGGTGAAGGGAGCGCCGGTCTTGTCCGTGCCGGAAACGCGGTAGTCGCCGGTATAGCGGTCCCACGCGTGCGAGAACCGGGCAATGGGCTTTCCTTCCCGTTCGACGACGAAGTCGAATCGGAACTGGCGCGCCTTTTCCCAGGCCTTCTCACCGCCGAGAGCCGCGATGAACTCGTGGCCGACGGCATCGGCCTTTGCGTCGCGGTCCTGGGAAAGGAGAGGAGCCGTCATCGCGAGGCCGGCGAGCAGAACCAGACACGTTTTCTTCATGAGGCCATCTTATTGCCCGCGAACCGTCCTGCGCGGCGCCTCTACGCCCGCACCCCGGACTGATACTGACAACTGATAACTGACAACTGAAATAACCTCTTACACTACCCCCCATGGAGCTGTCCCGCCTTCCGCCCGGGCTCGAACGAACCTTGGGAGGCGAGGCGTTTCGCCGCCGGCGCCGGCTCGTCTTACCCCTGCTCACCTCGGACCCGGAAGGGTTTCCGAGAGCGGCGCTCCTGACCCCGGGCGAGGTTCGGGCCACGTCGCCCACCGCATTCGCCGTGGCGGTTCTCGCGGGAAGCCGGACCTCCATCAACCTCATTCGCCGGCGGCAGGCCACCCTGCTCTACATGCAGCGTCATCTCGCCGCGTCGATCCGCCTGCGCGCCGGACGCGGCCGCACGTCGAACCACGATCCGGACCGAACGATCTTTCCCCTGACCGTCTTTCGCGTGCGGATCGACCAGCCGGCCCCCGGGGAAGGATCCGTGTCGTTGCTCGCGGGACCGGTCTTTTCCGGTGCGGACTCGCTCTCGCTCTTCTCCCAGGAGCTCTTCGACGAGCTGGGCGAGGGCTCTCTCGCATGAAGTTCGCCGGCCGCACGGTCATGGTGACGGGCGGGGGCCGCGGAATCGGCCGGTCCGTCGCTCTCCGGTTCGCCGAGGAGGGAGCCTCGGTCTCGGTCGTCGCTCGCACGAAGGCGGAGCTCGATCGGACCGCCGGACAGATTCGCGACGCGGGCGCACGATGCTTCGCGATCGCAGCGGACGTGACGTTGCGAGGCGCCGCGGAGACCTGTGTCGCGGAGACGGAGTCCGCGCTCGGACCGATCGACGTTCTCGTCAACAATGCGGGCATCTTCCTCTGGAGGCCGTTTTTGAAGCTCACGGCGGACGAGTGGGACGCCGTGCTCGCCACCAATCTGACCGCCACGGCGAGCTTCTCGCGCGCGGTCCTTCCCGGGATGGTCGAGCGCAAGCGCGGCAAGATCGTCAACGTCTCGTCCGTGCACGGGTTGCGCGGCGACGCAAATCTTTCCGCGCACAGCGCCGCCAAGTTCGGAGTCGTCGGTCTGACTCAGAGCCTCGCGCGGGAGTTCCGGGCTCACAACATCGCGGTCAACGCCGTCTGCCCGGGGGCGGTCGACAACAAGATCGACGAGACCGCCGAGGTCGACCGGTCCCTGCCGCTCTCCCAGAAACTCTGGCCGCGCGACGTGGCGCGAACGGTGCTCTTCCTGGCATCCGACGACGCGGCCGGCATCACGGGCGCCGCCCTCGAGGTGTACGGAGGGACGCATCTGACGATCCAAGGGTGAAGGGGAAGTTGAGAGTTGAGAGTCAGACCCGGATGACGTCTTTATGCACGCTCAACGCTCATCGCTGAACGCTTAACGCTCCTCGGCGATAAAGACGCTTCCCGCTCGCACCTCCGCCCTGATGGCCAGGGCGACGTCGGGGACGTTGGTCGTGATCGAGGGAAGGCCGAAATCGAGCAGGCGGCGGATTTCCGCGGGCTCGTCGGCCGTCCACGGGTGCACGGAGAGTCCCGCGGCCTGCGCCTGGGCCAGCAGAGGCTCGCTCACGAGGTCGCAGCGGGGGCCGAGCGCGTCCGCCGGGGGGAAGAGCGGCGTCGGCCGGCCCGGCTCGGGCAGTGCGACCGCGTGGTCGATCAGGAAGCTCGTCGCCATGCTAGCGTCCGCTTCCCGCATCCTACGCAGGAACTCGGGATCGAACGAGGCGACGAGGCACCGCGCGCGCACGCCGAACTCCGCCGCCACGCGCGCGACGCGCCGCGCCATGAGCGCGAGATGCGTGTGGGGGGACGTCTTGACCTCGACGACGTATCGCATCGCGGGGCCGTACCGGTGAAAGACGTCCTCGAGCTTCGGAATCCGATACGCCCCGAACTCCGAGGGAAGCTGCAGTTTTTCGATCTCGCGGGCCGTGAACGTCCGCACGGGGATCTTCTGGTTCCCGAGGACGATGTCCTCGTCGTGAAACAGGACCGCTTCGCCGTCCCGAGTCTGCCTCAGGTCGAACTCGACCGCGTCGGCGCCGAGGTTCTCCGCCGCGTCGAGGCTGTCGAGCGTGTTTTCTCGGGCCCGACGGGGCGCGCCGCGGTGACCCACGATCCAGGGCTCGTGTGGCACCTTCCAGTCGCTCATCGGGACGGCATCCGGGCCGATTCTATTTCGATGAGAAGCGCATCGAGCGCGGCGTCGGGATCGGGAGCGGCGGTGACGGGCCGGCCCACGACGAGGATGTCGGCGCCCGCGGCGATCGCGGCTCGGGGAGTCGCGGTCCGCCTCTGATCGCCGGAGTCCTCGCCTTCCGGCCGGACGCCCGGAACCACCGTCAGAAACGACGGCCCGCACGCGGAGCGGATGCCTGGCAGATCCGCCGGCGAGCAGACGACCCCGTCCAGTCCGCAGTCCCTGGCGAGAACGGCGAGCCGCCGGGCGATGCCTTCCGGCGTTCCGGCCACGGGAAGGTCTGCCAGCGCCCGCGAGTCGAGCGAGGTCAGGAGCGTCACGGCGATCAGAAGCGGCCGATTCGCATCCTGCCCCGCGGCGGTCCGCGCGGCGAGAAGCATTTCGCGCCCGCCGAGCGCGTGCACGTTCACCATGGCCGCGCCGGTCGCCGACGCCGAGGCAACGGCGCGGGCAACGGTGTTCGGGATGTCGTGCAGCTTGAGGTCCAGAAAAACCTTCGCGCCGGTCGCGGCGACGTCGGCCACGAGAGAAGGCCCTTCCGAGACGAAGGCCTCCAGCCCGACCTTCAACCAGCCGGCCCGGGGCGCGAACCGGCGCGCCGCGGCCATCACGTCCTTCCGGGAGGCAAAGTCGAGCGCGATGCAGAGACGCGATGCGGCGCCGGTCCCGCGGGGGTCGTCGGCCGGCGTCATCCTTCGGCTCCCGCTTCGAGTCCCGCGGGCGAGCGCCCCTGCGCCCGGCCGACGAGCTCCTCGACCCGGACCGCCCGCGCGGCGCAGTACGCCGCCAGCTCGGAGACGATCCGTCCCGAAACGCCCGGATCGCGGAAGTTCGCGGTGCCGATCTGCACGGCGGTCGCACCGGCGGCCAGAAACTCGAGGACGTCGGAGAGGTCGCTGATTCCGCCGATCCCGATCAGCGGAGTTCCGGGTAGGGCGCGCGCGACCTGATAGACCATACGGACCGCGAGCGGTCGGATAGCGGGGCCCGAGAGACCTCCCGTGCCGTAGGAGAGACGCGGACGCGCGGTCTCGGGATCGATCGACATGCCGACGAACGTGTTGACGAGCGAGAGCGCGTCCGCTCCGGCCTCGCGGGCCGCGCGGGCGGACTCCACGAGATCGGGGGCGTTGGGTGACAACTTGACGATCAGCGGGCGCCGCGTCGCGGCCCGGACCCGCCGGACGAGAGAGCCCGTCGCGGTGGGCGAGTTTCCGAACAGCATGCCGCCCTTCTCGACGTTCGGGCAGGAGATGTTGAGCTCGATGGCAGCGAGCCCCTCGGCCCCTTCGAGCGCCCGAACGACGGTGACGTAGTCCTCTTCGAGGTCTCCCCACACGTTCGCGATCACCGTGGCGGAGAGCTCCCTCAGCCGCGGAAGCTTTTCGCGGAGAAACGCCTCGACGCCCACGTTCTGCAGGCCGATTGCGTTCAACATCCCGGCCGGGGTCTCGCAGATCCGAGGCGGCGCATTGCCCGCGTGCGGGAGGAGGGAGAGCCCCTTCGTGCAGATGCCCCCGAGCCGGGAGAGGTCCACGAAATCCGTGAACTCGAGGCCGTATCCGAACGTGCCGGACGCGGTCAGGACGGGATTGGCGAGCTCTAAGGGACCCGCCCGGACGCGGAGGAAATCCGGGTCCGTCACCGGGAGGTCCGTCACCGGCAGGTCCGTCACCGGCAGCGGCTCCAGTCGATCCGGTTCGGAGGAAGCACCGGCCCCTCCTGACACGAGACGAGGAAGGCCGTCTCCGTGCCGGGGATGACACACGCCAGGCATGCGCCGAATCCGCATCCCATCTCCGCTTCCGTCGAAAACTCGGCCGGTAGATTCAACCGGGCGACCACCGCGGCGAGCGCGCCGAACATAGGCATCGGACCGCACGCGTAGAGGCGCAAATAGCCGGCCTCTTCCGCGCGGCGCGCGAAGAGATCGGTGACGAATCCCCGCTCCCCCGATGACCCGTCGTTGGTCGCAGTCAGGACCTTCCCCGGGACGTTCGCCCGGAAACGCTCGAGCAGCGCCAGGTCGGCGGCCGTGCGGCCGCCGAAGAAGAAATCGGAGGTAACGCCGGCCGCGGCCAGAGCGCGGAGCAGAAGCGGAAAAGGGGCGGCGCCGATCCCGCCGGCGACCAGGGCGACCCGGCTTCCGCGCGGCAGCCCCTCGATGGAGAACCCGTTTCCGAGAGGCCCGAGCAGAAGAACGGACGCGCTCCGCGGAAGCGTCTCCAGCGCCGCGGTGCCCGGCCCGATCGTCTTGACGAGGAGCTCGATTCGTCCGCTCTCCGGGTCCGCGTCCGCCACCGAGTACGCCCGGCGGAGGTAGGGCCGGATACGGCCGGGGACGTCGAGCATGACGAACTGGCCCGGAGCGATCTGCCGGGCAAGACTCGGGCTCTCGAGAGTCGAGGAAAAGACCGATTCGGAATAGTGATGGGTGTCGAGGAGGAGGGCGCTGTGGTCGGACCTCACCGCCCGGAGTCTACGTCACACAGGGAGACCCGAATTCGCGCGTCGTCGGTGTCGTCGTTCGCGGCGCCCAGGCGAGGCGAACCGGTGAACGGCGGGGAGTCATCGTCCTTCCCCGCCGCTCGCCTCTTCGCTTCCGCGACTAAACCAAAAAGTTGACTTCCGACGGGTCGCGCGGTCTCTCTTCGTCGCTCTTGACACGGCGCGCTCTCTTGGCGCACCGCTCGCACCGGATGGCGCCGTTGACCTCGTCAAACGGCCGGGCGTAGGAACCGCAGCTGTAGCAGCGGCGCAAGGCACGATGGTTGGCGTCGTTTTCCAGCTCGATCTGCATTTGCCTGCTCATCCCCTTTTCTCGACTTTCTGACCCTCGATCTTTCGAGGGTTGCCACCAGGAATAGCGAGGAGGGTGCCAAGCGCAAACAGCTGAATTTAAAATACTTATCTACCAAATGCCCGGGCTTTCTGTAGTCCCGCGGCGGAAACTGTCCTGCATAGAGGTCGGCGCCTTGGCGGACAGGGCGGGCGGCCGGTTCCGGCCGTCAGGCTTCTCCCTCCGCCTCGAGTTCGGCGGCCATTCCATCGTGCCGATGGGCGCGGGCGGTGGCGGCGCCCTCGCGGAACGCCTGCCGCGCCGCATCGGCGTCGCCCAGCCGGCGCAGCGAGTGTCCGAGGAGGCGGTAGGCGGCTCCCTCGTCCTTGGCGCGGGCGAGATAGTCGCGAAGGACGGCCACGGTGTCGCTCCATCGCTCCGCCTTGAAGTACTCGTTGGCTAGCATGAACAGCGTGAGCGAGTTCGCGGGATCCTTCTCGCGCAGGCTTTCGAGAGCGCCGATCCGGGAGGACACGGTTCGTTACGTCTAGTACGCGGCCAGACGGTCGAGCGCCTTGCGGATGTGGCTCGCCTGCGGAAGGATGAAGTCCTCGATCTGAGGCTGGTAGGCGACGAAGGTGTCCGTCGCGGCGACGCGCTCGACCGGCGCATCCAGGTACGCGAAGAGCTCGGTGCCGATGCGGGCGGCAATCTCCGCGCCGTAGCCCCAGGAAATCGGGTCTTCGTAGACTACGAGCACGCGATTGGTCTTGCGTACGGATTGCGCGATCGCTTCCCAGTCGTAAGGAGACAGGGACCGCAGATCGAGAATCTCCGCCGTCTTTCCGGTCTCTTCCTTGAAGGAGCGCGCGGCCTGGAGTGAGCGATACACGGTCGCGCCGTAGGTCACGATCGTGATGTCCTTCCCCTCCGCGGCGACGCTCGCCTTCCCGAAGGGCACCATGTAGTCGGGTCCCGGGTAGATCCCCTTGTTGTGCGTCTGCCGGTAGAGGTGCTTGTGCTCCAGGAAGAGCACCGGGTCGTCGCACCGGATCGCCGTCCGAAGGAGTCCGTTGGCGTCGAGGGCGTTCGAAGGCATGACGACGCGCAGACCGGGGATGTGCGTCATCAGGACCGCCCCCGACTGAGAATGGTAGACGGCGCCGCCTCCGATGTATCCCCCGGTCGCCACGCGGATCACGACCGGAGCCGAAAACGTGTTTCCGGAGCGCCACCGCAGATTCGAGAGCTCATTGTGAATCTGCATGTACGCGGGCCAGATGTAGTCGTAGAACTGGATCTCCGCGATGGGCTTCAGGCCACGGACGGCCATGCCGATGGCGCGGCCCACGATGTTGGCCTCCGCCAGCGGCGAGTTGAACACGCGGTCCTTCCCGTAGAGGCGCTGAAGACCCGCCGTCAGCTTGAAGACGCCGCCCTTGCCCTTGACCTCCTCGAGCACCTCTTCCCGCGACGCGTCGGCCACGTCCTCCCCGAAGACGACGATGCGGGGGTCGCGCTTCATCTCGTCGCGCATGCAGGCGTTTAAGAGATCCACCATCGTCGTGGGCGACGCCCCGGCGGCGGGCGCCGGCTCCGTCGAGAAGGCGTCCGAGGTCGGGTCGACATCGGAGGAGTAGACGAACTCCAGGGCGGATTCCGGCGCCGGAACGGGCGCGGCAAGGGCCCGGTCGGCGGCCTCGCTGACCTCCTGATCGACTTCCCCGTGCAGGCGGTCGAGATCCGCCTGGGTCGCGATGCCCTCGCTCAAAAGGAGCCGCGACATCGTCCGCAGCGGGTCCCGCTCGGCGTCGCGATCGCGCTCCGCCTTCGGGCGGTAGGACGCCTCGTCGTCCGAAAGCGAGTGGCTGTAGGGCCGCACAACCTTCGCGTGGACGAGAGCGGGCCCCTTGCGCGTGCGGCAATACTCGGCCGCGTATCGGAGCGCGTCGTACGATTCGAGAAAGTCGCAACCGTCGACGTCCGCCAGGAAGAGGTTCGGGAAGCTGCGGAGGAGCTTCGAAATGGAGCCGCCCGGCGTGTTGACCTCGACCGGGACGGAGATCGCGTAGCCGTTGTCTTCGATCAGGAAAAGCACCGGAAGCTTCAGGTTGCAGGCCGAGGAGAGCGCCTCCCAGAATTCGCCCTGAGAGGTCTGTCCCTCCCCTCCGGAGACGATGACGATCTCGTCGTTCTGAAAGCCTCCGCGCGAAGCGAGCTCCGGGATCACGCTCTTGCGCCACCCGCCCTCCGCCGCTCCCACCGCGTGCAGGAACTGCGTCCCGGTGCAGGACGACTTCGAGATCAGGTTCAGCCTCTTCGACCCCCAGTGGGAGGGCATCTGCCGTCCGGCGGACGCCGGATCCTCCGAGGCGCCGACGGCCTGAAGGAACATCTCGTAGGGCGTGACGCCGATCTGCAGGCAGAGGGCGCGATCCCGGTAATAGAGCTCGAACCAGTCGTACCCGGGCCGGGAGACCATACCGGCGGCCGTCGTGACCGCCTCGTGGCCGGCGCTGTTGATCTGAAAGTAGATCCGGTTCTGGCGTTTGAGCTGGATCTCCTTATCGTCGACGCGCCGGGAGAGGTAAACGTTACGGTAGGCGGCCAGGATCGTCGCAGGATCGAGCCCGTGATACTTGCTCGCCGAAACCTCCGTCGCCATGAGGGAAATATAGCCTGACTCCAGCCTCCGATCCCCCAGCGCCTGCGCGAAGCGAGAGAGCCGGGGCCGGGGGAATCCCCCGGGTTGGGGGACTCCGGACGTTCAAGGAATCGTCCCCGGATTCATCTCTTTGGAGGAAAGTCGCGCGTCATCCCAGCGGACCGGGAGCCGCCGGCCGACGTCCTCGCCGCAGGCCGCCTCAGAAGAACGAGGTCAGGCTGGAACCGATCGCCCACACCTCGAGCGCGAGCACGGTCAGCGTCAGGATGAGAAAAAGGATCCCCAGGCGGTGCGGACGGGGAGACGGGACGGCGCTCACAAATTGAACAACAAGCACCCTGCGTGCCAGTGCCATCGACGCCGAAAGATCGCGGTCGACTCCGCTGTTGCTATGCTCGAAACGCGATGAACTCTCCGCCTGTCGACCTGTTGACGCCCGTCGTTCCGATCCTTCCGCCGCGTCCCCCCGCCCCGGATCTGGCGTCCGTCGACCCGACCCTCGATCTGGAAGACGAAATCCGTCGCCTCAAACGACAAAAAAACGCGGTGCTTCTCGCCCACTACTACCAGGAAGAGGAGATCCAGGACCTGGCGGATTTCGTCGGGGACTCCCTGGATCTGTCCCGGAACGCGCAGAAGTCCGACGCGAGCCTGATCGCGTTCGCCGGCGTCCGGTTCATGGCCGAGACGGCGAAGATCTTGAATCCCACGCGGAAGGTCGTGCTGCCCGACTACGAGGCGGGCTGCTCGCTCGAGAGCTCGGCGCCTCCGGAAGCCTTTCGCCGCTGGCGCGAAGCGCACCCGGGCGCCGTTTCGCTGACCTACATCAACTGCTCCGCCGCGGTGAAGGCCCTTTCGGACATCATCGTGACGTCGTCCAACGCCGAGAAGATCGTCCGCTCGATCCCGCCGGACAAACAGATTCTCTTCGCCCCCGACCGGCACCTGGGCGCGTGGCTCGCGCAGAGGACCGGGCGGCCGATGATCCTCTGGCCGGGAGCCTGCATCGTCCACGAGCAGTTCTCCGAGCGCGAGATCGTCAAGTTGAAGGCGAAGCACCCCGACGCTCTCCTCGCCGCGCACCCGGAATGCCCCGAGTCGATCCTGCGATACGCGGACCACGTCGGATCGACCCGGTCAATCCTGAACTACGTGACGACGGCGCCGGGGAAGACCTTTCTCATCGCGACCGAGGAGGGGATCCTCCACCAGATGAAGAAGCTCGCTCCCGACCGCGAGTTCATCCCCGTCCCGCCGGACAACGGCTGCCGCTGCAACGAGTGCCCCTTCATGAAGCTGAACACCCTGGAGAAGCTCTACCTCTGCCTGCGCGACGAGAGGCCCGAGATTCTCCTCCCGGAGGAGATCCGAGCCGCCGCGGAAAAGCCCCTTCTGAGGATGCTGGAGTTGTCGTAACCGGGGAGTTGAGCGTTGAGCGTTCAGCGTTAAGAAGTGAAGTAAGGTGCCTGTGACCCGCGGCACACTTTCTACGGACAGTCTGGAGGACCGAAATGGCCGAATACACGCTTCCCGATCTGCGATACGACTACGGCGCTCTGGAACCCCACATCTCCGGAAAAACCATGGAGCTCCACCACGACAAGCACCACGCGGCTTACGTCAAGGGGGCGAACAAGGCGCTCGAGCAGATGGCGGAGGCCCGCGAGAAGGACGACTTCACCCGGATCGCCGCCCTGGAGAAGGCGCTCGCGTTCAACCTTTCCGGGCACGTCCTGCACTCGCTCTTCTGGACCAACCTGACGCCCAAAGGCGGCGATCGCCCTCATGGCGAACTCGCCGCGGCGATCGACAACGACCTCGGAGGGTTCGACCGCTTCCAGAAGCAGATGGTCGGCGCGGCGTCCACGATCATGGGATCCGGGTGGGCGGCCCTGACATGGGACCCGCTAGGGCAGCGGCTGATGACGGTGCAGATCTACGACCACCAGTCCAACGTCAATCAGGGCGGCGCTCCGATCCTGGTGCTCGACGCCTGGGAGCACGCCTTCTACCTCCAGTACCAGAACCGCAAGGAAGAGTTCTTCCAGGCGGTGTGGAACGTCTGGAACTGGGACGACGCCGCGAAGCGCTTCGACGAGGCGAGGAAGAAATAGGCGTCAGCCGTCAGGTCTCAGCTCTCAGCTCTCAGCTCTCAGCCAGCCGGAGAGTTCAGGGTTCGCAACTCTCAACTCTCAACTTCCTCATGCATCGACACCGGGACCACGGCCGCTTTCTTTTCCGGAAGAAGAGCAGCAGCGGGAGGCCGCAGAGGAAGAAGACGGCCCACGAGCGGAAGGCGTCCATGTAGGTCAGCAGAAAGGTCTGTTTCGTCCTCGGCGAAGATCTTCCCCGACGAGGTCCTAGCAGACGTAGACGCGGCCCGTCCTCTCAACCTATGCCGTCCCCGACCCGCCGGCGGAAATCCGACGTCGCGGGAGCCGCGGGAGGTGGCAGGCGGGAGGCGGATCGGGAGCCGGGAGCCGAGCGACCAATGGGAGCGAGACGGCCGCGGTACTCCGCGGTCAACTAGATCGGGAGTCGAAGCTGATAGCTGACAGCTGAGAGCTGGATTCTCCTCAAAGGTATTCTCCCGCCCATGCACGCTCTGTCCGGCGAAACCCTCGACGCCCGGCTTCGGGCGTTCCTGGCCGAAGACCTCGGCGGCGGAGACATCACGACCGAAGCAACCGTGGCGGCTTCGGCGACCGCTCGAGGGACGATCGTGGCGAAGAGCCCGTGTGTCGTTTCGGGGCTCGCCGCCGCGCGGCGGACCTTCGAGCTTCTCGATCCGAAGATCTCCTGGAACGCCTCGGTCTCGCCGGGCGATCGGGTCGACATGGGCGGGGCCGTGGCGAAGCTCGCCGGCCAGGCCCGCGCCCTCCTGACGGCCGAGCGGGTGGCGTTGAACCTTCTTCAGAGAATGTCCGGCATCGCCACGGAGACGAGGCGATTCGTCGACGCGGTTGCGGGGACCCCCTGCCGCATCTACGACACGCGCAAGACGGCGCCCGGTCTGCGCGATTTCGACCGCGAAGCCGTGCGCGACGGCGGCGGGGTCAACCACCGCAATACCCTCTTCGATCAGGTGCTGATCAAGGACAATCACCGCCGGCTGGCGGGCGGCGTCGGACGGGCGGTGGCGGCCGCTCGCGCGTTCCTTCCCGCCGGGGGAATCGTTGAGACGGAGGTCGAGACGGAGGACGAGCTGCGCGAGGCACTGGACGCCGGCGCCGATCAGATCCTGATCGACAACCAGACCCCGGACACGGTGGCGCGATGGACGGCCATTGCCCGCCAGCGCCAGCCGGCTCCCTGGGTCGAGGCGTCGGGAAACATGAGCCTCGCGACGGTCCGTCAATACGCGCTTGCGGGACCCGACTGCGTGTCCGTGGGAGCGCTGACGCATTCCGTGAGGGGCGCGGACCTGTCGCTCGACCTCGACGTGGACCCCCGCCGTGGGTGAGTCGACCGAGGTTCTGATCCTGGGCACCGGGATTGCGGGAGCGACCGCCGCGCTCGCCGTGGCGCGCGAGGGTGTCCGCGCGACAGTCGTCACGCGCGCCGCCGAGGCGCGCGAGTCGAACACATTCTGGGCGCAGGGAGGGATCGTCGGACGGCCGCCCGGGGACACGGCCGAACAGCTCGCGCACGACATCGAGAAAGCCGGAGACGGCCTCTGCTCGACGGAGGCGGTGGAGCTTCTCGCGCGCGAAGGGCCCGAGCTGCTCGATCGGCTGCTCATCGAGGAGCTCGGGGTTCCCTTCGACCGGGAAGGCTCGGGGTTTCACTGGACTCTCGAGGGCGCTCACTCGGTCCCGCGAGTCCTCCACGTCAAGGACGAGACGGGGGCGCCGATCGAGCGCGCGCTCCTGAAAGCCTGCCGCGCGGAAGCGCTGATCGACTGGAAGCTCGAGACGACGGCGGTCGATCTCCTCACTCTGTCGCACGACTCGACGAAGGCGACTGACCGGTACCGGCCGCCCCGCGCGATCGGCGCCTATCTCCTGGAGCGCCAGTCCGGCGCCGTCACGCCCCATCTCGCCCAGGAGACGATCCTGGCGACGGGAGGCCTCGGCCAGGTCTATCTGCACACGACGAATCCGCAGGGCGCGCGAGGCGACGGCATCGCGATGGCGCGGCGCGCGGGCGCGCGCCTCCTGAATCTCGAGTACATCCAGTTTCACCCGACGGCCCTCGTGCACGCGAAGGGCCGGCTCCTCCTGACCGAAGCGCTGCGAGGCGAAGGCGCGCGGATCACCGACGTCTCCGGGGAGGAGTTTCTGAGCGCCGTGCACCCCGACGCGGAGCTCGCGCCGCGCGACATCGTCGCTCGCGCCATCCATCAGCGGATGCTGGAACGCGACGAGCCTCACGTCCTGCTCGACATTTCGCACAAACCCGCGGCCTGGATACGCGAGAGGTTCCCGGGGCTGACCGGGCGCTGCCTCGAGCTCGGGTTCGACCTGACCGCCGGGCCGGTACCGGTCGTTCCCGCCGCCCACTACTCCTGCGGCGGAGTCGCCGTCGACGGCAACGGCCGCTCGACGCTCGGACACCTGCGCGCCGCCGGCGAGGTGTCGTGCACGGGCGTTCACGGAGCCAACCGCCTCGCGTCGACGTCGCTCCTCGAAGGCCTTCTCTGGGGATGGCGGGCGGGCAAGGCCGCAGCAGCGGAGGTGCAGCGCCGCCGCGGAGAGAGCCTCCCCGCCGTGCGTCCGTGGCAGCCCGAGAACGAGACGGTCGACCCCGCCCTGATCGCCCAGGACTGGATGGTCATCCGCCACACCATGTGGAACTACGTCGGCCTCCTGCGCTCCGAAAAGCGGCTCGACCGGGCGAGCCGGATCCTCGCGGAGCTGCAGGTCGAGATCGAAGACTTCTACCGCCGCGGGACCATGTCGGACGCCCTCCTCGGCCTCCGGAACGGCGTGCAGACCGCGTTCGCGATCCAGCGCGCCGCCTCGGACAACCGGGTGTCGAGAGGGTCGCACTACCGGGAAGATCGTTGAGCGTTCTGCGTCAAGCGTTGAGCGTTGGGCGTCGGGCGTTGGGCGTTGAGCGGTTAATTCAGATCTAGTTGACCGCGGAGTACCGCGGCCGTCTCGCTCCCGTTGGTCGCTCGGCTCCTCTCCCCCCCCGCTGTCGCGGGTGGAGAGGGGAGGAGCGCGCCGGCTCGCGTCCTGACCGTGGCGAGGAGATCACTCCGGCGGGAGGCGAGCCGGTACTTACATATATAGTGCCCCCTCCATGAGCGTCCTCTACCTCCAGTTCGACGGCGGCGACAGGAACACGCGCGTCCAGAAGCTCGGCAAGAGCGGCGCCCACGTCGTCCCGGTGGAGCCCCGCTGGCCGGCGTTTTTCGAGATGGCCAAGAGGGAAAAGCCGTACGCGATCGCCATCGACTTCTCCCAGGCGCCCACGCACTGTCTCGAGACCGCCGACTACATCGCCAAGGCCAAGGAAACGCGCGAAACGCCGCTTTATCTCCTGCGGGTGCCAGACGACCGGCTCGACGCCGTGAAGAAGCGCCTGCCCGGTGCGTCGATCGTGACGGAGCAGGATCTCGCCGGAATCCTCGTCGTGGAGGAGAAGAAGGCGCAGGAACGCGCTCGCGAGAAAAAGGAAGCGGCCGCCGCCGCCCGCAAGACGGCGCGCGCGAAGAAGCTCGGGCTGGACAAGCCCCCCCCTCCGCCCCCGCCCCCGCCCCCGCCCGCGAAGGGAAAGGCGGGAGCGAAGCCGAAGACGGCTCCGGCCCCGGCGAGCGATCCGCGGAAAAAAGCCGCCGTCCCCGCGAAGAAGAAGCCGGCGCCCGCCCGCAAGCCCGCGCCCCGGCAGCCCAAGAAGAAATAGCCGCGTCCGATACGCCTGCGGCGACGCCTGTGCGGTCCTCGCCCGCCGCCGAACCGTCCGATGCCTCGAGCCGCGCGACCCTCCGCACGCTCGCGATCGTGACTCTCTGGGCGGGACTCCTCTGGGCCGGAAGCTACGCCGCGCTGCGGCTGCCGATCCCCGCGCGCGAGGGCTGGCCGCCGGAGATCGCGCGGCGGGCGCCTTCCCTGGCGCGATACGACTCCGGCTGGTACGTAAAGATCGCCGAGAACGGATACGGCCCGCCGCCTCCGCCGGGCGTCTCGTCGGAGCACGTCTTTTTCCCGCTGTACCCCGCTCTGACGGCGGCGCTCTCGCGGACTCTGAGGATCGACCCTTTCGCGGCGGGCCTCGCTCTCTCTTTCGCGGCGATGGCGGCCGCGGGGGTGCTCTTCGTCCGCGAAGGCCGGCGCCGGCTCGGAGAACGCGATTCCCGCGCGTCTCTTCTCTTCCTGATTCTCTTTCCGACCTCGTTTTTCCTGCTTTCGATGTACGCCGAGTCCCTGTTTCTGCTGCTCGCTCTCCTCGCGTTTCAAGCCGTTTCGCGGGGACGAGCGGGATACGCCGCGTTCTTCGGGTTTCTCGCGGGACTGACGCGGCTCCCGGCCCTCGCCCTGTCGCTGCCCCTCGCCCTCGCCTGGCTCGCCCGGTCGCCGGCCGCCGGAGAGACGCGGCGCAAATCGGAGTGGGTCCGGGCGGGTCTGATCGGCCTCGCTCCGGCGGCCGCCGTCTGCCTGTGGATCTTCGGGGTCGGCGTCTACTTCCGGGAGCCGGGACTCTACTTCCGCCTCCAGGAGTCCTGGAATCGAGGCGCGTCTCCGCTCGCGGGGCTCGCGCAATGGGGCGCGGCGCTCCCCTCGAGGATCGCGCGGGGGGACGCGCGGACGCACCCGGTGTTCCTGATCGATTACGCGAACGCGCTCCTGTTCGTCGCCCTCGGGATCTACCAGGCCTTCCGCCGCCGCTGGGCGGACGCGACCTGGACCGCGGGGGCCCTCCTGCTTCCCGCCGCGACCGGGATCTCCGCGGGCCTGCCGCGATACCTGACCGTCGTCTATCCCGCGTTTTACGCCCTGGCCGAGATCTTCCGGCGCCGCCCTGCCGCGAGGTGGGCCTGGTGGATCGCCTCCGCCGCCCTGCTCGCCGCCGGCCTGGCCGCCTTCGTCCACTGGAGGTGGGTGGCGTGAGGACGGCAGGCGGAAGGCGGCAGGCGGGAGTCGGACGGAGCGGGCCTTCTCGTGAGGCACCTTCGTTTTCCGTTTCCCGTTTCCCGTTTCCCGGCCACCGCCTTCCACTAGAATCTCGGCCTCTCTCAAGCGAAAAGGAGCCCTCGATGGACAATGGATTCTCCAAGGACAGTCTCGCCACCTATGCGGCCGGGCAGCGCGAGCGGTTCGAGCGCACGCTCGCCGAGCTCGTCGAGATCCCGACCGTCTCCGTCGAGCCCGAGCGCAAGGCCGACATGCGGCGGGGCGCCGATTCCGCGGTCCGCCTCTTAGAATCGATGGGAGCGAAGGCGAAGCTCTACGAAACGCCGGGTCACCCGATCGTGTATGGACGGTTCGACCGGGGCGCCGGCCTTCCGACGATCACCGTGTACAACCACCTCGACGTTCAGCCCGCCGAAGGACCCGACTGGAAGACGTCTCCGTTCGAGTTCGTCAAGCAGGGCGACCGGTACTTCGGACGCGGCACGACGGACGACAAGGGACCCGCGATCACCGCGCTCTTCGGAGCGAAATACGCCTTCGACAACGGCGTGCCCGCGAACATCCACTTTCTCTGGGAGTTCGAAGAGGAGATAGGCAGCCCGCACTTCGAGACGACGATCATCAATCGCGCGAAGGACTTCGTCACCGACTCGGTCGTCGTTTCCGACACCGTCTGGGTCTCGAGGGCGCGGCCGGCGCAGCCCGCGGGCCTTCGGGGACTCCAGGGTCTCCGGTTCGAGCTCCAGACCGGGCAGACCGACCAGCACTCCGGCACCGCGGGAGGCGCGGCGCGCAACCCGGTCACGGAGATGTGCCAGTTGATCTCCGAGTGCGTCGACGGAAAGACCGGCCGGGTCAAGATTCCGGGGTTCTACACGGACGTCGTCCCTCCGACCCGAAAAGAGCTCCAGGACCTGGAAGGCTGCGGCTTCACCGTCGCCGGATTCAAGAAGGACCACCTCTACAAGACGCTCCGCGTCGACGATGCGCTCGAAGTGATGAAGCGCATATGGATGATGCCGACCTTCGAGGTTCACGGGATCGCGGGCGGATACCAGGGGCCCGGGGTCAAGACGATCATCCCGCCCAAGGCGACGGCCATCGTCTCCTGCCGGCTCGTTCCCAACATGAATCCGAAGAAGATCGTGAAGCTCGTCTCCGACTTCGTCAAATCGAAGAACCCGGACGTGAAGATCACGGCGGAGCACGCGCTGCCGGCCTACCAGGGAAAGACCACCGGACCGTACGCCGACGCCATCCGGTCGTCGATCAAGCTCGCGTTCGGGAGGGAGCCCGTCTTCGTCCGCGAAGGCGGCTCGATCGGCGCCGTCCTCTCGATGGAGAAGGTGCTGAAGGTCCCGGTTTTCTTTCTCGGGCTTTCTCTTCCCGAGCACGGGTATCACGCGCCGAACGAAAACTTCGACTGGTCGCAGGCGAAGGGGGGCATGGCCGCGTTCGCGTCGTACTTCCAGCAGGTGGCGGCGATGGGATCGACCGGAGGGTCCGCGCGGGCGGCGCGAGCCTAGCGGCGGAATTCGCGGCGCGCGAGCGGGCTAACCGTTCCTGGCGGCAGCGGGCGGCTTCCCGCCGCCCGGAGCGGCGCGGTTTGCGCGGCTGGCTAATCCTTCTCGAACCCGAGAAGGCGCCGGAAGAAGCCGCGGCGGTGGCTCTCGTGACGCAGCAGGAGCGTCTCGAGCTCTCCGCGATCGAAGAAGATCCCGCCGCAGGTCGGACAGCGGTCGATCTCGGTTTCTTCGACGCGATCGAGCGTCATCTGGTCTCCGTCGCGCGGGCAGCGGCGGCCGGCGGTCGCGCTCTGGACTCCGGTCAGCCGGCTCGCGGCCTCGGCCCGGCGCAGGCGCGCGGCCTCGATCAGCTCCGCCTCGTGCGCGCGGAACCAGCCGTCTTCCCGCTCCTGCCGGATCGCCGCCGTGTCCCAGTGAGTCCCGTCCGGTTTCGTGGGTCCGCTCATTTCAGCTCCAGTTCAGAGAGAGTTGAGAGTTGAGGGTTGAGAGACCGGATGACTGATAACTCTTAACTCTTAACTAATTCATCTCAACACATCTTCCAGCGCGGTCGAAGCGTCGGTTTTCTCGTCGCGATACTTGACGATTACGGGTGTCTGGAGCGAGAGCCCCCATTCCCGCCCGCGGCCCTCGTGGACCGATCGGGCGCCCGGCACGACGACCGCCCGCGCCGGAATCTCGAGGGGCCGCCCGGCGACGCGCCGGTATTCCTCTCCGCGGACCAGGTCATACACCGGGGTTCCGCCGGTCAGGATAACCCCCGAGGCGAGGACGGCTCCCTCGCGGACGATCGCGCCTTCGTAGATGCCGCAGTTGCCGCCGACCAGGACGTCGTCCTCGAGAATCACCGGGAGCTGTCCGACGGGCTCGAGCACGCCTCCGATCTGAGCCCCCGCGGAGATATGAACCCGCTCGCCCACCTGCGCGCAGGAGCCGACGAGCGCGTGCGAATCGATCAGCGTTCCCGCCCCGACGTACGCGCCGACGTTCACGTACGCCGGCGGCATGATGGTCACGCCGGGCCCGATGTAGCAGCCGTCGCGCACGGCGGTGCCGCCCGGCACGATCCGGATGCGGGACGGGCCCTCGAAGCGCTTCAGCGGCATGGTGTCCTTGTCGAAGAAGGGGAAGTCGGAGGCGGCGAGCGCCCGCACGAGGCCTCCGGCCCGGAAGCCCAGGAGGATGCCCTCTTTGACCCAGGGATGCACCGTCCACCGTCCGTCCTCGCGCGTCGCCGCGCGAATCGATCCATCGTTCAAGCCCGCCTTCAGCTCGCGAAACAGGGAGCGGAGCTCGTCGGACGAATGCCGTTCGGGAGACGCGGCCGCTTCCGCCACCCTCTCCGCGAGCGTGCCGGCTCCGCGTTCTCCGCTCATCGCCGGGCGCCGCTGCGTTTGCCGACGAGCTTCATTCCGATCACGACGGCCTCGATCCGGCGACGCGTCTCGTCCCGAACCGGAGCGAGGGGAAGACGGAGCGTCTCGCCGCATTTCTTCATCAGGGAAAGGGCGCATTTGGCGGGACCGGGGCTCGACTCCCAGAAGTTCATCTCCATCAGAGGCAACCAGCGGGCTTGAAGCTTGCGCGCCGCAGTCCAGTCGCCTTCGAGCGCGCGCGCGACCAGAGTCCGCATCTCACCGGGTATCTCGTTCGAAGCGACCGAGATCAATCCGCGGCCGCCCAGGGCGATCAGCGCGAGGGCCGTCGCGTCGTCGCCCGAGAAGACCGCGAAATCCGGCGGAAGCAGCGTCAGGAGGCGCGCGATCTTGCCGAAGTTCGGCGAAGCTTCCTTGAGACCCACCACGTTTGGTACTTCCGCGAGCCGGAGGACCGTTTCGACGTCGAGGTCGGTCCCCGTGCGGCCGGGGACGTTGTACACGAGGATCGGGAGGCGGGAGGCGTCCGAGATCGCGGAGTAGTGGCGAAAGAGACCCTCCGGCGTCGGCTTGTTGTACATGGGGGTCACCGACAGGATTCCGTCGGCGCCGGCGGCCTCCGCGTCGCGCGCCCAGAAGACCGCCTTGGCCGTATGGTTGCCGCCCGCTCCCGCGATCACCGGCACGCGCCCGTTGGCGGCGGCGGCGACCGCGGCCGTTACCGCCTTGCGCTCGTCGCCCGAAAGCGTGGACGCCTCCCCGGTCGTCCCGCAGGGCACGAGAAAATCGATTCCCTCCGCTATCTGCCACTCGACCAGGCGCCCCAGCGCCCCGAAGTCGATTCGCCCCCGCTCGTCAAACGGCGTCACGAGCGCCGTGCCGCAACCCCGCCACTCGACCCGCTTGCCCGGACCCTTCACGAGACCTCCTTCTCGACTTCCGCCAGCAGTTCTCCGAACTCGAAGACTCCCGACCGGCCAGCGATACGCTCCGCCGCCCAGACGGCTCCCCGCGCGAAGCCGCCCCGGTTTCGGGCGCGGTGAATGATCTCCACTTCGTCGTCCGGGGATTCGAACACGAGGCGGTGCGTCCCGGGGATGGTTCCCGCGCGGACGCTCGCGATCGCGGGCGGCCGGCCCGTCGCGCTTTCGACCAGCGCCGCGATCTTCCGCGCCGTCCCGGACGGGGCGTCGCGCTTTTCCGCGTGGTGTTCCTCGACCAGATACCCCGCGTAACCCGCGGGGCCGTAGAGCCGGGCCGCTCGCGCCGCCAGATCGAACATGTGCCTCATGCCGACGGAGAAATTCGAGGCGTGGACGAGAGCGCCGCCGCCGGCGGCGAACGCTTGCGAGACACGAGGCAGATCGCGGTTCCAGCCCGTCGTGCCGCACACGACGCGGGACCCCGCGTCCGCCAGACGGATCAGATTGTCGACCGCCGCCCCGGGCGCCGTGAACTCGAATACGATGTCCGCGGAGCCGAGCCGCTCGGGCGTCAGGCCGGCGGCTCCCCGGTTTCCGGCGGAGGCGAGGGTCCAGACGACGTGGTGCCCACGAGCCTCCGCCGCCGAGCCCACTTCCCGCCCCATCTTCCCGGCGCCCACGAGCCCGACGCGCACGGCTAGCTCGCCTTTCCGAAGAACTCGCGGTGGAGGAGAGAGACCGTCCGATCCACGTCCTCCTCCGCGACGACGAAGGACACGTTCCGGCGAGAAGCTCCCTGAGAAATCATCAGCACGTTCACGTCCTCGACCGCGCGGAAGATCCGCGCCGCGATTCCCGGAGTGAACTTCAGATTCTCTCCCACGAGGCAAACGATCGCCCGGCCGCCCGCCACCTCGACGTCCGCGAGGCTCGCGAGCTCGTCGCGAATCTGGGGCAACCGCTCAGGCTCGTCGACGGTCACGGAGACCGAGACCTCGGACGTCGACACCATGTCGACGGCGGTCTCATGGCGGGCGAAGACGTCGAAAATCGTCCGCAGGAAGCCGGCGGCGAGCAGCATGCGGCTCGTCGACACGTCCACGGTCGCGATCCCGCGCTTGCAGGCGATCGATCGCACGTCGTCCGTCCCTCCGGCCGCTCCGGATCGGATCTCAGTGCCCGCGCCGTCGGGCTTTCTGGCGTTGCGAACCCTCACGGGAATCCCCTTCTGGATGGCGGGCGCGAGAGTCAGCGGATGGAGCACCCGGGCACCGAAATACGCGAGCTCGGAGGCCTCCTCCGCGGAGATCCTGTCGAGCACGCGCGCTTCGGGCACGATCCTGGGGTCCGCGGTCATCATCCCGTCGACGTCGGTCCAGATCTCGACGAGCGACGCGGCGAGTCCGGCCGCGAAGATCGCGGCGCTGTAGTCCGATCCGCCCCGTCCGAGGATCGTGGTCCGGCCGTCCGGCGTCGCGCCGACGAAACCGCCGACGACGGGGATCTCTCCCCGGGCCGCCGGACCCCCCAGCCTTTCCAGAGCGCGCGCCGCCGTCGCGGCAACATCGGGTTGTGCCCGCCCGAAGTGCGCGTCGGTGACGAGAACGTCCCGCGCGTCGATCCGCACGGCGGGAAGGCCGCGGAGAGAAAGTACCCGGGACACCAGCAGCGAGGAAATGAGCTCCCCCTGAGCGAGAAAGTGATCGCGCGCCTCCCCCGGGACCGAACGAAGCACCGCGACCGCGCCGGCCATGCTCTCGAGCGCCACGAAAAAAGGCGCCAGCTCGGCCTCGACGGGCTGGGCACGGTCCGCGAAGAGATCCCCCGCCACCGCAAGCGTTTCGCGAGCCACCTGCATCAACGTTCTCTTCGCTTCACGGCCGTCGCCCTGCGCCGCCTGAGAGAGGGCGTCCGTCAGGCGATCGGTCGTGTGACCCATGGCGGAGACCACCACGACGGGGCGGTCGCCACGCGCGTGGGCGCGACCGACGATCTCCGAAAGTCTTTCGAGGGCGGCCGCGTCTTCCACGGACGTGCCGCCGAATTTCTGAACGATCACAGGGACGCTGCGGGCGCGCCTCTGCCCATCCGGCGCGCCCCCGCGGCCGTCAGTCGAGAAGCCCGGTCGCGCACGCGTATTCGGCGTTTAAGACGGAGGCGCCGGCGGCCCCGCGGATCGTGTTGTGGCCGAGAGCGGTGAATTTCCAGTCGAGCAGAGCGCACGGCTTCAAGCCGCCCACGGTGACCGACATCCCGCCGCCGATATCCACGTCGCGGCGCGGCTGCGGCCGATGCGGAAGGGACAGCGAGACGACCGGCCGTTCGGGCGCGGACGGCAGACCGCGGACGCCCTCGGGGGCGCGGAACGCGTCCCACGCGGCCTGGACATCGAACAGCTCCGCCTTGCGCCGCAGCTCGACGGAGATCGATTCCGTGTGCCCGTCCTCGACCGCGACGCGATAGGTCATCGCCGAGATGTCGACTGCCGCGGGCGACACGCGGTCGTCCGAAAGGTCTCCGAGAATCCTGCGGGTCTCCCGCTCGATCTTGGCCGCCTCTTCCGGAATGTCCGGAATCACGTTGCCGAGAATGTCGAGAGACGGCACGCCCGGGTAGCCCGCGCCGGAGACCGCCTGCATCGTGGTCACGAAGACCCGTTTGACTCCGAACGCTCGGTGCAGCGGCGCGAGCGCGAGGGCCAGCACGATCGTCGAGCAGTTCGCGTTCGTCACGATTCCCCCGGCCCAGCCCCGTTCGCGGCGCTGCCGGTCGAGAAGCCTCAGAGCCTCCGGATTGATCTCGGGCAGAAGGAGCGGGACGTCCTCCTCCATCCGATGCGCGGAGGCATTCGAGAAAACCAGGATTCCGCGGCGGGCGAGCTCCGGTTCGACCTCGCGCGCGAGCGCCGCATCGAGAGCGGAAAAAACGAGGCGGCAGGGCAGATCGTCGAGGGGCCCGCAGACGCGCATCCCCGCCAGCCGCTCCGGGATGGCGGTCGAAAGCCGCCAGTGCGCGGCCTCGCCGTAGGTCCTGCCGCGCGAGCGATCGGAGGCCGCCACGCAGGCGATCTCGAACCAGGGGTGCCCGGCCAGCCGCTCGACGAACCGCTGCCCGACGGTGCCGGTGGCTCCGAGCAGCCCTACCGGGATTCTGGATGTCATCCCTTCGCAGCATAACGGACCCGGCCGGGAGAAAAGCCTCTATGATCGAAGGCCGTGAATCCCGAATCCAAAAGCGGCGGGCCCCTCTGCCCGAGTTGCGGCCGGCGGATCGCGGCGTGGCGCATGGAGCATTGCGTCTACTGCGGCGCCGCGTTTCCGGACGGCCTGAAGGAGGGTTTTTCGGAGCCGGAAGCCTTGAAGTGGGTGGAGCGGCCCTCGCTGCCGAACGACGCGGCCCGCCAGCTCGAGCTTCTCAAGGTGCTTCCGATGGAAAAGAAGCGGCCCGCGGCGGCGTACCTCGGCCTGCTGGTTCTGCCGGTGTTCGGAATCCTCTTCTATCTGCTCTACCAGCTGGTGCTCAAGGCGTCGCCCGCTTCCGCCTTCCTGGTGTTGATCGCCGGCGCCGGCTTCTTCGCGTACCTCGTCTGGGCACTCCTCAAGCGGTCGTAGAGTCGGAAGGGAGCGGCGGGACGTCGGCCGGCCGTTGAAAAGCGCGCCCGAGGACTCCCCCCCGCGCGCTCTCCAAAAATCCGACGGGTTTAGAATCGGCCGCAGACGACGCGCCGACCCGCGATGTGCCGGATCAGCCGCCCGACCCCCGCCCCCACCACGAGGGTGTGGATGA
>JBBSGZ010000025.1:0-35563 GCA_038253555.1 Thermoanaerobaculia bacterium
CGCGGGAGGAGTCTCCCGACCGAAGGGAGGGAGGAGCCTCCCGCGGCGGGAGCGGGAGCGAGCGAAGCGAGCGGAAGCGACGTTTAGGTGCCCTGCTCCATGTTCGCGACCGTGATCGTCTTCTTCTCTTTCGCCATCGAGCCCTTGATCGTCACCTTTTTGCCCGCCATGCCAGCCATCTTGGCCATCATCGCGTCGTCGCCGGAAAGGACGAACACGCTCTTGTCGTCGGGCGTGTAGAGGGCCCAGCTGGCGCCCTTCTCCTTGACGCACTTTGCGGCGCAATCGGCGTGTTCGGCCTTCGCGCCGGCAGCGCCGCAGTGGGTTTCGGTCACGTAGCCCGTCCAGGTGCCGTCGGACTTCTCTCCGGCGGGGGCGGCCAGGGCGACGAAGCCGAGGACGACCGCGGCGACCATCGCGCGGGACAGAATCTTTTTCATGCAGAACTCCGGTTGTTCGTTTCGGGTCCGGAAAATCCGGCTTTTCAAATCATATACGTTAGGGCGCGTGCTTCGGATGACGTCCCAGAGGGATCTGCTTTCGGGACTGTTCCGGACGGCGCTGATCGCCGTCGACCCCGTCCGCGCGGTTTCCCGGGCCCTGGAGGAGCCGCGGATTCGCTCCCGGCTTCGGCAGGGGCGGCGCCTGGGCGTCTTGGCGGTCGGAAAGGCCGCGTCCGGGATGTTCGACGGAGTTCCTCCCGGCGCGGTCGACCGCGCCGTGGTCGTCCTGCCGCGCGGCTACCCCTCGCTGACGCGCCCCGGAGTCGAAGTCTGCATGGCTTCCCATCCCGAGCCCGACGCCTCGAGCGTCGAGGCGGCCCGGCGCGCGATCGAGTTTTTTGCCGGGTTCGGTCCGGCAGACGTGATCCTCTGCCTCGTCTCCGGAGGCACGTCCTCCCTTCTCTGCCTGCCCCTTCCCGGGATTTCCCTGGCGGCCAAGCGGAAGCGGATCCGGGAGCTCTCGCGTTCGGGAGCTTCGATCGCAGAGCTCAATGCGCTGCGGACGTCCCTCTCCCTCGTCAAGGGGGGCGGCCTCGGACGCGCTACGGAGGCGGCTCTCGTCACTCTGCTTCTGTCGGACGTGCCGGGCGACCGCCCGGAGCTCGTCGGTTCCGGTCCCACGATCCGACGCCGTCGCCGCGACCTCGTCCGTGTCGTGGCCTCCAACCGGATGGGACTCGAGGCCGCCGCCGATCTGGCTCTCCGGCGCGGGCTCGTGCCGCAGATCCGCCAAAGACGTCTGGCGGGAGAGGCGGCCGAAGAGGGCCGGCATATCGCGCGTTCGCTGCTGAGGCTCGCTCCCCGGCGGATCTTTCTCGCCGGCGGCGAGACGACCGTGACCCTGCCGCCGCGCGCGGGCCGGGGCGGCAGGGCGCTCGAGCTGGCGCTCTCGGCCGCGCAGGAGCTCGAGGGATCGGCCGGCGCGCTCCTCGCGGCGGGTTCCGACGGCCGGGATGGGGGATCCTGGGCGGCCGGCGCGTTCGCCGACGGCACGACAGTCGAACGCTCCCGCGAGCGGGGACTCTCCGCCGAGCGCGCCCTCTCCCGGCACGACACGGAGCCGTTCTTCGACAGGCTCGGCGACCTCTTCGTGACGGGCCCTACGGGGACCAACGTCTGCGACTGGGTATTCGGGATAGGCCCTAAAACATTGATATAATTGCGGGTTCGCCATGAGACCGACCGACAAAAACCGGGAGCTCGCCTCCCTCGAACGATTCACGGAGAAGCCCAAACGGTTTGGCGCGTACCGGATCGCGCTCGGGTTCCCCAACTCCTACGAGATCGGGATGTCGAACCTCGGCTTTCAGTGGGTGTTCCGGCTCTTAAACCGCGTTCCGGATCTCGTGTGCGAGCGCTTCTTCTTCGACGAAGGGGAACCGGCCGTCACGTTCGAGACGGGCGCCTCGCTGTCGGATTTCGGGCTTCTGGCGTGGTCGCTCTCGTGGGAGATGGATGTCGTCAACATCCTGAGGACTCTCCGCGCCGCCGGCATCCCGGAGCGGCGCGCCGCCCGCGACGAACGCCATCCCGTTCTTCTCGTCGGCGGCGACATTGCGCGGATGAATCCCGCTGCGATCACGCCGTTCGTCGACATCTTTGCTCTCGGCGACGGCGAGCGGCTGGTCCCTCACATCGCGGAGCTCGTCCAGTCGGGGCTCTCGCGCGAGGACTTCCTCGCGGCGGCGGCGAAGGTGCCGGGTTTCTTCGTTCCGGCGATCCACGGACCGCGCGCTGAGGCGGCGGAGAGCGGAAAGGTCGTCATCCAGCAGCCGATGTCGCGCAAGGACATCACGGCGTTCTTCGAGGTCCCGCACACAACCGTCCTGACCCCGCGGGCGGAGCTCGCCGACAAGCTCCTGATCGAGATCTCGCGCGGGTGCACCGAGATGTGCCGGTTCTGCTGGGCCGCCTACGCGATGGCTCCGATCAAGCAATACCCCGCCGCGTCGATCCTGAAGATCGCCCGGGAGGCGCGTCCGCTGACCGACCGCACGGGATTGATCGCGACGGCGGTCTGCGACCACCCCGAGATCGAGACCATCCTCGCCGGCCTCTCGGAGCTCGAGTTTCACATCGCGCTCTCCTCCATCAAGATCGACGCGATCGAAGCGCCGATCCTGAAAATCCTGGCACGCCAGGGCGAAAGAGCTCTGGCGATCGCACCGGAGGCCGGGAACGAGCGCCTCCGGCGGCACATCAACAAGAAGGTTTCCGACGCGATGCTGCGGGAGAAGGCGCGCCTGGTGTTCGCGAACGGATTCACGCGGCTGAAGCTGTACCTGCAGGTCGGGCTGCCGTCGGAGACGGACGAGGACGTCCGGGACATCGTCCGCACCGTGTCCGACCTGCGGGAGATCGCGATCGCGGAAGGGCGCGCCGCCGGCCGTGTCGCTCAGCTCGTCCCGAGCGTCAACGCTTTCATCCCCAAACCACACACGCCCTATGAGGACGAGTCCCTCGCTCCCGAGGCTTACCTCAAGGAGAAGCTCACCTTCCTGAAGGGCGAGTTCGAGGGAATGGGTCATGTGGCGTTCCGCGGAATGTCGGTGGGCGAAGCGGTGTGGGAGGCGTACCTTGCCAAGATGGACGAGACGGGCGCCGACATCCTCGAGCAGGCGGCCTCCGGCGTTCCCGTCCGCCGGCTTCTGAAGGAGCATCGCGAGCGGATCGCCGCGGTCGTGCGGCCCACTTCGGTGAATCCCGCGGCCGCGTCGGCGCCTCCCGCCCCCTGGGCCTTCATCTCCAAGCGCTGACTTCCAGGGACGCAGACCCGTCATGAAAGTCGTTCCGCCGCCCTCACCGCGCGCTCGCGTCTCGCGGGCCGCCGCGCTGGCGGCGCTTCTGTGGGCCGGCTTTTCGCCGTGGGTCCCTCCGGCTCGCGCGCTCGATTTGCCGCTCACGAGTGCGCCTCGCGAGATGTTCCGGACGCACCGCGAGAAGTTCCTCTCGAAGCTGCCCCCCGGCTCGGTGGCGGTCCTTCACGGAGCGCCGCTCCGGAAGATGTCGAACGACACCGAGTACCTCTACCGGCAGGATTCGGACTTTTACTACCTGACCGGACTCGAGGACCCGGACGCAATCGCCCTGTTCCGTCCCGGCGCCGCGGACGGCAAGCGATACGTCCTGTTCGTCCGGGCGAGAGACCCGCGCGCGGAGGCCTGGCAGGGGCCGCGACCCGGCCCGGAAGGCGCGGTCGCCGCCTTCGGCGCCGATGCCGCGTTTCCGGTTGCCGACTTTCAGGATTCGATCGGCAGGTCGGAAGGTCGGGGACCCGTCAGCGGGTATCTCGCCGGCGTGGACACCCTGTACCTCTGGGACGGCGGCGACGTCAAGTGGGCGGATCGATTCCGCGAAACGCTGGCGACGCTGCGCGATCGGGATACGGGACCTTCCACCATCACGGACGCCCGCGAGCTCC
Source organism: Thermoanaerobaculia bacterium (assembly GCA_038253555.1). GTDB lineage: Bacteria > Acidobacteriota > Thermoanaerobaculia > UBA5066 > Gp7-AA6 > JALYUA01. Next base: position 3,925 of record JBBSGZ010000025.1, read on the forward strand.
TTCACGAGCTGCGGCTCGTCAAGGACGCCCACGAGCTGGCGCTCCTGCGCCGGGCCTCCGAGATCTCCGCTCGCGCTCATGTCGTCGCGATGGCCGCCGCGGCCCCGGGGCGCTACGAGTTCGAGGTGCAGCACGCGCTCGACGCCTCCTGCGGCGCCAGCGGCGCCCGCCGTATGGCGTATCCGTCGATCGCGGCTTCGGGCCCGAACTCCGTCTTCCTGCACTGGGACCGGAACGACCGCCAGTTGAACGACGGCGATCTCCTCTTAAACGACTCGGGCGCGGAGTACGGTTACTACGCGGCGGACGTCACGCGCACGTACCCGGTGAACGGCCGGTTTTCCGCGGAGCAGCGCGCCGTCTACGAAGTCGTGCTGGCCGCGCAGAAAGCGGCGATCGCCCGGATACGCCCCGGCGCGATGCACGACGACATCGAGCAGGCCTCGGCGCGCGCGCAGACGGAAGGGCTGGTGCGGATCGGCCTTCTCTCCGGGGACGTCGACCGGCTCGTCGCGGAGCGCGCGTACTTCAAGTTCACCCGGCATGGAATCTCCCACTGGGTCGGCATGGACGTGCACGATCCCTCGCGGTATCGCGTGGGCTCGGCGTCGCGGACTCTCGCCCCGGGGATGGTCCTGACCGTCGAGCCGGGGATCTACGTACCGGCCAACATGCCGGGGGTGGACCACAAGTGGTGGAATATCGGCGTCCGGATCGAAGACACGCTCGCCGTCACGGCGACGGGATCGGAATGCCTTTCCTGCGTCGCCCCCAAAGAGACGGCCGACGTGGAGAAGGCCGTCCGGAACAAGCGGTAGAAGAAGTTCGATCGGATTGGCCGCCTCGTCTCGCTCGGAGGGGAACATGGAATTCCGGCCAGTCTGGCGCGTTACGACCTTCGTCCCCCCCGAGAACGTGGACGCCGTCGTCGACGCGATCGTGGCGGTGAACCCCCTCGGGGATGGCGGATACGACCGGGTCTGCTGGAAGTCCGCGGTGGGAGTCGAGCAGTTCCGGCCACTCGAAGGCTCGAATCCCACGCACGGAAAAGTCGGCGAGGTCTCCCGCTGCGCGACCGTACGGCTCGAGTTCGTGCTGCCCCGGGTTCCCGAATTGCTGCGCCGCGTTCTCGAGGAGGGGCTCTATCCCGCCCATCCCTGGGAAAAACCCGCCGTTTTCATCGACGAAACGACCGTGACGCTCAACGCTGCTTCCGGCTGAGAAGAGGCCTCGCCTCGCCCCGGACCTCCGCGGGAGCGGAGAACCTGGAGCCGGCCGGCTGCCTGTGAGGGCGGGAAAGAATCTGAAGTGAGCCGGGATTCGACGCTGACGCATGACGCCTGACCCCCGGTCAGGCGCCGGGAACCAGAATCGTGACTTCGTGCTCCGAAGCGCGGCAGACGATGGGCGTTTCGAGGACACAGTCGCCGTCCACCTGGACCTCCACGGGATATGTCTCGAGGGAACGGATCTCGATCGTCCTTCCGCGGACCGTCCGGGCGATTCCGTCCTCGAGGTGGCGCGATTTCCCGCGCTCCATGCGCTGGAAGAGCGAGAAGAACTTCCACCGGCTGCGGCCCGCGAAGATCATCACGTCCATTTCGAGCGCCTCGATCGACGCCTCGGGAGCGATGATCCATTCTCCCGCGTAGCGCGAGGCGTGACAGACCACGGCGAACGTGGCTTCCTGGGCCGCGCCGTCGACGACCACCTCGAGCCGCGGAAATTCGTAGCGGAAAAACTCCGGCGCGACCGTGCAGAAAATCCCGGCGCGGCCGAACCAGCGTTTGAGAAGCGGGCTCATCTTTCCCATGATCCGCGCGTCCAGGCCCGCCCCGGCCCAGAGGAGAAACGGCCGGTCGTTGGCCATCAGGAGCCGCACGCGCCGCGGCCTTCCGGAGATGAGGAGCTCCTTCGCGTGCTCGATCGCGAGCGGGATCGAGAGCTCGCGGGCCAGCACGTTCGAAGTCCCGCCGGGGAGCACCGCCAGCGGGACCTCGGAGCCGGAGAGCCCCCACGCGGCCTCCGAGATCGTGCCGTCGCCGCCGCAGGCGGCCACGAGGTCCACTCCGCGCTGGACGAAGTCGCGGACGATCTCGGTGGCGTGACTCGGTCCCTCCGTAGGGGCGTTGACGAGCTCGATCCCTCGCGGCCTCATCTCTTCGATCAGCCGGGCCATCCGGCGGCGGCGGTCCCTCTGTCCCGCCGTGGGGTTGTAGACCAAAACCCCGCGCCTCATCGCGCGATGCGTTCCCGGCCGACCGATGCACGCCGCCGGAAGGCCGGAGCAGGAAGAGGCCCGCGGGCAACGCGGCGAGAGCCAGGCAGGAGCGCCGAGCGCGCGGGGCCGAGGGATCTCCGGCCGTCAAAGCTCCGCGTGTTCGAGGCTGCGGCGGCGAGGATCATTTTAGCGGCCGAGATTCCTTTCGCGGGTGGGGCCCCGGATGCCGGACGCGTTCCCGCACCCGCGTCCTTCCGTTGCCGTGATCAGAAAAGCGAACCGTCCCGGAGCGGCGGCGTGATGCCGAGATGGCGGTAGGCGCTCGCCGAGGCGATCCGGCCTCGCGGCGTGCGCTGGAGAAAGCCCGCCTGGATCAGGTAGGGCTCGTAGAGGTCCTCGAGGGTCCCGCGATCTTCCCCGATCGACGCGGCGATCGATCCGATGCCGACCGGCCCGCCGGAGAACTTCTCGATGATGGTCGAGAGGATCCGGCGGTCGACCTCGTCGAAGCCGTGCTCGTCGACTTCCAGCCGAGCGAGCGCCTGGCGCGCGGTTTCGAGATCGATGGCGGATTTTCCGCCCACCTCCGCGAAATCCCGCAGCCGGCGGAGAAGCCGGTTGGCAATGCGGGGGGTCCCCCGGCTGCGCCCCGCGATCTCCCGGGCCGCGTCGTCGGAGATGCGGATCCCGAGGATCTGCGACGAACGGTCGATGATCAGCGCCAGGGAGGCGACATCGTAGAAGTCGAGGCGCAGAGCGATCCCGAAGCGCGCGTGCAGAGGCTGGGAAAGAAGGCCGGGACGCGTGGTCGCACCGATCAGGGTGAATGCCGGCAGGTCGATCTTCATCGTCCGGGCCATCGGGCCTTCGCCGATTAGAATGTCGAGCCGGAAATCCTCCATCGCGGGATAGAGAATCTCCTCGACAGCGGGGTTCAAACGGTGGATCTCGTCGACGAACAGGACGTCCTTCGCCTGCAGGTTCGTCAGGATCCCGGCGAGATCTCCCGCGCGGGTAATCATCGGGCCTGAGGTGACCCGCAGGCCGGCCCCCATTTCGCGCGCGACGATGTGGGCGAGCGTGGTCTTTCCGAGCCCCGGAGGCCCCGTCAGCAGCACGTGATCGAGAGGATCACCCCGCCCTTTCGCGGCCATGAGAAAAACCCCGAGGTTGTCCCGCACCTTCTTCTGCCCGATGTACTCCGCGAGCCACTGGGGACGGAGCTTGGGCTCGACGGCGATGTCGTCGTCGAGAGCCGTTCCGGCGAGGACGTCCTTTTCGTCGGTCATCGAGAGCTGTGCGTCATGCGTTGTCGGTGTTCGGTGCGATGCGCCACGAGCTCATCATCCCCCCGTCAGCTTTTTCAGGGCCGCCTTGAGGTAGTCGCCGAAGTCCGACGGTGCACCCGCCCGGGCGATCCCGTCGATGACGCGCTCCGCGTCGGCCTTCCGGTATCCGAGGTTCACCAGGGCGGATATCACGTCGTCCGCGGCGACCGAAGGAGGAGCTCCCGCAGGCGCGGGTTCCGAGAACTTCTGCGCCTTCTCCGCGAGCTCCAGCACCATGCGTTCGGCAGTCTTCTTGCCGACTCCCGGCACGCCCATCAGTTTGCGCACGTCCTGCCCGCGAAGCGCTGCGATGAGCTCTCCGGGCGGCATGCCCGAGAGGACGGTCAGCGCGACCCGGGGTCCGATACCGTTGACGGTCAGCAGAAGCAGAAAAAGCGCCCGCTCCCGCTGCGAAAGGAAGCCGTACAGGGTGAAGGTGTCCTCGCGCACGTGCGTGTGGATCCAGAGGGAGGTGGGGCTTTCCGGTTCCGGAAGCTCGTAGAAAGTCGAGAGCGGTATGTGGACCAGGTAGCCCACCCCGCCCACGTCCAGGAGAAGCTGGTCCGGCATCTTCTCTGCGAGGCGCCCCGTGAGACGGCCGATCATTTCAGGGGATTGTAGTGAGTCTGCGGGCCGCCCGTTCCGCGCGGCCCGGGAGGACGGAATCCGAGACCTCCAGCAAACGGAAGACTGGAGATGGCGATGGACAACTACCCGAGAGCTTTTTCGAGGTCGTCGCAGAGGTCGTCGATGTCTTCGATTCCGACGGAGAGCCGGATCGTGCCTTCCTCGATTCCAAGCTCGCGCTTCTTCTCCGGCGAGACGGCGCGGTGAGACGTCAACCACGGAAGGTCGGCGGTGGTCTCGACGGAGCCGAGCGAAGTGGCGAGGGTCACGAGCTTCAGCCGGGAAAGGAACTTTTCCGCCGCCGGGAGGCCGCCGGCCGCGTCGAAGGCCAGCATCGCGCCGAACGCCGCCATTTGCCGCCGGGCGGCCGCGTGCCCGGGATGTGATGGCAGGCCCGGGTAGTGGACGCGATCGACGGACGCCGACTTCGAAAGAAATCCGGCGAGCAGCAGGGCGTTCTCGGACTGCGCCCTCACGCGCAAGCCGACTGTTTTCATGCCGCGGGTCAGAAGGAACGCCGCGTGCGGATCGAGAATCGCACCGATCCGCGTCCGCCGCGCCCGGATGGGTTCGAGCGTCGCGCGAGACCCGGCCGCGAAGCCCGCGGTGACGTCCGCATGACCGTTCAAGTACTTGGTGGCGGAGTGGAGCACCAGGTCGAAGCCGAGCTCGATCGGCCGCTGGAGGATCGGAGAGGCGAATGTGCCGTCGATCACCGCCGTCAGATGGCGCCGGCGGGCAATCTGCGCCACGAATTCGAGGTCCACGACTTTGACGAGAGGGTTCGTCGGAGATTCGACGTAAATCCAGCGCGTCTCCGGCCGGATCGCGTCCTCGATGCGCGGCTCGGGCTCCGTCTTCACGAGCGTGAAGGAGATGCCCATCGGCTCGAGGACGTCGCGGAAGAAGCGGATCGCGCCGCCGTACAGGTCCTCGGTCGCGACGACATGGTCGCCGGATTTCAAGTGCGCCAGGAAAGAGGTCGAGATCGCCGCCATGCCGGAACCGAAGACGACGGCGTCCTCGGCGCCCTCCAGCATCGCGAGCTTCTTTTCCGCCGCGGACCAGTTCGGGTTTCCGTCGCGGGTGTAGAAGGCGTCGGGGGGCTGACCCGAAGCCGCTTTCGCGAGCGCCTCCGTGCTGGAGAACGAGAACGGCGCCGTCTGGAAAATGGGATCCGCGAGGGCTCCGGAAGCGTCGGAGAGCTTTCCGGCGTGCACCGCGCGGGTGTCGAGGCCGAGAGCCCGGCGTTTTTTCATGCCGATGGTCCCTTCCCCCTCGATCTAGCCGCGTCGGGCGGCGCCGGGCTCCGGCAGAAACGATTTCAGGACCTCGTCGTTCACGTCCACCTTGCGCTCGGCGCGAAGCTGGAGGAGGTAAGACCGCAACAGCCTCTCCGCTTCTTTCGACCGCAGCGTGTCCAGGATCTCGTCGCGCTGGGCGGCGAGCTGGGCCGGTTCCGGAGTCGAGCGCGTCAGAACGCGGAAGAGCACGAACCCGCCCGGCACAGAGACGGGCGGCCCGGCCTGGCCCCGGGCCGTCTGGAATACGGCGGTCGCGAGGGCCGGGGCATTTCCGATCTCCGGGATCGCGCCGCCCGGCCCGAACTCCGGGGTCGTCTTCACCTCGGTCTCGTAGCGGGTGGCGAGGGCCGCCAGGGTCGTTCCCGAGCCGAGCTCTTTCGCAGCGGGAGCGAGCTTTTCCTGAGCCTCGCGCTCCCGGCGGTCCGCTCGGAAGTCCTGCGAAAGCCGCGGCTTCAGCTCTTCGAACGCGGGGATTCCGGCGGGGCGTTCTTCCGCGGGCTTGATCAGGGCGGGGCCCCGGGGTGTCGTAATGGGATCTTTCGAAATCTGGCCGACCTTGAGCGACCACGCCTCGTCGTTGGCACGCGGATTTGCTCCGAGGCCCGTGATGGGCTCTCCCCTGGAGATCCATTCGCTCGTGTTGTAAGTGATCACGTCGTCCTGAAGCTTCCGGAGGTCGTCGTCGGACGTGCCCGACATCCCGCGGACGCGATCCGCCAGGGCCCGTCCCCGCCGTTCCGTTTCGGATTCGACGCGCTTCTCGGTGAACTCAGACGCGATCTGCGAGCGCACCTCCTCGAAAGTCCGGGTGTGCGCCGGCGCCTTGTTGATGAGCTTGATGACGTGATACCCGAACTGGGTCTTGATGGGCCCTCGAATCTCGCCCGGCGCCATGGTGAAAGCGGCGGCGTCGAACTCCGGGACCATCTGCCCTTTCGCGAACGGTGGGAGCTGCCCTCCGGAGCCCTTGCCGGACGGGTCGTCTGTGTTCTCGTTTGCGAGCTTCGCGAAGTCTTCGCCCTTCTTCGCCCTCGCGGTCAACTTCTCCGCTTTGTCGCGCGCCTCGGCGTCCCCGGCGCCCGCCGCCGCGGGATCGGTTTTCACCAGGATGTGCGCCGCGACCACCTGTTCCGGAACCGAAAAGCTGCCCTTCCGGTTTTCGTAATCCGCCCGAAGCTCCGGCTCCGTCGCAACGACTTTGCCGCGGACCTTGCCCCGCTCGACTAAGAGATATTTGACCCTGCGCTGTTCCGCGGCGCGATACCGCTCCTTGTGTTTCTCCAGATAGACCTTGAGCTCCGCGTCGGAAGGCGGCGTCGTACTTTCGAGCCGCGATTCGGGGACCTTGATGTATTCGATCGAAGCCTTCTCGTTGCGCGAGGCGAACTCGTGCTGCACGTCGGCATCGGAAACTAAGACCGAGGACTTGACGAGCGTCGAGTATTTCTCGAGGAGCAGGTCCTGGCGGACCTCGTCCTCGAACCGGTCGGGGGTGTAATTGTTCGCGCGGAGGAATCGCTCGTAGGCCTCGCGGCCGACGAACTGCCCGTTCTGCTGGAAGACCGGGTACGCGGCGATCTTCTGGGCGAGCTCCTGGTCGGAGACCTTGAGATGCATCCGGCGGGCGGATTCGAGGCGCAGAATCCGGTCGATCATCCCGTCCAGCACCTGTCGCGGCAGGTCCATGGCGCGGATGAGCTCCGGAGAGAGGTTTCCCTGGTACATCCTCTGCTGGTTCTGAAGCTGGTTGCGGTACTGGCGGTCGAACTCGACTGCGGTGATCGAGTCCCCGCCGACCTTCGCGACGACGGCCCCGGCGGTGTCTTTGCCGCCCCCTCCGCCGCCCCCGGAGAAGAACACAAACCCCAGCACGAACACGAGAATGACCGCGAAGAGCGTCCACTTCAGCTTGTGGAAGCTCTCGCGCATGGTCTTCAACATCCGGGTCTCCTCCGTCGGAAAATGAGAACGGGCGACTATAGCCGAAGAAATCCCGTCAGGCGTGGCGGGAAGCGCGAGCGCGGAGCGGGGCGGACCCGGCGCTGCCCGGTTGTCCGCGTTCTGCGCGTCCCCCGCGGCGAGTTCGAAAAGGGTATTTGCGCTTTCTGCAGGCCGTCTCGCGCCGGCCGGACCACTTTTTATGCTATAAATAGACCGTAAGTCACGCAATTCCGGAGGTTTATGCCGAAGCGGAAGCCCAACCAGCCGGTGGGCGGCGATATCGATTGGTTTGTCATCCCGATCGACAGGCTGCGCCAGTGGGGGATCTTCACGCTCGTGGTCGTTGGCGCCGGGGTCCTGGGTTATTTCGTCTATGTCCGGAGCCGCCATTCGCCCGAGGACAAGGCCCGGACCGAAATCACCAACGCGGGCGCTCTCCTGAGCCGGGCCTCCACAGCCTCCCCCGCGTCGACGCGGCCGGGCTCGAACGTGGTCTCGGCGCGCGACTATCTGAAGGGCGCGCAGGAATCCTTCTCCCGCAAGAACTGGGACGACGCTTTTCGCCTCGCCGTCGAATCGCAGTCATACGCTCGGCGCGCGATCGGCGGCCTCGCCACGGATGAGACGGGGGACGCGTCGTTCATCTTCGTCGAGGGCGACGTGGCTCTTCAGACCGCCGGGCATTCGTCGTTCGAGGCCGCGCGCCAGCGGCAGGCGCTGTTCGACGGCGATTTCATCAAGACGGGCAGGACCGGTTCGGCGGAGATCATGTTTTCTGACGGCACGCTGTACACGATCCGGCCGGGTTCGCTTTTCGAAGTGCGCCGACCGGCTTCCGCTGACGCCGGGGGCAGTCAGGTCAAGATGATCTCGGGCGCGATCAACGTCTACACGTCGTCCTCCTCCTCCACCGTGGCGACCGACGCGGCGACGGCGGCGATCGAGAAGGAGTCGCGAGTCACCGTCGACGTGGCGGCGGGCGAGAAGACCTCGGTCACGACGTTCCGCGGGAAAACGACGGTCTCGACCGGCAGGGAGACGACAGTGCTGACGGAACGGGAGAACGTCACCGCGACCGTTGGAAACGGGGCCATTTCGGCTAAAGTGCTGGTTCCCGAGTCACCTCAACTGGTCCTGCCCGCCGACAACCGGATCTACGATCTGAAAACCGGCGATCAGATCGAGCTCAAATGGAGTCCGGTGTCGAAAGCCGTCCGGTATCGCATCCAGATTTCCCGCTCCCGTCTGTTCGTTCCGGACGCGACGGAAGTGGACCTCGACGACCGCGTGGACACCGTCTCCCGTGTCAAGGTTTCACGGGAGGGCTCCTATTTCTGGCGGGTGGCGGCGATCAACCCCGACAGCCATCCCTCCGACTGGAGCCTCGTGCGGCGATTCAAGATGCTGACCGAGCCGCCCCGTATGGTGGGGCTCGCCCAACCTCCGCATCTGGCGATCTCTCCGCCGCAGCAGATGGGCAACCTGTTTCTCATTTTCGGAAAGACGAGCCCCGGCGCCATCGTGACCGTCAATGCGGAGCCCGCCGACGTCGAGTCGGACGGCTCCTTCAAGAAGACGATCACGATCGATCGCGAGGGCTACGCGACTCTCGTCATCAAAGCGGTCGATGCGTCGGGAAACGAAACGGTCAAGCCCGTGAAGGTGTTCGTGGAATCGCTGTGAAGGTAACGTCCGGTAACAGGTCTGAGCGGTCAGGCGCTGGCGGCCTCATCCCCTGACGTCTTACCCCTGACCCCCTTACGGCTCCAGGAGGTTTTTCTTGGCATTCAAATCCATCTTCTCCATCTTCTCGAACGACCTCGCGATCGATCTCGGGACGGCGAACACGCTCGTGTTCGCCCGCGGGAAGGGAATTATCGTTCGAGAGCCTTCGATCGTCGCCGTCAACAACGTCACCAACCGCGTCGAGGCGGTCGGGACGGAGGCCAAGGACATGCTGGGCCGGACCCCCGGCAACATCGTCGCGATCCGGCCGATGAAGGATGGCGTGATCGCCGATTTCGAGGTTACGGAGAAGATGCTCGACCACTTCATCAAGAAAGCGCACGGACGATCCCTTTTCGTGCGGCCTCGGATCGTGATTTCCGTCCCGTCGGGGATCACGCAGGTCGAGAAGCGCGCCGTGCAGGACTCGGCGCTTCGCGCGGGCGCGTCCGAGGTGTTCATCATCGAGCAGGCCATGGCGGCCGCGATCGGATCGGGGCTGCCGATCACGGAGCCGGCGGGCAACATGATCGTCGACATCGGCGGCGGAACGACGGACGTCGCGGTGATCTCTCTGGCGGGCATCGTCTACAGCCGCTCCGTGCGGATCGCCTCCAACGAGATGGACGAGGCGATCATCCAGTACGTCAAACGCAAGTACAACCTGCTGATCGGGGAACGAACGGCCGAGCAGATCAAGATCGAGATCGGCTCCGCCCACCCGCTCGATCAGCCCCTGACCATGGACATCAAGGGGCGCGACCTCGTCGAAGGCGTGCCGAAGACGCTGACGCTGACGGACGAGGAGGTGCGGGAAGCGCTCTCCGAGGTCGTCGCCGCCATCGTCGAGAGCGTTCGAGTGGCGCTCGAAAGGACGCCGCCGGAGCTTTCCGCGGACATCATGGACAAGGGAATCATCATCACCGGAGGAGGCTCCCTCCTGCGCAACCTGGACCGGCGCCTGCGGGAAGAGACCGGGCTCCCGATTTCCTACGCGGAGGATCCGCTCGCGTCCGTCGTCCTCGGGACGGGGGCCATGTTGACGGACATGGACCTCCTGCGGAAGATCAGCATCACGTAAGACGAAATCGGAAGCGCGAATCGGGAATCGGAGAACGCGAGGATCTCGGTTGACCAGAAAATTCTGCGGCGGGCTGTTTCGGGATTTTCCTCTCCCGTTTCCCGGCTTCGATCCCGAGATCCGATGAGGTTGACGGGCTCGCGCGTCGACACTCTGAATGTCCGCCCGCGGCGCGGGGGCGTCGTGCTTGCGTCCACGCTCGTCTTTTGCGTGCTCATGCTTTCGGCGCAGGCCCCTGCTCGGGGCCGCCGCGGCTCGGTCCTGCAGTCCTGGATCCTCACCGGCGCGGCGCCCTTGGCGTCGGCCGTCTCGGCCCTCTCGCGGGGCGCCTCGGGAGCCGTCGATGCGACGGGCAACGTGTTCCGCGCGCGTTCGGAAAACACGCGGCTGCGGACCGAGGTGGCGCGGAAGGACCGGGAGCTGTTTCAGCTGAGAGCCGAGCTCTCGCAATCGGGCCGCGACCGTCGGCTCGCGGCGGCGGCGGCAGTGCTCCCGAACGTGATCGGGACGGCGCCCATCCTCCTGATCGAGAACCGCGCGGGCCTTCAAAGCGCTCTGATCGGCGTCGGTTCGTCGAACGGAGTCGTGCCCGGTTCGCCGATCGCTGTGACCGAGGGGCTCGTCGGGCGCGTCGTGACGGTCGGACGGAGCATTTCTCGCGCGCAGCTGCTGATCGATGCCTCCGCGGCCGCCGGCGCGCGCCTGTCGCGGACGGGCGAGACCGGGATCGTGAAGGGCGATGGGCGCGGCGGTCTGCGCCTGAACAACATTCCGACGACCTCGAGGGTCGCGCCGGGAGATTCTGTCGAGTCGGCGGGGATCGACGGGATTTATCCGCGCGGAGTCGCGATCGGACGCGTCGCGAGTGTCGCCCGCGGCAGCAGTCTCTTTCTCGAGATCCGGGTGACACCCGCCGCTTCGTTTTCTCAACTGACAGACGTCCTCGTGCTGGCACCCTCGCCGGCGGTCACCGAGAGTCCGGGAGGAGCGCGGAGTGGCACGCCGTGAAATGGAAACGGGTGGTCGCGCTCGTCATCGCGGCGATCGCGGTGCAGCTGCTCCTCGGCGGCTCGCGCTACCGAAGCATCTGGCCGATCGACGCCTTTCTCGTGGCAACCGCGATCGTGGCGCGGGGAGGCAATTCGGTGACGGGCGTGCTGTTCGGCGGCGGGATGGGCCTGCTCGAGGACGCCCTTTCGAGCGACCTGCTCGGCATGAACGCCTTTGCGAAGGCGACGCTCGGGTACGTGCTCGCGCTCCTCTCGCTCCGGGTGATGTTCGGGGGAGCATGGGCCGTGGGGGCGGCGCTGGCCGTCGCCTCTCTCGCCAACGACGCCATCGTCGCGGGGCTCGCGTCCCTCCTGCTGCAGGCGCCCGTCGTCCTTTTTTCGAGGGAAAGCCTCTGGCGCGCCCTGGCCACCGGTGCGACCGGGGCGATACTGGAAGCGGCGCGCACCTTCCCGTGGCGGGACTGGTGGGAGAAACGCCGGCTGAGGAGGCTGAGGTGAATAGAGCCGTGAGGAGGTCAGGCGTCAGGCGTTGGGCGGAATATTCCACCGGGGCTGCCGCCTTGCGCCTGCCGTCGTCCGCCTCCCGCCTCCCGCCTCCCGCCTGCCGCCTGACCCCTTCCGCCTCACGCCTCACGACCCCATGCTGAGGGTCCGCGAGAACCGGCAGGGGTTAAACCGCCGCATCGAGGGCGCCCGGGTGCTCGTCGGCGTGGTCTTCGCCGTACTGGCGATCTCGTACTGGTACACGCAGATCGTCCGTGGCGACTATTACTTCACGCTCTCCGAGAGCAACCGCATCCGGTCGGTCCGGATCAACGCGCCGCGGGGATACGTGCTCGACAGGAACGGCGCGATCCTGGTGGACAACGAGCCCGCCTATACCCTCCACCTCTACAGGCGGGAGGCGAAAAGCCTCCCGTCCTCGATCGACCTCGCCTCCGAAGTCCTGAAACTCCCCCGGGACCAGGTGAAGGCGCGAGTCGACCGCGGACTCCGGGACCCGGAATTTCTTCCGATCACGATCGCCGAAAATCTCGGCATCGAGGAAGTCGCCGGAATCGAGGCGCACGCGCCGGAACATCCCGAGTTCGCGATCACCGTTTCGCAGCGCCGGCTCTATACGCACGGCGCCTCGGCGGCGCACGCGCTCGGCTATCTTTCCGAAGCGAGCCTGGACCAGGTCAAGGCGACGGAAAGCGTGTACCGCCTCGGAGACTGGATCGGCCAGAAGGGGATCGAAGGGGCCTATGAACGGCTTCTCGCCGGAGTCAACGGGGAACGGCGGGTCATCGTCGATTCGCACGGCCGCGAGATGGCAGAGGAGCGGCGGCTCGAGGCGCGGCCCGGACAGAATCTCTTCGTCACCCTCGACCTCGGACTCCAGCGGATCGCCGAGGAATACTTCAAGGACAGGGTCGGGTCCGCCGTCGCGCTCGATCCGCGGACGGGCGAGATCCTCGCCCTCGTCTCGTCGCCGTCGTACGACCCGAACTGGTTTACCCGCCGGGTCAGCGCGAAGGAATGGAATTCACTCCTGACGGACGGGAACCACCCGCTCCAGAACCGCGCGATCCAGAACGCGTTTTCGCCCGGTTCGGTGTTCAAGGTTTTCGTGGCCTACGGCGCGCTGGCGCAGGGCCTCGTCGACCCGGACGCGACCGTCTTCTGCCCGGGCCACGCGACTTATTACGGCCGCACGTTTAACTGCCACAAGAAAGGCGGCCACGGCACGGTCAATTTGAGGAACGCGATCAAGATGTCGTGCGACGTGTACTTTTACGCGCTCGGCCACCGGCTCGGCGTCGATCGGATTGGCGCGATCGCGAAGAGCTTTGGTTTCGGGTCGCCGACCGGGGTCGATCTCCCCTATGAGAAGAGCGGCCTCGTTCCTTCTGAGGAGTGGGCGATCCAGAAGCGGCACGCGCGCTGGTATCCGAGCGAGACCATCTCTGTCGCGATCGGGCAGGGTCCCGTGCTCGTCACCCCGCTTCAGGTCGCGCGGGCTCTCTCCGCGCTCGTTGAGGACGGCCGGCTTCCCACGCCGCACCTTTTCTACGCATCCCAGGAACCGCACAGCGGGAAGCGGCTGCGATATACGTCCGAAACCCACGAGGGGATCGTGCTCGACCCCGCCAAGCTCGCCATCGTGAAGGACGGGATGTGGGCGGTCTTGAACGAGCCCGGCGGAACCGCGTTCGGATCGCACGTTCCGGGGGTGGAGGCCGCGGGGAAGACCGGCACGGTCCAGGTGATCGGGCGCGAGTCGGTCATCAAGGCAGGGGCCGATAAGAGCAAGCTCGGCAACCACGGGTGGTTCGCCGGGTTTGCGCCGCGGGACAAGCCCGAAATCGTGGTCTCCATCTTCGTCGAGAATGGCGGCCATGGGAACCTCTCCGCGGCGCCGCTGGCAAAGCTCCTCTTCCTGAAGTATTTCGGGAAGCCGATGCCCGAGCCTCCGGCCCCGCGGCCGCAGCAGCGGGCGGAGAGGCCGGCGCCCTCTCATTTCGTCACGGTAGCCCGGAAGCAGGCGGGCCCGAGATGATCGGGAGCGTCGCCTCCGTTCCCCGGCGCCTCGATCTCGTCATTCTGAGCGCGGCGATGTCGCTCGCCCTGCTCGGGATTCTTTTCGTCGCGTCGACGACCGGCGCCGGCCGGCTCCAGGGCCTCGCGACGCGCCAGGCGTTATGGGTCGCCGTCGGCCTGGCCGGGCTGCTCGTCGCCGTCCTGTTCGATTACCGGACCCTGCTCAAAATTTCGTTTCCGCTGTACTGCGCGACTCTCGTTCCGCTCGTATATCTGCTGTTCTTCGGCGCCCGGATCCAGAACGTGAAGTCGTGGATCCGGTTCGGATCGTTCCAGTTTCAGCCGGCGGAGCTCGCGAAGATCTCGACCGCGCTGCTCGTCGCATACCTGTTCGAGAACGAAGACGACGGGCGCCTGCGCCTCTCGGCCTTCGTCAAGCTCGGAGCGATCGTCGCGATCCCATTTCTGCTGGTCTTTCTGCAGCCGGACCTCGGCCTCGCCCTGACGATCCTTCCTCTCCTCGCGGTCGGGCTGTTCTTCGGCGGACTGCCGCTGCGGGGCTGGATCGCGATCGTTCTCGTCGTGGCGGTCTGCGCGGGAGGCGCCTGGTTTTTTCTGAAGGACTACCAGAAGCAGCGGATCTCGACCTTCTTCAACCCCGATCAGGACGTCTTGAAGTCGGGCTATCAGGTGCGGCAGTCCAAGATCGCCGTCGGCTCGGGCGGTTTCACGGGAAAGGGATTCCGCTCGGGCACGCAGAGCCAGCTGCGATTCCTGCCCGTCCAGCACACCGACTTCATTTTCGCGGTCATCGCCGAAGAATGGGGATTCCTGGGGGTGATCCTCATCCTCGGACTCTTTGCGACGCTGGTGCTTCGCTCCCTGACTCTCGCGGCGGTCGCTCGAGACAGGGGAGGAGTGTTTCTCATACTCGGTCTCGCGGCCGTGATCTTCTTCTCCGTCATGGTGAACGCGTCGATGATGATCGGACTCCTCCCGACGACAGGCATTCCGCTGCCGCTCGTCTCGTACGGCGGCTCTTCCGTCGCGACGACGTTTCTCTCGATCGGCCTCATCCTGGGCGTTCACTACCGCCGGTTCGCGAACGCGTGAGGAAGGAGCTCCTCGTCAACGCAACGCCGCCCGAGACCCGGGTGGCGTTGTTGGAGGACCAGCGCGTCGTCGAGGTGTTCCACGAACGCCGCGAGCATCGGGGCCTCGTCGGAAACATCTACCTGGGGCGCGTGCACCGGGTCCTCCCGGGCATGCAGGCGGCGTTCGTCTCGATTGGCCTCGACCGCGACGCGTTTCTCTACGTCGAGGACGCGCTGCCGGGCCGCGTCGAGGAAGAGGGGGACGAGGCGGGCGGGAATGGCGTCTCCGGCGCGGCTCCCGAGGACCGTCCCCGGATCGACGACCTCGTCAAGGAAGGGCAGGAGATCGTGGTGCAGGTCACGAAAGATCCGCTGTCGGGGAAGGGGCCGCGCGTCACGGCGGCGCTGTCGCTTCCGGGGCGGACTCTCGTATACCTCCCGTCCGCCCGCGAAATCGGAATCTCCCGGCGCATCAGCGACGAAACCGAGCGGGACCGGCTGCGCCGCCTTCTCGAGGAGCTGCCGGGCTCCGGGGGCCTCATCGCCCGCACGGCGGCGGCAGGAGCGGGACCTGGAGAGCTCTCGGCGGATCAGCGGTACCTGAGGGACCTGGCCGAGCGTATCGCCCGGCAGGCGGAACGGTCGTCCGCCCCGACGCTCCTGCACCGCGAGCTCGACCTCGCGCTGCGCGTCGTGCGGGACCTCGTCTCGACGGACTTCGCGGCGATCCGGGTGGACGACGAGCCGACGCATGCGCGACTCGTCGAATTCCTCGGAGCCGTCGCGCCTTCGCTCGTCCCGGCCGTCGAGCTCTGCCCCTCCGAGCCGCCGCTTTTCGAGACGGCCGGGGTGGAGGAGGAGATCTCCCGCGCCCTGCGGCGCCACGTGGAGCTTTCCTCGGGAGGCTCGATCGTCATTCAGCAGACCGAAGCCCTGGTCGCCATCGACGTCAATACGGGGAAGTTCGTGGGCAAGGACGCTCTCGAGGACACCGTGTTCGCCACGAATCTCGAGGCGGTCCCGGAGATTGCCCGGCAGATCCGGCTGCGGGATCTCGGCGGACTTCTGGTGATCGACTTCATAGACATGGGCGATCCCGCCCATCGCCGCGAAGTCTTCGAAAAATTAGAGCTCGAGCTCGCCCGGGATCGCGCACGGACGAGGATCCTGCAGCTCTCCGAGTTCGGTCTGGTCGAGGTGACCAGGCAGCGCTCTCGGGGAAATCTCGAGAAAACACTCACGCGGCCCTGCCCGTCGTGCTCGGGGCGCGGGCGGGTGCGGACGGACCTGACCCTCGCGCTCGAGTTGCGCCGCGACCTGCTCCGCCCTCCGACGCTCTATAGTCCGGGCGAGACCATCCGCATCCGCGTTTCCCCGTCGCTCGCCCGCCTGCTCGCCGATGACGAAAGGGCCGTTCTCGAGGATGTCCAGCAGCGGCTCGGCGTGGATCTGGAGATCCAGGAGGACGCGACGCTGTCCCCCGAAGAGTACGAGATCGTGCCGAGGTGAGGGGACGGGAAACGGGATGGGACGGGAAACGGGAGACGGAAAACGAGGATCGGTCGGAATGAAACTTCCGCTGCCTCCGGTTTAGAGGATCAGCACGCGATACCTTCCTTCCTCGGGCCCGGCCGTTTGAGCCGGGCCCGCCTTTTTTAGCGTCGAATCCGCTTTTTCGGATTTTTTCTCTGCGTTTCGACTTCCCGTTTCCCGTTTCCCGTCCCTCTCACAACCCCTGAATTCCCCTCCAGATCGCTTCGACCGCCTCCACGGTGTCCGCGTCCGCCGGGGTCTTGTCCTCGCGGATCCGGACGATCCGGGGAAATCTCAGCGCGAACCCGGACTTGTGACGGCTGCTCTTCTGGATGGTGTCGAAGGCCACCTCCAGGACCACCTTGGGCGCGACGGCGCGCACGGGCCCGTACTTTGCCACGGTTATCTTCCGGAACACCGCCCCCATCCTGCGAATCTCTTCGTCCGTGAGACCGGTGTAAGCCTTCCCGATATTGACCAGGCGGTCGCCGTCCCGGACCGCGAACGTGTAGTCCGACAGCATGCCCGCCCGCTTTCCGTTCCCCTGCTCGACGGCGGTGACGACGACGTCCAGCGTCGCGAGCGCCTTCTTCCACTTCCGCCACGCGCGGCCGCGTTTTCCCGCCTGGTAGAGCGAGTCCTCGCGCTTGAACATCAGCCCCTCGTTGCCGCGTTCCCGGGCCTCCGAGAAGAACGTTTCGAGGCCGGCCGCGTGGGACGCGCGCCGCACCGGTGACAGGAAAAATCCTCCCCCCTCCGCGAGACGTTCGAGCTCGGACCGTCGCTCGCTCCAGGGCCGTTCGAAGAGCGGCGTCTCGCCGGACGCCAGGCAGTCGTAGGCGATGAAAGCGACGGGAATCTCGGCGAGGAGCTCCGCCGGGGGAGCCTTCCTTCCGAGACGGCGCTGCAGCCGGAAGAAGGAATCGACGCGATCTCCCGTCCAGGCGACGATCTCCCCGTCCAGCAGGAACTGGCCCGGAGGGCCGGCCAGAGAGAGCGCGATCTCGGGGAACTGAGCCGTGACGTCGTCGAGCGTCCGGGAGAAGAGCACGACCCGCGAGCCCGACTTGTGGGCGTGGGCGCGGATGCCGTCGAATTTGTCCTCGACAGCCAGGGACGGCAGCTCGGGGACGATCTCCTCCGGGTTCTCGATCGGGGAAGCGAGCATGAAACCAATCGGGTGAAAGAGGCGAAAGCGGATGTCGGGGAGCCGTCCCGCCCGCGCCGCCTCCGCCGTCTCGCCGATGTCGCCGCAGTCGCGCCGGGCGCGAGCGACCGCTTCACGATCGACCTGAAACGCCGCGGCGATCGCCTCCTCGACGGTCGCGAGATCGGCGCCCACCCGGAGACCCCCGGACAGCGTCTTGACGAGGTACCGCGCTTCGACGGGAGTCGCCCTTCGGAGCAGCTCTTCCAGGAGTGCCTGCTTCTGCGCGGCTTTCCTCATCCCGGCGAGGTCGCGCAGCCGTGCGTCCACCTCGAGGACCTGGAGTCTGTCGCGGCCCGCGCCGTTGTCCCGCGGGAGCATCAGTCCGATCGCTTCGCCGAGGTCGCCGATGGCGCGCGCGGAAGCGCCGATCGTCTCCATGTCCCACCCGGTGACCGCGTTTGCGGCGCGGGAGAGGGTCGCCCAGCCGACGGAAGTGACTGACTGCTCCCACTCGGCGAAGGGAGATCCGGAGAGGAGCCGGGCGGCGGCCACCAGTTCGTCACCCGAGAGCGGAGCGATCGCGGCGGCGAGGCGCTCGATTTTGACGAGCTTGCTCCGGATCGCCGCGGCGCCTTCGAGCGCTTCCGCCAGCGCCCGGTACGCGCTCATGGATCTTCCGCCGCCCGCTCGCCGCCCTCGGCGAGCGGCGTCGCTTCGACGCCGCGGCCCTGCAGGATGCGCGCGAAGTCCCGCGCGTACCCATGGTGCGTCAGCACGCGCCGCGGGGAGACGTCCGCCGCGTGCGCGAGCAGCTCGTCGAAATCAGCGTGATCGGAGAAGGGCAGCAGAACTTCGGCGTCATGTTCCGCGCGGGAGGCCTCCCGCAGCGCCCACCCCGACAGATACGCGATGCGGCGCTTCCTGACCTGCCGGACGACGGGCGTGCGCGCGCAGTGCGGCGGAACGATCAGAACCTCTCCCGGCTGCACCGGCCCGCTGTCGTAGGGGCGCGAGAGCGGGAACGCGAATCCAGCCGCCTCGTACTCGGGCACCAGCTTCCATGCGGCCCCGTGCAGAACGGTCGGGATTCCCGCTTCGGTGAGAGCGAGCGCCGCTTCCTGAGACTTCCCGAGCGCATACGCGAGAACAACCGGGACGACACCGTCGTCGGCCGCGGCGCGGCACGCCGAAACCAGGTGCGCTTCGAGCTCGGGCCGGGGCGGAAAGCGAAAGACGGGGAGGCCGAAGGTCGACTCGGTCACGAGAACGTCGGAGCGTGGAGCCTCTGCGGGGACGGCCGTGCGCGAGGCGCCGCGGCGGAAGTCCCCGGTGTAGAGGAGGGAGCCCGTCGGTCCCTCGATGCGGATCTGAGCGGACCCGAGGATGTGTCCCGACGGAAAGAGCGTGAGCTCCGCGCCGTCTCCCGCCACGGTCTCTCCGTAGGCGAGCGGGCGCTCCCGTCCCGTCCACTCCGGATTTCGTCTCCGATAAATCCCGAGCGTCTCCCGGGTGGCCCAGACCTCCCCGTGGCCGGCGGCCGCATGATCCGCATGCGCGTGGGAAACGATGGCGCGCGGCGCGGGAGCGGCCGGGTCGATCCACGCTTCGAACGCCGGCGCGAAGAGACCCTCGGGGCGGACTTCGAGGTGCGGGGAGGGAAAGTCGGCCATCGTGGGGATTCTAGCGAGCGAGGTGGGGCGACGGGGCGCGCCGGCGAGGGGAGGGCGAAGGGCGAAGGCGGAGACCGTTTGGTGACTCGCCAGTTGAACGGACCGCTGCTCAGCCTCTCTTTACTTCCTGCATCATCTGGAGCGCCACCCGCCTCTCCACCTCGTGATCCACGATCCGGGCGGGGTAGTCCCGGCCGATGCGGCATCCCGACGCTTTCTGTTCGTCGCCGGTCATCGTCCAGGGCTCGTGCAGTTTCTCGTCGGGGACTCGTGCCAGGGCGGGGACGTACCGGCGGATGTAGGCGCCGTCGGGATCGAACTTCTTCGACTGGAGCACCGGATTGAAGATGCGGAAATACGGCGCGGCGTCCGTGCCCGAGCCCGCCGCCCACTGCCAGCCGCCGTTGTTGCTCGCCAGATCCGCGTCGGCGAGCTCGTGCTCGAACCACGCCTGCCCCTCCCGCCAGTGCACGTGGAGGTCCTTGGTGAGGAACGAAGCGACCACCATGCGTGCGCGGTTGTGCATCCAGTGCGTGGAGGCGAGCTGGCGCATGGCGGCGTCCACCAGCGGGTAACCGGTTTCTCCCGCCCGCCAGGCCGCCACCGCGCGGGTGTTCTTTTGCCACTCCAGCCGGTCGAGCTCCGGGCGGAAGCTCTCGGTCGCCACGCGCGGAAAGTGAAAAAGAACGTGGTGGTAGAAGTCCCGCCAGGCCAGCTCGCGCACGAACGCCGCGCCGTCCCGCGGGCCTGGCGCGGATTCGAGGACCCGCGCCCGGACCGTCCTCGGAGAGATCGTTCCGAAATGAAGGTGAGGCGAGAGCCTCGACGTGGCTTCAAGATCCGGGCGGTCCCGGCCCCCTTTTCCGTAGGATGCCAGCGCGCGCTCGCAGAAACGGGACAGCAGCCTCGCGGCCTCCGACTCTCCCCCTCGCGGCGCGATCGGGTCAGCGGACAGGTCGCGCCAGGCGCGCACCCGGGCGATTGGAACGCTGCGAAGAGAGGGTGTCGTCAGCCGCGCGGGAGCCGGAATCGGGGCGGCCTTTTCGAGGTCCGTCCATCGGCGGGCAAAGGGCGTGTACACCGTATACGGCTCGCCCGCGCCGGAGAGGAGCGCGTCCGGCTCGACGAGCAGCGCGTCGGGAAAGAGGCGCAGCTCCGCGCCGAGGCGAAGCAGCGCGTCGGAGGCCGCCGAGTCCCGCGCCTCGGGGTACGGGCCGATCTCCGCGTTGGCGTAAACCGCCCTGGCTCCGGTTTCGGCGACGAGCTCCGGTAGCGCCCGCGAGGCGGGACCCGGCCGGACGAGCAGCCGCCCGCCGGCGGCGGCGACGGTCCCCTCGAGCTCCTCCAGGCTCTCGCGAAGAAATCGAAATCGCGCGGCTCCGATGCCGGGATCGTCGCCATAATGGTCGTCGAGAACGAAGACAGGAATGACACGCTCGGCGTCGCGCGCCGCCGCGACGAGGGCCGTGTTGTCCGCGAGACGGAGGTCCCGCCGAAACCAGTGGACGATGGCCGTCAAACCTCGGCTCCGCTTCGCTTCGCCTCCCGCGGATGGACCGGATCGGCCGGGGTTGCCGCTCCTGCGGCCCCACGTTCCACGGCCGGGGAGTCGGGCGCGTTCGCAGAAATCCGCTGGATTGTCGAGCTCACCTCTTCCCCGGAAATATTTTCTCGATCGCGGAGCGCCGGTACTCGAAGATGCCTTCGAGCTGTTGCCGGACGAGCAGGGTATGGGCGATCCGGCCGAGGACGCCAAACGGCAGCGCGTACTCGACACGGTCTCGCATGAGCACTCCGTTCCCGTCGCTCTGAAATCGATGGGTATGGATCCAGGTTCGATAGGGCCCGCGCTCCTGACGATCCTGAAATTCGACGCCCGGCATCCAGCGCGCGATGACCGTCACCCAACGGAGAGTGAAGACCATCCATCGAATCCGATACTCGATGCGCGCCCCTTCTTCCATCCGCCCCGGCGCGGGTCCCTCGATCCGAAACCGCAGCCACGGCGGCGTGATTCGGGCGAGGTTGGCCGGATCCGAAAAGAAAGCAAACACCTCGTCCAGCGGGGCCGCCACCCGGGTCGTCGTCTCCAGAACAGGCACCCGCGCAGTTTGTCAGGACCGCGAGGCCCGAAACCGTTTGTCCAGAGGGAGGTGGGTATGTTCGGCTGCACGGGCCGAGTGCGCACGGCCTGCCTGCGGGCCCCCTCACCCCAACCCTCTCCCCGAGTCCGGGGCGAGGGGGCGGACCCGGGCCCTCACCAGAGAATCCCGCTCCTGCATCCCGCCGGGCAGATCCATAAGCGGGAGGCGGCGGAGCCGCCGACGTTTCTTTATGCCTCCTGCGGCAGCAGTCCGAACAGGGGCAGCGTCACGACGGTATGGAGCCCCGCGGGCGCGTCCACGATGAACGGGATCGCGTTGACGACACACCCGACGGTGGCGCGATCTCCGTGGACCCCCCCCGAGACCCGAAGCAGAACCGGGGGATCGCCCTCGATTTCGATCGTGTCCGAGGCATCCTCGACGCCGACCGCCATCGTGAGATCGAGGATCACCCGCGGTTCGTCTCCGCCCTGCACGAGCGCGATCTGGTGGAGGCCGAGGACGTGCCCGGCCGGAACCCCGTCGGTCTCGCGCTCCGCGATAACCGGCTCGATCGATTCGGTGATCTCGTCGATCGCGAGCCCGAGCCCGAGCGCGAGCATCGCCGCGGACTCGGAGAGGCCGACGTGCCCGAGCTTCTTCGCCGCGACTCCGGACGCGAACTGTTCGCGGGTCAGGCCGGCGCCGACCTTCGCGCGCAGGGGGCCGCGGCGCTTGGCGGCATCCACGATCCGGGTCACCCGGACGCGTTCGACGCGCACGCAGGCGGCGGCGGCCGAGAGCGCGAGCCGGTCCATGACCAGGCCCGGGTTGACGCCGGTCCCGAGAACCGCGACGCCGCGCGCCTTCGCCCGCTCGTCGATGCGGCGCCCGAGAGCGGAGTGCCGCAGCTCCGGAAATGAGAGCTCCTCGCACGTCGAGACGACGTGCCAGCCGGCCTCGATCGCCTGCTCGATCTGGGGAGCGACGGCGTCGAGCCGGGATCCAGTGCAGAGGATGACGACGTCGGATTTGCCCCGCTCGCGGGCCGACCGGGAGTAAAGCTCGGCCGCGGTCGAATCCACGTACGGACCTTCGCCCGAAGACCCGAGGACCTGTGCGACCGAGCGTCCCGCCTTGTCGGGAGCGGGGTCCGCGGCTCCGAGGATTTCGACATTGGGCCGCCCGACCAGGGCTTTGCCGACCTCGATTCCGATCGGTCCCAAACCAACGAGCGCCACGCGCGCGCGAAAAGATTTCTTCACGAAGCCTCCTCTGTCTCGACGCGCGGAACCTTATATGAGGTTGCCGTTTGCTGCCAGCCGCCGGCCTCCGTTCCCGTTACCGTCCCGATTCACGGGTTCTGATCCCGTTTTCCGGCTTACGATACCGCCGCCATGCGCCGCCTCGCTCTTGTGCTCGCCGCTCTCTTCGTCTCGGTGCCGTCTCCCTCCGCCGAGCCGGCGGCAAAGCCGACTCTCGCGCTCGTCGGCGGACGGGTGATCGACGGCTACGAAGGCAAACCCATCGAAGACGGCGTCGTCCTGATTGCGGGAGAACGGATCCTCGCGGTGGGAACGCGCGCAGAAGTGGCGGTCCCGCCGGGCACGCCGACCATCGATGCCCGCGGCATGAGCGTGCTGCCGGGGCTCGCGGACATGCACGTTCACCTGATGATCGTGGGCCACGGCGACTACGAGCACTGGGACAAGACCTATCGGCCGCGATTCGTGGCGGAGATCATGCCGGCGGCCGCGAAGCAGCTTCTCGAGAGCGGCGTCACGTTTGCGAGAGATCTGGGCGCCCCGCTCGACGACATTCTCCTGGTGAAGAGGAGGATCGAGAGGGGCGAGATTCCGGGGCCGCGGCTCTTCGTCTCGGGTCCGTTTCTTCAGCACGCTCCGTACAACGACTACGAGAAAGAGTTCCGCTGGGGAGTGACGGGGGCCGCCGATGCCCGCGCGAAGGTCCGAAAGGTGGTCGATGCCGGGGTCGATCTCATCAAGCTGATCGACCAGGACCAGATGACCGACGAAGAGGTGCGCGCGATCGTCGAGACGGCGCACGCGGCCGGACGGCCGGTTGTGGCGCACGGCCACCGGGAAGACGAGATCCGGGTCGGCTTGAAGCACGGGGTGGACTGCTTCGAGCACACCGGCCTCGGAACCCAGCCCGGCTACCCGGAGGACATCCTGGCGGCGCTACGCAAGCGCAACCAGGGGCTCGCGTGGTGCCCGACGGTCGAAGGACTCTTCCTCTCCGCCTACACGGCCGACGTCTTCCCGGGACGCCTCGACGACCCGCGGTGGCAGGCGGGCCTCGCGCCCGACATCGTGAAAGACATCCGCGAGTCCCTGCGCAACATCACGGGCCTCCCCTACTTCCAGCTCGTCCGCCGGCGGCTCCCGACCCTTGCGGCGAAGTTCCGCCAGCTGCGCGAGACCGGCGTGACGCTTCTCGTCGGAACCGACTCCGGAATCCCCGGCAATTTCCACACGGACTCGACGTGGCGCGAGCTGGCGACGTGGGTCGATCTCGGGATGACACCCATGCAGGCCATCGCGGGCGCGACCCGCTGGCCCGCCGTCTGGCTGAAGCGGGAAAAGGACCTCGGCACTCTGGCGCCCGGCCGCTTCGCGGACGTGATCGCCGTCCGGGGGGACGTCCTGACGCACATCGCCCTGCTTCAGAGGGTCGACATCGTGATCAAGAACGGAGTTCGCGTGCGGTAGAGGTCTTGCAGGAGTATTTTGCGGTGGCAGGCGCTTTCGGCTGCTCGCGAAGCGCTCGCAGGGAGGCAAAGCGATGGAAAACATGAATTCGAGCGATAAGGGGGCGGGAGAGCGGGACCGGGCGGTCGTGGACGAGCTGCGCGAGCTCGGCCGGTCCTTTTCGGCGCTCGGCCGGACGGTCTTCGAAGAGGGGCGGGTTTTATCCGCCGACCTTTTGAAAGCGGCGCGCGAGGCCGTCGACCGGGCCCGGACCGAGATCGAGAAGATGGCCCGGGAGAAAAAGTGAGCGCTGGCGTCTCGCCGCCACGGTCGCGGATTCTCCCGCTGCTCCTCGTGTGGGTCGCGCTCGTCGGGCCGGGCTGCGCGAGCTCGAAGGCGCGCACTGACGCGGCATTCAAGTCCCTGGAAGCGACCGTGGTCGATCGCGAACACGAAGCGCCCGGCCGCGGCGGGGCGAGTTTCTCCGGCAACGGGAACTACTACCTGGTCTTCGAAGCGAGAGACGGCGAAGCCACGGCGCGTTACCGCTTCCAGGTCACGATGATGCAGTACACCCGTTACACCGACGGCACTCGAGTCCAGATCGTCATCGGGGACCACCAGCTGAGAGACATCCGCCCGGTCAATTAGGGGGAAGCGCGCCGGGGGTTCATGCCTTCGCCGTCCGCGCCCCGCCCTTCGCCGGACGCCGGCTTCCAGACAGCGCCCGATACCGGCACCTCCATAGAATCCGCCCTATGGGTTCGCATCCTCTCGCCGCGTTCAGCGAGCCGGTCCGCCGCTGGTTCGAAGGGTCCTTCGCCGAGGCGACCCGCGCGCAGGCAAAAGGGTGGCCGTCCATCGTCGGCGGGCAATCGACGCTTCTCCTGGCTCCGACGGGCTCCGGCAAGACACTCGCCGCATTTCTTGCGGCCATCGACCGGCTGCTCTTTTCTCCGGTCCCGCCAAAGCTCGAACGCTGCCGGGTCCTCTACGTTTCCCCGCTGAAGGCGCTCGCGGTGGACGTCGAGCGCAACCTTCGGGCGCCGATCGCCGGAATCGCCGCGGTCGCGGGGCGCGCAGAAGTTCCCTTCACGACGCCCACTCTCGCGATCCGCACGGGCGACACGCCGGCGGCGGACCGCGCGCGCATGCTCCGGAACCCTCCGGACATTCTGATCACGACGCCCGAGTCTCTCTATCTCCTGCTGACGTCGGGCGCCCGATCCCTCCTGCCCTGGATCGAGACGGTCATCGTCGACGAGATCCACTCGCTCGTTTCCGGAAAACGCGGAGCGCACCTTTTCCTGTCGCTCGAGCGGCTCGAGGCGCTCCGACAGCCGGGTTCGAGGCCCCTGCAACGCATCGGGCTCTCCGCGACGCAGCGGCCGCTCGAAGAAATTGCCCGGCTCTTAGGCGGCGGGGAACCCTCGGCCGGGGGCGACTGGAAGCCGCGGCCCGTGTCGATCGTCGACGCGGGCCACAAGAAGGCGTTCGAGCTCACCGTAGAAGTTCCGGTCGAAGACATGTCGCGTCTCGGCGAAATCGTCGATGAGATTCCTTCCGGCCCGGCGGCTGCGGGACCGAAGCGCCGGTCCATCTGGCCTTCGATCCACCCGAGGCTGGTCGAGCTCGTGCGCGCACACCGCTCGACGATGATCTTCGTAAACAGCCGGCGCCTCGCCGAAAGGATGGCGTCCGCGTTGAACGAGATCGCGGGAGAAGAGAGCGCGCTCGCGCACCACGGGTCGATCGCGCGAGAGAAGCGGCTGGAGATCGAAGACCGGCTGAAGCGCGGCGAGCTCCCCGCGATCGTCGCCACCTCTTCGCTCGAGCTTGGCATCGACATGGGAGCGGTCGACCTGGTCGTCCAGATCGAGGCCCCCCCCTCCGTCGCGTCGGGCATCCAGCGGATCGGCCGCGGAGGGCACTCCGTGGGCGCTGTCTCACGGGGCGTCATCTTCCCGAAATACCGGGGAGATCTGCTCGCATGCGCCGCCGCCACGGTGCGGATGATCGAGGGGAAAGTCGAGGAGACGTTTTACCCGAGAAACCCTCTCGACGTGCTCGCCCAGCAGATCGTCGCGATCGCGTCCGCCGGCCCGATCGCGACGGACGCTCTTTACGATCTCGTCCGCCGCGCGGCCCCGTTCGCCGAGCTTCCCCGGGGCTCGTTCGAGGGCGTGCTCGACATGCTTTCGGGCCGTTATCCCTCGGACGAATTCGCCGAGCTCCGGCCGCGCATCACCTGGGACCGGGTGGGCGGCACAGTCCGCGCTCGCGAAGGGGCGGGGCGCGTCGCGATCATCAACGGAGGGACGATCCCCGACCGCGGGCTCTTCGGTGTTTTCCTGGCGGGCGACTCCGGGACCGAAGACAAGGCACGGAGCCGCCGCGTCGGGGAGCTCGACGAGGAAATGGTGTTCGAGTCGCGACCCGGCGACGTCTTTCTCCTGGGAGCCTCTTCGTGGCGGATCGAGGAGATCACGCACGACCGCGTCCTCGTCAGCCCCGCGCCGGGACAACCCGGGAAGATGCCCTTCTGGCACGGGGACCGGCCCGGACGGCCGCCGGAGTTCGGCCGCGCCGTCGGTCAGCTCGCGCGGGAGCTTTCGACGGCGCCGCCCGCGGACGCGCTCGTCCGGCTCACCCGGGACCACGGGCTCGACGCGCGTGCGGCGACGAACCTCCTGGCGTACCTCGCCGAACAGGCGGAGGCGACGGGGGAGGTGCCGAGCGATCGGGCAATCGTCGTCGAGCGTTACTTGGACGAAATCGGCGACTGGCGCGTGTGCGTCCTGTCCCCGTTCGGGGCCCGGGTGCACGCGCCCTGGGCGATGGCTGTCGTCGCGCGCCTGCGCGAAGAGCGCGGGTCGGAAATCGAGATGCTCTGGTCGGACGACGGAATGGTGTTCCGACTGCCGGAATCCGACGAAGCTCCGGACGTCTCTCTTTTTCTGCCCGTCGCGGACGAGGTCGAGGACCTTCTAGTCGGCGCTCTCGGTCAGACATCGCTCTTTGCGGCGCGCTTTCGAGAGAACGCGGCCCGGGCGCTCCTCCTTCCGCGCCGCCACCCCGGCCGCCGATCTCCGCTGTGGGCTCAGCGAAAACGCTCTGCGGACCTGCTCGCGGTCGCGTCCCGCTACGGATCGTTTCCGATGATCCTGGAGACGTATCGGGAGTGTCTCCGGGACGTTTTTGACCTGCCGGGGCTCCTGGACATCCTCCGCCGCATCGCGTCCCGCCGCATTCGCGTCGTCGCCGCCGAATCGAGAGTCGCGTCGCCGTTCGCCGCCTCGATCCTGTTCTCGTACGTGGCCAATTTTGTCTACGACGGCGACGCCCCTCTCGCGGAGCGCCGCGCGCAGGCCCTTTCCGTAGACCAGGCGCAGCTGAAGGAGCTTCTGGGGCAGGCGGAGCTGCGCGACCTTCTGGATCCCGATGCGATCGAAGAGCTCGGCCGGTCGCTGCAGCGCCTCGACGGAACGCGAGCCGCCCGGCACGCGGACGGACTGCATGACCTGCTTCTCGGGTTGGGGGACCTGACGGCGGACGAGGTGCGCCTGCGTTCGCAGCCGCCGGACGCGGCCGACGAGTGGCTCGAGTCGCTGCGCCGGGACCGGCGGATCGTCCAGGTCGGCATTGCGGGCGATCGGAGGTGGGTGGCCGCGGAGGACGCCGGGCGGTTGCGCGACGCGCTCGGGATCGTCATTCCTCCCGGGCTCCCGGACGCTTTCCTCGAGTCTCCGCGGGATCCTCTCGGCGATCTGATCTCCCGCTACGCGAGGACACATCCCCCTTTTCTGGCGGAGGGGGCGGCGGCCCGGTTCGACCTTCCCATCGCCTCGGTCCGTCTGGCGCTCGAGCGTCTCGCCGCCGCCGGGCGCGTGGTCGAAGGGGAGTTCCTTCCCTCCGGACGCACGAGGGAGTGGTGCGACGCCGAAGTCCTGCGCTCTTTGAAGCGCCGGTCGCTCGCCCGACTCCGGCGCGAGGTCGAGCCGGTGCTCCCCGCGGCCCTCGGGCGGTTTCTGGCCGACTGGCAGGGCGTCCGGACTCCCCGGAAGGGTCTCGATGCGCTTCTCTCGGCCATCGAGCAGTTGCAGGGCTGCCCGCTTCCCGCGTCCGTTCTGGAAAGCGAAATTCTTGCGGCGCGGGTGTCCGGGTACAAGCCCGCCGACCTCGATCTTCTCTGCGCGGCCGGCGAAGTTCTGTGGACAGGCATCGAACCCGTCGGTCCGTCCGATGGCCGCATCGCGCTGCACCTTCCCGACCGATATGCGCTGCTCGCCCGCCCTGGAGCGCGCGCGGACGGAGAGCTCGCCGGGCGTTTGCGTGAAATCCTCGCCGCGCGCGGGGCGCTGTTCTTCACCGATCTCGCGAGGGAGACCGGCGCTTTTGCCGGCGATCTCGTCCGCTCGCTCTGGGATCTCGTCTGGGCAGGCGAGGTCACCAACGACACGCTGGCGCCGCTCCGGTCCTTTTTGAAAGGGGCGGCATCGGAAGAGCGGCGCAGCCTGCGCAACCGGTCGTTTCGCAGCCGTCGTTCCGGCCCGCCGGGCAGCGAGGGGCGCTGGTCCCTCTTGCCCGGTGGCGGGTCCGCCGCTGCGAGCGAGACGGAGCGCCGCACGGCCCTGGCCGCGTCTCTGCTCGAACGGTACGGAGTCGTGACCCGGGAAGCCGTGCATGCGGAAGGGATCGCCGGAGGGTTTTCGGCGGTGTATCCGATCTTTCAGGCGATGGAACAGGCGGGCCGCATCCGGCGCGGCTATTTCGTCGCGGGGCTCGGCGCCACGCAGTTCGCGCTGCCGGGGGCCGACGACCGGCTGCGCTTCTCGCGCGAGCCGGCGCCCGAAGGGGAGGGGCGCACCTGGATTCTCGCGGCGGCGGACCCGGCGAATCCCTACGGGGCCGCCGTTCCCTGGCCCGACACCTCCGAGGCAGCGCCCCGCCCCTCCCGCGCCGCCGGCGCCCGGGTTCTGCTCCGGGAGGGGGAGCTTCTCGCCGCGTCCGGGCGGGGGGAGAGAAACCTCGTCACGTTCTTGCCTCCCGAAGAGCCCGAGCGGACCGAGGCGGCGCGGGCGATCGCATCGACGCTCGCCGGCCTCGTCGAAGAGGGCCGGCGCCGCGCCGTCCTGATCGGACGCATCGACGGGGGGGACCCCGGGGTCTCGCCACTTTCTCCCTTTCTCGCCGCCGCGGGGTTCACGCTCGGGAGCCGCGGATACTTAAAACGCGCGGCGGCCCTTCGTTCGCCCGGCCCCGCCGACAACCCGCGCTCGTCCGCATCGAATGCCTGAAGGCGACACGATTTTTCGCGCCGCGCGTTCCCTGGCGCGCGCGCTCGAAGGGAAGGAGATCGTCCGGTGGCGCTCGCCGCTTCCAGCGCTGTCGGACGCCGCGCTGGCGGGCCGCCGGGTCGTCCGAGTGGAGTCTCGCGGGAAACATCTGCTGATGCTGTTCGACGACGGCCGGACGCTCCACTCTCATATGCAGATGACCGGCTCATGGCACATCTACCGCCCGGGAGAGCGGTGGCGGAAGCCGGAACGGCAGGCGCGTGCGGTTCTCGAGACCGCCGACTTCGTCGCGGTGTGCTTCAACGCGCCCGTGATGGAGCTGTTGTCTCCGGGCGGGGTTGAGCGCCACCGCGGCCTTCCTCGACTGGGGCCGGACATCCTCGCCGCGGACTTCGACCTCGGGGCGGCTCGCACGCGCCTTCGCGCGATCCCGGACGCGCCCCTCGGCGAAGCCCTCCTCGCCCAGAGCGCACTCGCCGGAATCGGGAACATCTACAAGTCGGAAGCGCTCTTCGCCGCTCGAACGAGTCCCTTCGTCGTCATCGGCCGGATGTCCGACGCGGAGATCGACCTCGTCGTTTCCACGGCGCTCCGCATGATGTCCGCCAACGTCGCTCCCGGCGCGACGATACGCGCCACGCGAGAGGGCGCGCACGGCGGACCGCGCTATGCCGTGTATCGCCGTTCGGGACTTCCCTGTGTCTCCTGTGGCACTCGCATTCTCATGCGCCGGCAGGGCACTTCGGGCCGCTCGACCTACTGGTGCCCCTCATGCCAGCCTGCCCGCGGCGCGGCGCCGCCCGCGGAAGAGTTGAAATAAGATTTCACGTCCGGGTTGCAGATGGAGGTTTTCCATGAAATACCGCTCTTTTTTACCGGCTCTTTTCGCGGTTTTCGTTTTATCGGCCCCGTCGGGCTCGGCGCAGGAATGGCGGGGCGGCAGGGTCCGTGTCGAAGGTTCCGTCAAGAATGAGAAGGGCGAACCGATCGAGGGCGCGAAAGTCCACCTGCGCTGGAAGCAGCACCCCGACGGCCCGGATCTCGTCACGGACAAAAAGGGAAAGTGGGCGATGCTCGGCCTGACCGGCGGGCCCTGGAATATCGACTTCGAAGCGCCCGGCTACCAGACGCGGCAGATCTCGGCCCAGTTGAAAGAGGCCGAGCGCAACCCTCCCATCGAGATCCAGCTCCAGGCCCTTCAGCCGGCCCCGGCCGCCGAGAAGCAGGAGCAGCTCCTCGTGGGCGGCAAGAAAGTCTCGAAGGAAACCGGCGACGCGATCGAAAAGGCCAACGCGGCGCTGGCTGCGAAAAATTACGCCGAGGCGCGCGAGAACTACGCCCGCGCTCTGACTGAGATTCCCGACAACGCGCCCTTGCTGATGCGGCTGGCCGCCTCCTACTACGGTGAAGGCAACGCCGAAAAAGCCATTCAGTACGCGCGCCAGGCCGCGGACAAGGACCCGCAGGACCCGACACCCTGGCGCATGATCGCGGAGCTCGAGCTCCAGCGCGGCAACCTGGACGCGGGACAGGCAGCGCTGGCTAAGGTGCCGGAAGACAGGATCAAGGACGGACAGCCGTATCTGAACATCGGCATCCTCCTGCTGAACAAGAAGAAGGCTTCGGAGGCGGAGGCGGCTCTGAGCAAGGCGGTGGCGGTCCAGCCCGGTCTGGCCGACGCCTACTACATGCGTGCGCTCGCCCGAATGCAGCTGAAGAAGAAGTCGGAGGCGCGTGCGGATCTCGAGAAGTACCTTCAGCTCGCACCGAGCGGCGCCGAGGCCAAGGACGCTCGCGAAATGCTCAAATCGCTTTGACGGTCCCGCGCTCGCGCCGCATTTGACGGACTCGCGTCGCGGTCCGCGCCTGCTCGCGGCGCTGGTATTCCTCGTGCCGCTCGCCGCGGCCACATGCTCGCCTCGGGGGCCGGGAATCTTTCCTCACGCGCCGGTGCTCGTCATTTCGATCGACACTCTGCGGGCGGATCATTTGCCCGCGTACGGCTACCGCCGCGTCGAGACGCCTGGCCTCGATGGGCTGGCGCGCGATTCGGTCGTGTTCGACAATGCCGTCGCGCACGTTCCTCTCACGCTTCCCTCCCACGTCTCGCTGTGGACAGGGCTGCTGCCTTTTCGACACGGTGTCCGGGACAATGTGGGGTATCGCATGGGCGCGAAGCATCCGACGCTCGCCGGATTCCTCCGCGCGCGCGGCTACGCCACCGGAGGAGCGGTTTCCGCGTTCGTGCTCGATCACGGCTCCGGCGTCGCCGAAGGATTCGAGTATTACGAGGACGGAATCGAGAGCCGCGACGTCGCGGAGGCGCTGGGGCGCGTGCAG